>NC_016021.1 GCF_000182745.2 Komagataeibacter medellinensis NBRC 3288
ATGCTGAACAACGTAGCAGGGAAGAGAGGGATCGGACGAATGAGCAAACGCAAATCACCGCCTGAACAGAGTGAGCTTGTGCTTTCTCCGACAACCGCGCGCGTCATCCAGCTCTCGGCCGAAATCCAGGCAACACCGCCTGACGACATTGAGTTCATGCACACGGTCCTCTGCCAAGTCGGGCTCCCCCGCAAAAGGACGAAGGAAACGCGCTTCGAGCGAAACAATGGCAAGGCGTCCCTGCTCATTACAGCCGGCGAAATGTACAACGACGGTCATTGGGAAAAGCTCTTCGTTCCTTATGGGACAAAGCCGCGCCTGGCCCTCTTCCATATCAGTACCGAAGCCATCCGGACCAAATCGCGCACTGTCGCGGTCGGCCGGACCATCAGCGAATTCATGAAACGGCTGAACATCAGCCAAAACGGCCCATCCCGTGAGGCATTCAGGGCACAGATGAACGCCTTGTGCGCCTGTGAAATGAAGCTCGGTTACGGGTCGCGCAATCTGAACGCCCGACCGGTAGACGAATTCGATGCGTGGACCAAAAATCTCGCTAAAGACAGCACAATCGAACTGTCCGAGAAATTCTGGCACGAGTTAAAAGAAAACGCCGTCCCCCTTGATCCTCGTGCACTTGAGGGCTTGCAGCATTCCGCACTGGCACTCGACATCTATACGTGGCTTGCCCATCGGCTTCATCGCGTGCGGGGATCTGGCGAACGGCTCACCTGGTCCAACCTTCGGCTACAGTTTGGGCAGGAATATACGGACGACAAGAATTTCAAGAAGGCATTCCTGATAGCCTTGCGACAGGTTTCGGCTGTTTATCCGGATGCGAAGCTAGAACAGGTTCGAACGGGTCTGAGGCTGATCGCATCGCCACCCCCTGTCCCGCGACAGACCGTTGTCTCTTTTCAAAAAGTAATTGGGTCAGAGGCTTAACTCAAAAATTCGGGTATAATGGGCGGTGCAATCACCACCCTTTGGACAGCGTGTCTCCCGGTTTATCACGGTGCAATCACCACCCTTTTGGGAGCGATTCCGACATCCTCGGTGCGGTGCAATCGCCACCCCTTTGCGTCCGATTCGTCCTCAGAAACAGACGGTGCAATCGCCACCCTTTTTCCAAGCGGATCTCCGCAGGAAAGACGGTGCAATCACCACCCCTTTTATCCGCCTCACAGCCACCAAAAACACGGTGCAATCGCCACCCTTTTTGGAGAAAGGCTCGCCTCTGTGGATAAAAAAGTTATCCCGGTGCAATCGCCACCCGGATGCGGTGCAATCACCACCCCAAAAGACGGTGCAATCGCCACCCGTAAGGACGGTGCAATCACCACCCCCCTAAAACCGGTATGATTCCCGATAAATAAACCGATAGGTTTTTCCGGTAGTTGCCTGCGGTTTTCCGGTGGATTTGTGGACAGTCGCCCAAGGGCGAACGCTCGAAGCGTGTGGACAGCTCTTCGACCTGCCCACACGCTCCGGCTCTGACCACAAGTCCACCGGACAACTTCAATAAGATTTTTTTTGATAGATTTAAGGGGAGGGCGCCGCTCGCCTTCGGCGCGGCGCTATGCGCAGACCTAGGAGGAAACGAAGAATGGGTTTTCTGAGAGACATCCTGATTATCAGGGAGCGAAAACGACTGCGACGCGAGAAAGCCGCTGTCGCTAAGCGATTAGCTGTCTCCCCGATGTTCAAGAACACATTCGCGACTGATCGGGTGCTCGCTGATCGTATGCGATCGAACGGGGTTCCGCGGTGGAAACGAGCCCTCATGATCTTCTTACTCAGATAGTGCCCAGGAAGCAGCACATGGTCATATCCGGCCTATAAGCCGTTCTGATGCGAGTCTGTTTTTTCGCGGGATACTCTCCCCCTAGGCAGGGTCATCGTCTGGACAGTGAGGCCACCAAGACGATCGTCTCCGTCTAGAGGGTTATCGACATGACACCCGAGGATATTAGCCGCGAACCGACGGACTATGACCGCGCCGGCATGGGCTGGTGAAATAATCTGGATGAGGCCACGCGGCATTTTTGGACGAGCTCGCTGGCAATACCGTTCGGACTGTTGACACCAGGCAGACATTCAAACGTGAAACCAGTTGGGAAACAGCAGCGGTGAGGGCGGGCCGGTACGACAATGCCGTTCTCCTCTTAAAAATAGTGTCTCATAAGACGATCGTTAAACGGACACTTTCAAAAGACGTGACAGCGGAACGAAAACCCTACACAAAGTTCGTCTCATAAGGGTGGTACGGTAATAATCTCAATAGAGGGGGGCTTTACGTTACATGATGCTGATCGGTTACGCCCGTTGCTCACGGGACACACAGGATCTGGCCGCGCAACGCGCTGCCCTCGCTACTCTCGGGGTGGATGAAGATCGCATCTATGTCGATTTTGGATATTCTGGCACGAAGCGGGAGCGGCCGGGTCTTGACCAGGCACTGGCTGCGGTAAGGCGGGGTGACACGCTTGTCGTGCCGAAGCTTGATCGCCTCGCCCGATCTGTTCCCGATGCGCGAAGCATTGCCGAAATGCTGACCTCCAAAGGGGCGAAGCTGGCAATCGGCTCGAACGTCTATGATCCGACTGACCCAATGGGCAAGATGTTCTTTAACGTCTTGGCAACATTTGCCGAGTTTGAAGTCGATTTGGTGCGACAGCGAACACGCGAGGGCATGTTAATTGCCAAACAAAAAGGTAAACTAAAAGGCAAAAAGCCAAAACTTAGCGTAAGGCAACAGCAAGAATTACGCAGAATGCACGAAACTGGTGAGTATTCTATCAGTGATTTAGCTGATGTATTCTCTATTTCTCGCCCAACAGTATACAGAACCATCAAACGAAACGTGGAATAATCGTTTATAACGCCTTTTTCCGTATTTATAATATCAGTACGAATATACAAAGTGATACAAATTTATTTTGAGCATGAACGGCATTTCAGCACCATTTTTGCCACGAAAAAAAGTGAAAATCCCACATAACAAATATCGTCGTTCACGCCTGATCGTTTTCTTTACATTTGTCACAATTCCGTTATGTTCGACAGAAGTCGAACGTAATTTGTTCTAAATTTCCACGGATTACCGCTGTTCGAGATCATTTCATCAGCCTGAACGACTTCTCGGACCAAGGCTTTTTTTGTTGCGGCTCGTGAGAAAAATTCGATATTTCTACAAGGCAAGATATTTCGATGCGGTCAGATCGCTGACGATCGGGTGTCTCAAACGAGAGGTTTCGTCCTTGCCATGCGAAATTCTTCGGCCTTGCCAAAACTTAACGCCCCGGTTTGTTTTCCTGCTGGGCCTCTCCGCGTTCAGGAGAAGGCTATTGTAGGAAGGGGGATTGTCACTTGCTGGAACCGTTCGAGCTGGCAGACATCAAGGTCGGACTTCGGGACGGCGGGAAAATTTTGGGCGTTTTCATCGTCGCACGACCGGACAGCGATGAAGGACCGGTCTTTGTGGTCTATTTCCGAGCGGACTGGACACAAAGCCGCACGTTCAGGATTCTTTCCAGGTTCCGAACCGAAGGCGTACGAACGTACAAGAATCTCGGCAGTCTCTATAAGACCATCCGCAGCATCGGCTACGACGGACGGATCACGATTTATCCGTCTGGCGACAACGCGCTTCATACGTTCGTGGGCGTCCTTCCTGAAGATCTCGGCGACCATCCCGCAGATATGGTCACGTCGGAAGGCGACAAAGAGTAATCTAAAAACCGCACACTTTGCTGCTGCCGCGTTATTATTACCGCTCGCAGCGGGCGAAGTGTGCGCGCAGCCTTTGGCAATAAAGGATTTCGGACAGCTCGCGCTGAAATGCGGTCCGAATGTCGCGCCTATTACTTTGGCCTCGATCGCGCAGACTGAATCAGGGTTTGATCCATTTCTGGTTCACGACAACAACACGAAAAAAGCGTTCAATCTGGAAACAGATGCCGAAGCTGCGGAGCTGGCAAGCCGACTGATCTCGATCGGCCATTCGGTCGATCTTGGGCTTATGCAGATCAATTCGCATAACCTGCCCGCTCTTGGATTACGGGTTCAGGATGCGTTTGACCCCTGTGTTTCGATAGGTGCGGCGTCGATTATCCTATCCGATACCTATGTTGGCGGTGAGAGCCACGAGGCGCAGCAGAAGGCGCTTCGGGTAACAATCTCCCGATACAATACCGGAGATGCACAGCGCGGCTTTACGAATGGCTATGTGGGCAAGGTGGAAGCATCTGCCCGCAAGGTTGTTCCTGCGCTCGATGTAGGCATGGGTCAGAGCGGCGTGCCGGCCGCTCCCCAGCCGCAACAGGTTGCTGTTCCTACTGATCCAAACGCCCCCCCGGTGTGGGACGTGTGGGGCAGCTTCGAATACAGCACAGCGTCTGACACCAAGAAAAAAGGAAATGATCCTCGGGCTTCAGATGCGGTGTTGTTTGTCCAGGCTAGGGATGGTTCGGCCGTTTTTCCTCAACTGAGCAAGGAATAAGATATGCTGTCGTCCAGTCATTACGTTGCAGTTCGTAGTCCACGCTTGAAGGCGGGTCTGGTTGCATGGGTGGTTTTTCTATCTGTTCTTCCGGCAGTGGCCCATGCACAGACTGTTTCTGGTGGTTCAACGCCCACACAGATGATTAACAATATCTGCACATTCATCTTGGGTGATTTCGGCAAGAGCATTGCTGTCGTCGTACTCGCGGCTGCCGGATTGATGCTGGCATTCGGCCGTCTTTCGTTGGGTATATTCGCCGGAATGGTTGGCGGTATCCTCTTAATGTTTGGCGCGGCCTATCTCGGGTCCATGGTTACCGGGTGACTCATGGAAAAATTGGAAGAAGACACCCTCTTTCTTGCAGCAACCCGTCCGGCGCTATTGGCAGGGGTCCCTCTGCCGGTAGCTGCACTATTGCTGACGATGATTGGGCTCATAATGGTCCTTCTTCAAAACCCACTATATGAAGCAGTAATGGTTCCGCTTTGGTTCGGATCGCGAATACTTGTCGCGAGAGACTATAATGCGGTTGGCGTGGTAGTTTTGTTTTTGAAGACGGCCGGACGTTCTTTGGATAGTTCCTTGTGGGGCGGGGCATCTGTCAGCCCAAATCCGCTGAAGGTTCATAAACGGGGGAGGGGCATCGTGTGATGTTTGGCAATCCCGGTTATGGCGAACGCTCAGGTGAGATTTATCTTCCGTATGTTGGGCACATTACGGAAAATGTCATTCTGCTTCGTGATGGATCAGTTATGGCAATGGGCTACGTCAAAGGCGTTCCCTTCGAGCTGGAAGATACTGTCGTCCGTAATGGCCGCAAGCGCAATATGAATACTGTCCTTCGGAATATCTCCGATGATAACGTAACAATTACGACTCACATGGTACGGCATTCGGATGTGCCGGGATTGCCAAAGACGCATTTTAGGTCAGATTTTGCGTCGAGACTTCATGAAGATTACAATAGAAGAGTTCTAAAAGATCGTTTGTTTAGAAACGACTATTTTCTCTCTGTTGTGGTGACTCCCCGGAATGCACTCGGCAAGATGGGCAGCAAGCTCTTTCGGGTGGGTAAAGGCGAGGCGACAGAGGCCAGTGACGCGACAGTCAGGCAGCTTGAAGATGTCTGGCAGATCGTTTCGTCTGCTCTCGACAATTATAGCGTGCGGCGCCTGGGGCTGCGTGAGCATGATGATGTCGTCTTCACTGAAATCGGCGAGGCGTTGCGTCTCATCATCTCTGCACGCTGGATGCCTGTCCCGGTTGTATCGGGACATCTTGGAGCGTCCATTTACACGGATCGGGTAATCTGCGGCAAACGTGGCTTCGAAGTTCGTTCTCTGGATCGGAGCTATGTCGGTGGCATTTTTTCGTTCCGTGAATATCCGGCCAAGACCAGGCCCGGAATGTTGAATGCCCTGCTCAGTGTGGGTTTTCCCCTCGTGGTAAGTCAGTCCTTTGGCTTTCTGACACGCTCACAGGCTGATGAAAAGCTGACGCTGAAGGGTAATCAGATGGTAAGCGCAGGTGACAAGGCGACCAGCCAGATCGACCAGCTCACGGATGCCGTAGATAAGCTCATATCGAATGAATTTGTCTTCGGATCGCATCATCTTTCATTGGCAGTTTATGCTGATACCCTTGCGCAGCTAGGCGATAATGCTGCTCGTGCGCGGGCACGGCTGACCGATGCCGGTGCAGTAGTCGTACAGGAAGGTATCGGCCTAGAGGCCGCATTCTGGTCACAGTTGCCCGGAAATTGGGAGTACCGCACCCGTCCCGGCGCTATCAACAGCAATAATTTTGCTTGCTTTTCGACCTTTGACAATTTTCCGGCAGGAGCACGCGAAGGCCATTGGGGCACGGCAATCGCCCGTTTTCGGACGGATGGTGCGACGTCTTACGATTATGTGCCTCACGTCAAGGATGTGGGCATGACGGCGATCTTTGGCCCGATCGGCTCGGGCAAGACGACCCTGCTGACATTCATTATGGCGATGATGGAACAGGCGCTCTCTGAGGTGAACGGTGCCGTCGTATTCTTCGACAAGGATCGGGGAGGGCAGCTTCTGGTCCTTGCTACTGGTGGCACGTATCTTGTTCTCAAGCGTGGTGTTTCCTGCGGCCTTGCGCCGTTGCGTGGCCTGACGAACACGCCCGAGGATCGGGAGTTTCTGCGGCAGTGGCTCACCGGGCTGATTGAGAGTGACGGCAAGGACACGGTCTCGTCAGAAGATGCAAAGCGACTGCAACGGGGGATCGAACGGCAGATGTCCTATCCCGTCGAAATGCGCTCACTTGCTGGATTGCGCCAGTTCTTGATGCACGGGCCAGAAGAGGGAGCTGGTGCCAGGTTGGAACGCTGGTGCAGAGGCGGCGCATTGGGATGGCTGTTCGACGGCGAAACCGATGAAGTGGATCTGTCGAGTGCCATAACAGGCTTCGATCTGACGGCTTTTCTCGATCATGACGAAATATGCGCCCCGACGGCTGCGTATCTGCTCTATCGGATCGAGAAGGTGGTTGACGGCCGACGTTTTCTTATGAGCTGCGATGAATTTAGGGCCTATCTTTTGGACCCGAAATTTGCCGCTGTAATCGACAAGTTCCTGCTGACCGTTCGTAAAAACAACGGGATGCTGATTTTGGCGACACAACAGCCGGAGCACGTTCTGGAATCAAAGCTGGGTTCGTCGCTCGTTGCGCAGTGCATGACAAAGATTCTCTACCCGTCTCCCACGGCTGACCGGCACGCCTACATCACGGGACTAAGCTGCACCGAGGGCGAGTATCGTGCTGTACGGGAAGGGATGGTGGGTGATCCCAAACGGTTTCTCATGAAGCGGGAAAACGGCAGCGTCATTTGTGAATTCGATCTGTCCTCCATGCCGGAATACATCGCGGTACTGTCCGGCCGCGCCAATCGAGCGAATTTTGCCGAACGGTTGAGGGCAGAATACGGGGCCGATCCGAGCCAGTGGCTCGACCATTTCATGGCCCGTTACCACGAAGCGAAAGACTGAGGCGAGGGAGGGCACGATGAAGGCATATAGTCTGGTTGCAGTGGTATGGTTTTCTCTCATTGGAGCGGATGCCGCCCATGCGCAGGTAGCTGTATTTGATAATGCAAGCATTGCGCAAAGCGTCACCAATACCACAAATGAAATCAATCAGATGATGGACGAGCTGAAGCAGCTACAAGCGCAATATCAGCTCCTTCAGAACATTCCGAATGTTGCAACGGGGATGCTGACGACTTTCAACAGCGCCAATCTGCAAAATCCTCTGCCGACAGTTACACAAGCAACCGGTCAGATCACGGGAGCAACCAATACACTGAATAGCTATGGTCAGTCATTTATGAGCCTGAACAGGTATTCAGCTACGGGAACAGATCCAGTTGCGCAGTCATATCAGCAGAGAGAAACTTCTTTAGCAAACATTCAAGGTATAGCAGCGCAGAACCTTGATTCTATTAACCAGCGCCTCGCTTCGCTTGATGAAATGAAGCAGGAACTGTCGAACGCAAAGGATATTACGCAGGTCAGCACGATTAACGGTCGGATAGCCGTCGAGAATCAGGCCATCCAGGCACAGGCGGCTGCGGCCCAAAATCTTCAGACTCTCTCTATGGCGCAGATCCGAAATCAGGAATTGCAGGAGCAAGAGGCGGCGCGGAAGGACGACGAAGCGACCGCTGCTTATTTCCCTGCGGCCATCCAGTGAAGGGATATGCTGTGAACGGTTACAAGACCCTTGTTGTGGCATCTTTGGGCGTGCTTGCGAGTGGTGTGGCTTCTGCTCACCCGTTACCCAATGCCGCGGAGCATACAGTGGAATGGTATTCATCGCACGCGGCCGAACGGCGTCAGGTAAACCGTGAGTGCATGAACGACCGGACGTATGAGAATTATCCGGATTGTAGGAATGCCGTTGCGGCTGAGACAGGTGCCGAAGCCCCGGCCCAGCCAGCAACGGACGACATGACGCAGCCGGGTTATTACGTGGACAAGCGGCAGCGTGACATCGTGCTGGCTTTGTGCGGGGTGAACCATCCTCCCCCGGCCGCCGTATGTAGCGCAGCAAGAAACGCAGCCTCGGCAGCCAACAAAAAGGGAAGCGGTCGGCAATAGACGTGAACTTAAAGACGGTGCGCCGTTGACGCGGGGTAAAGACTATGACGACGCCATTTGAAGACTTCGACACAAGCCTACGGACAGCTTTTTCGACCGGGACATCGAATGTCATCAGCCAAGGACTGTCTGCTGTGGCGTCCCCGTTCACGGCGTTGATTGTTCTGTGGGTGATTGTCCAGGGCGTACTCGTCATGCGTGGTGATCTGGATGCCAGACGCGGCATATCAAGGATTATTCGGGTGACGCTAGTTTCCGCATTCATCTTGGAAGCTGGCATATACAACGGTTACGTCGTGAATCTTTTCCAGACTGTGCTTCCGACTTGGGCTGCGAGTTCGGTATCCAGCTCTACGGCTTCGACACCTAAATTGCTGGACGACATCTGGAACAGCCTCGTCAATTATTCGGCAACAATAGATAAGCAACTTCATTGGTTTCAGGTTGTCGATCTGATTGAGCTGGCAATGATAGCGATCGCAGATGGTGCGATGCTGACAATAGCTTTTGCCATCTACATCTGCTCAAGCCTCATGACTGCGGTGATTCTGTCTCTCGGTCCATTCGTCATTGCAGGTTTCCTATTCGATGCGACAAGAAATATTTCCGAACGATGGATAGGAAAGCTGGTGGGCCTCGCTCTCCTGTCATTGCTTGTTGATGTTACGATGATAATCGTGGCGACAGGCATACGGACTTATATGTTGGCCTGTAATCTTAATGCAGTTTCTGCTGCGGGAACGCCGGGTATTGCCATTCAGATTATGGAACAGACGGCGATGTTTATTGCCGTATCGACCTTTATTCTTATTTCGTTGCCGGCTGCTGCTGCTTTTATCGGCGGGGGAGTATCGCTCAATCCTGCTGGGGCAATCCTGAATACAATCATTGGCGGCGCAACGGGTGGTGTTGGGACTGTCGCAAAGGCAGGGGCCAACATCGGCAGGAAGTCTTCTAATAAATAACTAAGTTAAGTTTTAACATTACTAGGGGAGTAAGACGGATGGCAAAGATCCGTATAAGTATTTCTGTACTCATGCTCTCTGTTTTATCGGCGTGCGCAAGTCACGATCCGGTCCCAAAATGCAAAGGACCGACATTTGCTCTGAACTCGGGGCACTGGAAACCGACAGAAGCGGACCTCAAAAAGCCAAAGGAGATTGGGCATAAATGACAGATCAGAAATTTGTCCCGCCCGTTCCGAAGGAAAAGATGGCGGAATATTATGAGCAGGTCGAGAATTTCCAGAAGTCGCGAGCGCGCGCGGTCGTCAAGATCAATAAGTACCTGACGATCGGCTTAGGAATTTCATTGCTGGCTAACGTCGGCTTGGCCTGGTCGGTTGCTTCGCTGTTGCCGTTGGAAAAGCTGGTGCCCATGCCGTTGTGGGTTCGCCCGGACGGAACGGTTGATAGCGAGATCTCCATGTCACGCTTGCCGAAGACAATGGACGAAGCAGTCGTCAATGCAGCGGTGTGGCAATATGTTCGGCTGCGCGAGGGCTATACATATGCCACGGCGCGCTATGCCTATGACACGGTTTCTCTCATGAGCAACGAACAAGTCAGAGAGCAATATCAGTCGTGGTTTAATTTCCCCAACCCCAAGAGCCCACAGGTAACGGTTGGAAAAAGGGGCCAGATCGACGCCGAACGTCTGTCTCTCGCTCCCATTGGCAATAACGTCATTCAGGTGCGCTTCCGGCGCATTGTGTCGATGGAGGGAGCGCGCCCACAGACGACGACCTGGACCGCGACTGTGCAGATTCAGAGGGTCACGGATCTTCCGGCCAGTGCCCGCTTGGCAAATCCGGGCGGTGTGATCGTCACGTCCTATCAGTCGTCGGAGGATGGGGTATGATTCAGCGTCTCGCAGTTGCTGCCTTCCTTGCAGCGACCTCTCTTTCGGTCGTGCCCGCATTTGCAGAGCAAGACCCTCTACCCAGCCGTCATGACACGCGAATGCGGTACGTGCCTTATGTAGCGGATCAGGTTGTTCATCTTTCGACTGCCGTGGGGGCGACACTGGTGGTTGGTTTCAGTCCTCATGAAACCGTCGATCGCGTCGCAGTGAGTGACAGCATACATCTGAAGGCAGCCCCGGCAGGGAACTATCTTTTCTTCAAAGCGACACAGGGGCTTGGCCTTCAGCCTGTTATCGTGTTGACACGAAACGATACCGGTGCCGAGCGGCGATACGTCTTTGAAGTGACGACAGTTGCAAGTGCGTCGCTCGCGAATGCGACGGACGGCGTTTACTACAGCGTGCAGTTCACTTATCCCGCTGATGAAGCCGCAGCGCGTCGTGCAGCCGTCCTGGCCCGGCAGCAACAGGAGCGGGCTCAGGCCGAGGCACGAGCAAAAGAGTTGGAACTTCAGCTCGCGCATGAAAGGATGGAACGGGAAACAAAAGACCCGAATTTCGGTCCCAAGAATTGGAAATACATTGCTCAGGGTGATCGTTCTATTCTTCCTATCGAAGTATGGGACAATGGAAACATCACTGTTTTCCGGTTTCCGGGGAATGTGCGTCTTCCCTCGCTTTTCACGATCAATCCGGACGGCAAAGAAGCGACTGCCAATTATAGCGTGAAGAACGATCCGGCTGGGTGGGGAACACTGATGATTGCCGATCATCTCGCCCCAGCATGGCGTCTGCGAGATGGAAACACCGTCTTGTGCGTCTTCAACAAGGCATTTGATCCGGTTGGTCGTAACCCAGGCACAAATACCATCAGCCCGAACGTGGTCCGCACGCTGAAGGAGGCCGCCCAATGAGCGACGAACAAAACAACAATAGTGGAATTAACGACGGCGGCTCTCTCGTATCAAACAACAATCGACGCGAACTAAACGCATGGCAAAAGGTTGGCATTTTCATACTCGTTGTCGTAGTTGCGCTGGGTTTTATTTGGCTTCGTGCTCTCGATAGAGCGAAGAAAACAGAGGAACAGAATAATCAGCCTGTCGTAGCGGCTGGGACGCACATGCGCAGCGCACCGCTGACACCGCCACCTGCTCTTACAGACCAAAATCTGCCAATGCCGCAGCAAGCTCCGCAGCGGTTTTTTATGCCTGCGCAAGCAACGCATCACGAGGTAACGCCGGCAGAAAGCCCGATTTTTGCCGCGTCAGGAGGCTCGGGGGGAAGCTCTGCACCTCAGCCCGCGTCTGCGCAGGAATCTCCCAAGACGGTGACGGTCAATGGAGCACAGCCCCCGGCCGGACAAGATCCGCAGGGGGATAGGTCACTGGCCGTTCGGCTAAAGCCGACAGTGTTGGAGGAAGCGCGCGCGCGGTTGCTTCCGCACCCGGACTTTCTGGTTACGAAGGGGACAATTATCCCGTGCATTCTTCAGACCAAGCTAAACACTCAACTCGCCGGATACGCGAAATGTGTGATTCCCCTAGATGTGCGGAGCACAACGGGGAATGTGGTTCTCATGGACAAGGGGACGATTGTCACCGGTGAGATGCAGCACGGTTTAATGCGCGGTGAAGACCGGGCATTCGTGATTTGGGATCGGGCAGAGACACCGGAACACGGCATCATTGATCTTGCATCACCCGCGACGGGTGAGCTGGGCGAGAGCGGTGTTAAAGTGACGGTGAACAATCACTGGTGGTCGCGCTTTGGCAGCGCCATTCTTCTAAGCGTGATTCAGGGTGGTCTCGATGCCGGGGTCGAGCTGGCATCCCGGGTTGGTAGCAACAATAGCGGTGCATACTTCAATTCATTCCAGTCAAACGGGCAGACAGTCGCGAATACGGCGTTGCAAGCGGACATCAATATTCAACCAACTGGAGAAAAAGCACAGGGAAAGACGGTCGCTATTTTTGTCGCGCGCGATCTTGATTTCTCGGACATCTATGACCTGAAGCCAACGGTAGGTAGCAATGCTCAATGAAGCAGCGGTACAGCTCCGTTTCCTGATGCAGCCCCTTGCGGGCTGGCTCGAAGACCCGGCGACGGAAGAGATCTGCGTTAATAAGCCCGGAGAGGTTTTTGTTCGGCAGAGGGGTGTGTTTACACAACACGCTCTTCCCTTGAGCTATACGGATCTGGAAGACATCGCGATCCTGGCAGGAGCTTTGCGCAAACAGGACGTGGGTGAACGGCATCCTCTGTGCTCTACCGAGTTGCCAAACGGGGAGCGTCTGCAAGTGTGTTTGCCGCCAGCCGTACCCGCGGGGACGGTGAGCCTGACGATCCGGCGGCCAGGGGGGAGTGTGGCTGCCCTCAGTTCCGTGACAAAGCGGTACAACATTGCGCGTTGGAACCGCTGGGATAAACGGACAGAGGCCGAAGAGAAACGGCACGAAGAGGTTCTGCGGTATTACGATGAAGGCAATTTCGAAGCCTTCCTCGCTGCGTGTGTACGGAACCGTATGACCATGCTGCTGTGCGGGGCGACGGGCTCTGGAAAGACCACGATGGGCCGAACGCTGATTTCGGCCATTCCGCTGCATGAGCGGCTGATAACGATCGAAGACACGTTAGAGCTTGTTATTCCGCACCCCAACCATGTGCGGTTGCTCTATTCAAAGTCGGGAACAGGAATCAGCTCGGTCAGTGCGGAAGACCTTTTGCACGCAAGTCTGCGCATGAGACCGGATCGGATCTTGCCGGCGGAGCTTCGCGACGACGCCGCATGGACATATCTCAATGAGGTCGTATCGGGGCATCCCGGTTCGATTTCTACCATTCATGGCGCAAATCCGGTTCAGGCGTTCAAGAAGCTCTTCTCGCTTATCAAGGGCTCGCCCCAGGGGGCGGCGCTAGAAGACAAAACTCTTGTGGACATGCTCTCCGCCGCGATTGACGTAATCGTGCCCTTCGAGACGACAGGCGAGATCTATTCCATCGGCGAAGTGTGGCTGGCAGCGGATGCGCGCCGTAGAGGCGAGACAGCAGCAGATCTTCTGACGAAATACTGAAAGGAAGCGCACGATGGCGTCAGAAAACAAGTCGATCGTCTTGATCGCCCGGATTATCCTCGGAATTCTGATGGTATTTGTGTCTTGGACCGTTGTCGCGTCTTTTGTTTTTCTGAAGGGAACGGGTTTATCGGGCTCGTTCGAGCATCCTTTCTATCAATGGTGGCTCTATTTTCTGTATGGCCGGGATAATCCGATCGTAGTGCAATGGCTCAAGATCGGCGCGGGGGCAGGCGGTGTTGTGGTTGCGCTGGTAATGCTGGCGGTGATCTTCCGGCGTGGTGCAATCGGCCCTTCTCTGCGCCCGTCCATATTCAGTCGAAGGCAACGGCCTATCCGTGGCGTGACAGAGAATCATGGCTATGCGGACTGGATGACAATGAAGCAGGCCAGGCAGCTCTTTCCACGTCCTTCCGCTGAATATGGAGGTGTCGTTGTAGGCGAAGCCTATCGCGTGGACGAAGACCGGCATGCAAGGGTGCCCTTTCATCCTAAAGAGCCGAAAACATGGGGACAGGGCGGCCGTGCGCCATTGCTCATAGATCCCTGTGAGACAGGATCGACCCACAGTCTGGTTTTTGCCGGACCGGGATCGTTCAAGTCCACGTCGGCCGTCACCACGCTGACCACATGGACGGGCTCTGCCGTGGTGCTTGATCCGAGTACAGAATTGGGGCCGATGCTTCGACCGTTCCGCGAAACGCTGGGTCATCAGGTCTACGAGCTGCGGCTCGGTGGAGATGTTGGCTTTAATGTCTTGGACTGGATCGACATTCGTTCGCCCGAAGCAATCACGAATATACAGGACGTGGTGTCATGGATATGCCGGGAGAGTGGTGCCAAAAAAGACGCCAATAACGAGTTTTTTGACCGGCAGGGCCGCAATCTCGTGACGTGTTTATTGGCGCACATGATGTTTGATCCGGACCTTCCAGCCGAGGAAAAGACCTTGCGGACGCTGAGAAGCGGGGTCTGCACGCCGCAAGAAGAAATGCGGAATCTGCTGAACACGATCCATGCGAGCAGTCCGTGCGCCTATGCGAGCCAGACGGCCGGCGCGCTCAAGGGACTGGTCGATGAGACGTTTTCCGGGGTGTATGGCAATGCCGATGACAAGACAGCCTGGCTCAGTAATCCTGCGTTTGCGGACCTGGTGTCCGGAGACAGTTTTCGCTCGTCAGATCTGGTCGATGGCAAGATGGATGTTTTCGTACAGTTGCCATTGCGGGCTTTGGAAAACACACCCGAAATTGGTCGCACGATTATAGGGGCGTTACTGAATGCCGTTTATGAAGCTGATGGCAATATTCGGAATCGTGTCCTCTTCCTTCTGGACGAAGTCGCACGTCTCGGTCCTATGCGGATCATGGCAACAGCACGGGATGCCGGGCGCAAATACGGTATTACCCTGAGATTGCTCTATCAGTCGGTCGGACAACTCGAAGAACAATGGGGCCGTGAGGGAAAGCGAGCATGGTACGAGGCGGCCGCACATCGGACATATGTTGCGATCTCCGATCTCGATACCGCGAAAGAGCTGGAAGAAACCTTCGGTCAGTATGGTGTCATGGCGACATCCGTGGGCAGCAATACCGGCACGTCGGGGAAAGGCTGGGAAGCGAGCAACCGTTCGCGCGGGGCGAACACGAGCTATCACGAAATCAGCCGCCCGCTGATCCGACGGGAAGAACTGCTGAACGATGTCCGGGTAGATGAAGCGTTTGTGGTGGTGCGTGGTGGTCGTCCGTTGCGTTGCGGGATGCCTATCTATTTTCGACGGCCTGAAATCAGAGAAAAAATAGCGGCCAATCGGTTCAATAAGATCTCGGCCTGAGTGTCAGGGGGACATGAGCAATGTCGGAAACGAACAATGAGAAGCGTCGGGATAAGGCGCGTCAGCAGGGAAGCCAGAAGACGGCCGGTATTGCCGAGGCGCAGAAAGCGGCATCGCGTGAGAATGTCGCTGATCGCTACTGGAAGCAAACAAGCGAAAAGGGACAGACCCCTGGACAGCGGGCGGAGAGCAACAAGCCACGTGCAAAGCCCAAAAGCAGTCCGTAACTAGGAGGCTGACATGCCTGAAGCGGGCTGGCTGTACGTTCTCGAAATTCCGGCATTACCTGGGGTAGTGAAGATCGGGCGCACGTCCAGAGATCCGACGTTACGATGCCGCGGGGTGGGCGGCGCGGATTGCCCCTTTGAGCTGGTTGTCGCGTGGAAGAAACCTGTGCCTGATGCGCAAGCGGCCGAAAAGCAGGCGCATCGGATGCTGGTTGCCAAGCGGCTGCGACGTGCAGACCGGGTGCTTGGTCATGTGGCTTTTGCCCGGTCCCGCGAGTTTTATCGGGCGAATGTCCAGGACGTCACGTCGGTCCTTGAGGTCATTGTTGCTTCTCGCGTGCGCGCGCGATCTTTGCTGCTGGCGGCAGCTCGCCCAGGTCGGTGTCAGCCCTTTCGATCAGGATGGAAAGGGCGACGCAAACTGGCAAGGCATTATCGGCCGACTGGCCGGGCGGCCGGGTTTAATGCGCTCATGGTTCCTATGATGCTTCTTGCTGTCATTATGGCGGTGCGTCCGGATGTGAACTGGCTACCGTGGCCTATAGCGGCTTCGCTCGAATGGCTGGAATCGCTGAGTATGATGCTTTGGTAAAGACAGTGATGGGCGATCAAAAAAAGCCATACAGTAACAGTAGGGCTGTTGATCGGCGGCTTAGGAAGATAAGCGAGGTGTCTGATCTGAGCAGCAAAATTGAGAAAATCGACGGTCATGATCTCCGTTTGCTTGATAGGATACCTTGACTTGTATCCATATATCTGAAAAGCCAGATATATGGATACAAACTCTGCCATTGCCGCACTTAGCGCCCTGTCACAGTCCACGCGGCTGGATATCTTCCGCCTGCTTGTGCGCCATGAGCCGGACGGGCTGCCCGCCGGGGACGTCGCACGCCATCTTGATATGCCGCAGAACACGATCTCGGCCCACCTCGCCACCCTAGCCCGCGCCGACCTGCTGACCTCGCAACGCCATAGCCGGCTGATCGTCTATCGCGCCTGTCTTCCGAGCCTGCGGGACCTGATGCTTTTCCTCGTCAGGGACTGCTGTGCGGGCAGCCCCGAGCTCTGCGCGCCCCTGATCGCGACCCTGTCCTCCTGCTGCCCATCCCGGGAATCCTGCTCATGACCATCACGATCTACCACAACCCAGCCTGCGGCACGTCGCGCAACGTGCTGGCACTGATCCGCAACAGCGGCGAGGAACCTCGCATTATTGAGTATCTGAAAACGCCTCCCAGTCGTGAGGAACTGGTCAGTCTGATTGCCCGTATGGGCGTTCCGGTGCGCTCGGTCCTGCGGGAAAAGGGCACGCCCTTTCACGAACTCGGCCTCGATAATCCGGCCCTGAGCGATGACGCGCTGATCGATGCCATGATCGCACACCCAATCTTGATGAACCGGCCGATCGTCGTCACCCCGCTGGGTGCGGCACTCTGCCGTCCGTCCGAGGCGGTTCTGGACATCCTGCCCAACCCGCAGCGGGGTGCTTTCGTCAAAGAGGATGGCGAGAAGATCGTCGATGAATCCGGTAAGCGGATCTCCTGATGCTGGCTCTTCTGATTTTCGTTGTCACGCTCGTTTTTGTCATCTGGCAGCCTCGGGGGCTGGGTATCGGTTGGAGCGCAATGGCAGGTGCCGCCGTGGCTCTGGCAACTGGTGTGATCCACTGGCACGACATCCCCGTCGTCTGGCACATCGTCTGGGACGCGACCTTCACCTTTATCGCGCTGATCGTCATCTCGCTGTTGCTGGATGAGGCCGGGTTCTTCCATTGGGCCGCCCTGCACGTCGTGCGCTGGGGCAAAGGGCGAGGCCGGACGCTATTCCCGCTGATCGTGGTGCTGGGAGCGGCCATTGCAGCGGTTTTCGCCAATGACGGCGCGGCCCTGCTGCTCACGCCCATTGTCATCGCCATCCTCACTCAACTCCGCCTCAGTCCTGCTGCGGCCCTGGCCTTTATTGTCGCCACGGGCTTCGTCGCCGATACCACCAGCCTGCCGCTGGTGATTTCCAATCTGGTGAACATTGTCAGCGCGAATTTCTTCGGCATTGCGTTCGATCGCTATGCCGCGATCATGGTCCCTGTCGATCTGGTAGCCCTTGGTGCAACGCTTGCCGTCCTGTGGCTGTGGTATCGACGGCAGGTGCCTGCGACCTATCCCGTCGCCGAACTGCCCGCACCTGCCACGGCCATTCGTGACCCTCATGTATTCCGGGCGGCATTTCCGCTACTGGCCCTCGTTCTGGCGGCCTATTTCCTGACAGCGCCGTTTCATATCCCGGTCTGTGTCGTAGCCTGCCTGGCCGCCGGAACCCTGTTACTCGTCGCCGGGTATGGCCGGGTGATCGCTGTTCGCAAGGTGCTGCGGGGCGCCCCGTGGCAGATCGTGATCTTCTCCCTGGGCATGTATCTGGTGGTGTATGGGCTGCGCAATGCCGGGCTGACCAACTATCTTGCGACCGCACTGGTCTGGCTCGGTCATCAAGGGACGTTCACGGCCACCATCGGCACCGGCTTTCTGGCGGCTGTTCTGTCGTCCATCATGAACAATATGCCGAGTGTGCTGGTCGGGGCGCTGGCGATCCAGCAGGCTCACGACATCACGCCGCTGACACGCGACCTGATGATCTATGCCAACGTCATCGGCTGCGACCTCGGACCAAAATTCACGCCGATTGGTAGTCTCGCAACACTGCTGTGGCTGCATGTGCTGGCATCCAGGAACCATCGGGTCACATGGGGGCAGTATATGAAAGTTGGACTGGCGATCACCCCGCCCGTCCTGCTGGTCACACTCGCGGCGCTGTCCCTGTGGTTGCCCTGGATCAGCCACTCGTAATGCACGAATGGACCAATATCACAATGACCGAACCTGACTTGCCGGCCCTCCACCCCGAATATCTTGAACGGGTCGATCTCGCGCGGCTGGAACCGCAACCGCGTGTGGACCATCCGCCGCGTATCCTGCTGCTCTATGGCTCTTTGCGTCCCCGATCCTTCAGCCGGTTGCTGGTGCTTGAGGCGGAACGTATCCTGAAGGTACTGGGGGCCGAGACACGGGTGTTCGACCCGACCGGCCTACCGATAGCGGATTCTGTGCCCACGACCCATCCGAAAGTGCAGGAACTGCGGGAACTCTCGATCTGGTCGGAAGGTCAGGTCTGGTGCAGCCCTGAACGGCACGGCAACATGACGGCAGTATTCAAAAACCAGATCGACTGGCTGCCTCTGACCGAAGGCTCGATCCGCCCGACGCAGGGCCGCACGCTGGCGGTCATGCAGGTTTCGGGTGGGTCGCAGAGCTTCAATTCCGTCAATGCCCTGCGGGTGCTGGGGCGGTGGATGCGGATGTTCACCATCCCCAACCAGTCCAGCGTACCAATGGCCTATACGCAGTTCGGTGACGATGACCGCATGAAGCCGTCCCCCCTCTATGACCGGATGGTGGATGTCATGGAGGAACTGATGAAGTTCACATCGCTGTTGCGCGACCGGGCCGACTACCTTGTGGACCGCTATAGCGAACGGAAGACGGAATTCCGTCTCCCGGAAAGCCTGTGAGCCGGGCAATGGCGGAACAGTTCGATGTTGTGATCGTGGGCGGTGGTCAGGCGGCACTCGCCGCATCGTATTTTCTACGACGGACCGGGCTGCGTTACGTCATTCTCGATAACGGGACGCAGGCGGGTGGTGCGTGGGTGCATGGCTGGGACTCCCTGCATCTGTTCTCGCCCGCGTCCTACAGTTCGCTCCCCGGCTGGCCGATGCCCGACACGCCCGATGGCAGCTACCCCACCCGCGACGAGGTACTTGACTATCTGCACCGCTACGAGGCGCGCTATGCGCCGCCGATCCGCCGTCCTGTGACGGTCCGACGTGTGGAACGCGCTGACCAGAAATTCCTGAATGTCCGAACGAACGCGGGTGATTTCCTCAGCCGCGCTGTCATCGGGGCGACCGGCACATGGTCTGCACCCTTTGTTCCCGATTATCCGGGCCAAAGGTTATTTTCTGGGGCGCAAATCCATTCCTCCCATTATTGTAAAGCGGCACCTTTTACCGGCCAGCGTGTGCTCGTGGTGGGTGGGGGCAACTCCGGTGCGCAGATTATGGCGGAGCTGTCCCTTGTCGCCCAGGCAACATGGGTCACGCTGCATGACCCCGTCTTCCTGCCCGATGACGTGGACGGACGGGTCCTGTTCGAGCGGGCGACCGCTCGGGTTCTCGGCGGCCCGTCGGCCATGCCCACCGGCGGCTTTGGCGATATCGTTATGGTACCGCCTGTGCGCGCCGCCAGGGAGCGAGGCGTGCTTCACGCGCTGCGTCCGTTCGTACGTATGACGGCAAGGGGCGTCGTCTGGCCCGATGGGCGGGAAGAAGCCATCGACGCGATCATCTGGTGTACCGGCTTCCGTCCTGCACTCTCTGCATTTGCACCACTCGATGTGATCGAGCCGGACGGGTTGATCCGCGTTAACGGGCAGCAGGCCGTCAGGGAGCCACGTCTCTGGCTGCTGGGTTATGGCTCCTGGTGCGGCCCCGCATGCGCCACCCTGCTGGGGGCGGGCCGTGTCGCGCGATCCATGGTCCGACAACTGGCGGCCTGGCTTGCGTCACCGGCACAGGGTGTCCGCTTACCAAAACCTTGAGCGACTCTCTTTACGACCGACATGAGGCGAAAGCAGACTGTCCCCTTACAAAAATGTCGATGCAATCTTTAACATAATTAAAGATACTTTTCGCTTTAATAAGGAATATTCGCCTAATTAAGGGAATCAATAACGTGCTGAAATATCGGAGTATTGACTAACTTAATTAAGGAATTTCGACAGGTTTGTCGAAGTTCCTTAGGCTCATGTCGCGTTTCCCTAGATGATGACAAAGATCACATTGACGCTGCTTCGGGCCGTTTTTTGAAGCCTAATTGACTGCAAAATGTTCCCTCATTCCTGACAAAAAATACCCTGGTTGATTGCACTTGAATCTATACGAACGACCGTTGGCACGCGCAGGTGGCTTGGCCACCTTTGCAAACGATCGTTTACGAATGTCTTCTTGAATTGTAAAAATGGACTCAGAAGGAGCTTCGTCGCCGTGGTGCCACCCAAACCTGGAAAAACACCCGTTGGCGGCCGTCTAATTGGCTACGCTCGCGTCTCCACAGACGATCAGGGCACCGACGCACAGTTGAATGAGCTACGCGACGCTGGCTGCACGATGATTTTCGAGGAACATGCCTCCGGTACCGACCGGAACCGCCCTGTGCTTATACGCCTGCTAAGGGATATGAACGCTGGTGACACCTTGGTCGTGGTCCGGCTCGATCGTCTTATGTGGACGGCCGTTTAAGCGCAATACCTCACATTGTTCTCCCGATGTCATTTCTAAAACGTATTATTCTACCGGCTGGATGATGAATACCGATTTAACGTGAAGACCCGGTCAGATGCGCTCTTATGTCCGGCCTGTTTATGCGACTTTATGCGCTGGCCATCATGGGTGTGCGCTCACGTGTCAGGCACCAATCTGGTATCACGTGCTCAGGGGCACAGACGGTCGAACGGTATGGCCTGAACTGTTGCTGAATGACTGTCTTCCCATCACGTCGGTTCGTACATACTGCCGGATCTACCGGAGCAAGCTCCGGTGTCCATCGTTCTGCTGGTGCAGGTCAGCCTGCTGAAACACTGACACCAGCCGGACGATAGATCTCTTTACGTGACAACAACGCCCAGATGATACGAGCCATTTTATTGGCAAGTGCAACTGTTGCCAGACGCCTTGGACGACGCGCCATGAGTTCGCATAGCCACTGACCCGCAGCGCTATCCCACTTATGGGCACGATGAAGCATGGCCGTCGCACCAAGAACCAGCAACGTTCTTATCTGCCGATTGCCCGTTTTGGTAATCCTTCCCAGACGGGTTTTACCGCCGGTAGAATGCTGACGAGGCACAAGCCCCAGCCAGGCGGCAAAATGGCGCGCAGAGGCGAAAGAGCCAATATCCGCGACCGAGGCGACAATCAGAGAAGCCGTTATAGGACCGACCCCAGGGATGGTCATCAACCGACGCGCATCGTCATCGCTTTTTGCACGCGCCCGGATCTGCACTTCCAAAGCATCAATGCTCTGAGCGACCTTTTCATAATGCTCAAATAACAACATGGCACTCTGCTTCATGGCAGCAGGCAGGTCGGCTGATGTCTCTATTTTTGCCATCAGTTCTGGCAGATGGCGTGTGCCCAGAGGGGCTATCAGCCCGAACTCGGAAGCAAGAGCCCGTAACGCATTACTCAGCATGGTCTGCTGTTTGACCAGAAGAGCGCGGGCAGAATGCAGTGACAAGACACCTTGCTGCTCTTCGCTCTTGATCGGAACACACATCGTATCAGGATGAGTCGCCGCCATGCAGATCGCAGCCGCATCAACAGCGTCATTTTTCTTGCCTTTTTTGACAAATGATTTGACCCGATCAGGAGGAACCAGTCTGACATCATGACCAATCCTGCTGATCACCCGTGCCCAGTAATGAGCTGACCCGCAGGCTTCCAGAACAACTTCACATGGGTCAAGTTTTGCAAAAAATGCTGAAACTTCACTGCGACCAAGCTTGCGCTTGAAAACGCACTTTCCAATTGCGTCAGCCCCATGAGCCTGAAAAACGGATTTGGCAATATCAAGGCCAATTATGCTAGCTTTCATACGGGCGGTCTCCTCCTGATGGTCAGTGAACCTCCATCATGGCACATTGATGCCGCAGGGAGGCCGTCCACCCCATCTGGCCCGCTCGGTCAGCCACCTACTCGCCGTTATCGAGCAACTGGATTACGCTGGCGCGCATTTCCGTAGTTTGGACGACCCCATCGACACTACGACCCCGCAGGGTATGTTCTCGCTGCAGGTGCTCGGCGCCGTAGCTCAGCTCGAGCGAGCGCTCATTTCCGAACGCACCAAAGCCGGTCTGTGTGCAGCCCGAAGCTGTGGGCGCGTCGGCGGCAATCCGGGCCTGCGGACTCGCGATGCAAATGCCATCCGCAAAATCCGGCAAAGTCGCAACGCCGCGTATCTCGACGCTGTTCTTGCACGCCTCGACACTTGGCTACCGATCGTGCGGCGAATGCGCCCAAGTCACCCTTGGGGTGATGTCGTACGTGTCCTGAATCGTGGACACCCTAGGTGTTTGGTCCCGGGGTTTGATGGGTTGGATTGATGATGAATCTTTCTGGCTCTGAAGTCCATATTTTGCAGACGTATTCGTAAGGCGTGAGGCCACTCAGCGTCTTGAGCCTTCGCCCGAAATTATAAGCTGCCATGAAGTCGTTGAGGTGTGTCCTCAACTGCTCATGACTGTCGTAATGGAAGCGTTTGACGGTTGCCTCTTTGATTGTCCGGTTCATCCGTTCAACCTGACCATTGGTCCAGGGATGATTGGGTTTCGTCAGACGATGTTCGATCCCGTGGGCTTCGCAGATCATGTCGAAGCGCATGGGACGCGACCAGGCCGTATTGCGATTACGGGGTTGGTCAGCGAACTGGATCCCATTGTCGGTCAGGATGGTGTGGATCCGGTAAGGGATGATGCTCAGGAGATGTTCGAGGAATTCCCAGGCCGTCTTCCGATCAGCTTTCTCGACCAGTTGTGTGACAGCGAATTTGCTTGTCCGGTCAATGGCAACGAAGAGGTACAGCTTGCCTTCAGCGGTCTGGACTTCCGCTATGTCGAGATGAAAGAACCCGATCGGGTAGCGTTTGAAGCGCTGGCGTTTGGCTTTGTCCCCCTCTATGTCCGGCAGTCGTGAAATCCCGTGACGCTGAAGGCAGCGATGCAGGGCCGAGCGTGTCAGATAGGGAATGCTGGCCTGCAGGGCATAAAGGCAGTCATCCAGCGGCAGCAACGTATGCCGGCGAAAGGCCACGATCATCGCTTCGTCCGTCTCGGACAGGACCGTTGAGCGCGGCTCTTTAGGACCTGTCTTCTGATCTTCGACACTCTGTCGCTTCCGCCATTTAGCCACTGTCTTCGGGTTGATCCCGAACTCCTCGCTCAGCGCCGCGAGCGAAGCCTGCGATCGCTGTATTGCTGCTCGCACGGCGTGCGTGGTCGTGGCGCTCCCATGACGTATCTGTCCCATAATGCTTCCTTCCACTCTCGTGAAAATATCACACCATCAAACCCCGGGATTAAACACCTAACTCAATACACGTCTTCAAAGACTGATTTTGACGGCACCACTTATCCCAAGCCCTATACAGGTGGAAAGTGGAAAATCCTGATGGTAATCCCCCCATAAAAAGAGTGGCTTTTGGATGAGAATTTTCTCAGCGTAAGAAATGAGGAGATTCTGATGAAGAGTGATCGCTTTACTGACGCGCAGATTATGGGTGTGATCCGCCAGGCTGAGGGCGGCGTCCCGGTTCCTGATCTGTGTCGGGAGCATGGGATCAGCAACGCCACATTTTACCGGTGGCGGGCGAAATATGGCGGCATGGATGCTTTGATGATCAGTCAGATGAAGGCTCTGGAAGAGGAGAACCGTCGGCTGAAGCGCATGTATGCGGATCTGAGCATGCAGACGGATATCCTGAAGGAAGCCCTGGGAAAAAAATGAAGCGGCCAGCCCAGCGCCGGGAACTGGCCGCACAGGCTGTGGCGCATCATGGGGTCAGTGAGGTGGTCCCGTCCGTTCGGACAGTTTTGCGGGCTTGATAAGCTATACCCGATTGTTGTTATGCCGCCCTTCTGACGGCGTTGCTGTTGGCCATCTGGTCCGGGGTTAACCCCGGACCAGATGGCGTCGGCACGTCATAATACGCCTCATCGGGCGTACGTCCAGCCAGCGCCGTATGCGGACGCCTTTCGTTATAATGGGCGATCCATCTGCCAAGCCCGGCCCTCAGCTCTGATCCGGTCTCGAACGCGTGCAGGTAGACGCATTCATATTTCAGCGACCGCCACAGACGCTCGATGAACACGTTATCCAGCCATCGCCCACGCCCGTCCATACTGATGCGGATCTGACGCTCTTCCAGTATCCCGCTGAAACGGGGTGTCGTAAATTGCGACCCCTGGTCAGTATTGAAAATGTCCGGGGCGCCATAGCGCATGAGGGCATCCTGTAGCGCCTCGATACAGAACTCCACGTCCATCGTGTTCGACAGACGCCAGGACAGGACCTTGCGCGTGAACCAGTCCATGATCGCCACGAGATAGAGAAATCCCCGTTTCATGGGAATATATGTGATATCGGAACACCAGACCTGGTCAGGCCGATTGATGACCAGATCCCGTAGCAGATATGGATATTTCCGATGCTCCGGATGGGGCACGGTCGTGCGCGGCTTCTGGTAGATCGCCCGCAGGCCCATGATCGCCATGAGCCGCCGGACCCGCTTGCGGCCCACTTCATGTCCGTGGCGGCGCAGATGCCATGTCATCTGCCGTGAACCATAATACGGCGTTTCCAGGAACTGGGCGTCGATCAGCCGCATCAGCTCCAGATTGGCTTCGCTCTGTGGCACAGGCCGATAGTAGACGCCCGACCGGTTGAGTTGCAGTAGCGTGCATTGCCGGATTATCGGCAGACGCGCTCGCTTCGGGTCAATCATCTGCCGCCTCTGATCACGCCCAACCGAGCAGAGGCATCGCGTAAAAAATCCCGTTCCACGAGAAGTTCGCCTATCTTCGCGTGCAGTTTCTCCACGTCAGCTGGGCTGACCGGGGGCTCAGCCACCGTCTTCCCGGAAAAGGTCGCCGCCATCCCCTCGATCGCCTGCCGTTTCCACTGGGCGATCATCGTCTGATGTACCCCATGTTTCGAAGCCAGTTCCGCCAGCGTCAGTTCCCCACGGATCGCCTCCAGCGCAACCCGTGACTTGAACTCTGCCGCATACCTCTTCCGCGTAACCTTGCCCATAAAACCCGTCCTCGTTCAGGCCAGATGATAGCTTATCGCCCTGTCCGAAAAATGGGGACCACCTCTCAGCATTGCGCTGGCCTGCCGGATTTTTGGGATATCGGAGACCTGCTTTCGCTATCGTCCACGACTGGCGGCGGAGAACGACAGGATTGCCGATCTTCTGGTAGGACTGACCCAGGTTCACAGGAGATGGGGATTTGGCCTGTGTTTCCTGTATCTGCGCAATGTGCAGGGACGTGTCTGGAATCATAAGCGGGTTTATCGGATCTATCGGGAACTGGAGTTCAACCTGCGGATTAAACCCCGCAGGCGTCTGGTTCGCGAAAAGCCTGAAAAGCTGTCGGTTCCGGCCCTTCCCAACAGGGTCTGGTCCATGGATTTCATGGCGGACAGGCTGATGGATGGACGTGCTTTTCGGCTCCTGAACATTCTGGATGATTTCAATCGTGAAGGACTGGCGATCGAGGTTGATTTTTCCCTGCCAGCCTGTCGGGTTGTCCGCTGTCTGGAACAGGTTATGGAGTGGCGTGGCAGGCCAGAGGCTATCCGAATGGACAATGGCCCTGAATATGTCAGTCATACGTTGGTTTCATGGGCCGAAAAGCAGGGGATTACCCTGATCTATACACAACCGGGCAATCCGCAGCAGAACGCCTATATTGAACGCTACAACAGGACTGTCCGGCAGGAATGGCTGGAGCAGCATCTGTTTGAAAGCATCCAGGACGTACAGGAGGTCGCAACACAATGGCTCTGGACATATAACAATGACAGACCCAACATGGGAAACGGTGGGTTCACACCCGCCCAGAAACTAAAAGGAGCTGCCTGAATTCTCATTCAATGCCCCACTAAAAATGGGGGGATTACCCTTCAACGACCTGCGCAACACAGGGCAGTTCACCTTCGGCGCGGACGCAGTGCTCGGCTTTTGAGGACAGGCAATTGTTAACGCAGCAACTCACATCTCGAAAGAGTGTGCGGAACACGCGGTTTGACCAATCAACATTACAGGAGATGAGATAGTGTCTTTAACAGCATCGGCCTCCGTTCAGGTCGGAAAGGGGGCAGCGGGACATGATGCTCGTCCAGCCGGCTTTGCCGCAATATTAGGCGCGCTCGGGGTCGTGTTTGGCGACATCGGCACCAGCCCGCTTTATGCGTTGCGCACGACTGCACAGGTCGTATCGGATCATGGAACCATCGCCGCGAGCGAGGTGTTGGGGGTCGAAAGCCTCCTATTCTGGACGCTGATGCTGATTGTGACGGTAAAATATGTCATTCTTGTTATGCGCGCAGACTATAATGGCGAGGGCGGCATTATCGCCCTGATGTCTCTGGCGCAGCAGACCGCGAAGCGTAGATCCGTCAAGCTTCTTCTTGGCATGACCGGTGTCATAGGAGCCTGCCTGTTCTTTGGCGATGGTATCATCTCACCAGCAGTCTCGGTCATCTCGGCAATCGAGGGCATTGAGGTTTCCTTTCCAGCCGCGAGCCATCTTGTGGTTCCGTTATCGATTGTCGTTTTGATCGGACTGTTCTCGATCCAGTTTCATGGCACGGGCAGGATTGGCATCATCTTTGGTCCGGTGATGGTGGTCTGGTTTCTGATGATCGGGATTTTGGGTGTTCTTGCGATCATTCATCATCCCGGCATTCTGCTCGCACTTTCTCCCATCTATGCAATCATGTTCATCGCCCAACATGGTTATCTGTCGTTCCTGGCCCTTGGTTCCGTAGTCCTGGCCGTGACCGGTGCCGAAGCCCTTTATGCCGATATGAGCCATTTTGGGCGCAGGCCAATTCGTGAAGCATGGTTATTTTTTGTCCTTCCCTGTCTGGCACTCAATTATTTCGGTCAGGGGGCATTGCTGATCTCTGATCCGGCAACGATCTCCAATCCGTTCTTTCTGCTGGGACCGCAATGGCTCCAGGTCCCCATGATCATCATATCGACAATTGCAACTGTCATCGCCAGCCAGGCGTGCATATCCGGTGGGTTCTCCTTGTGCCGGCAATTGATCCAACTCGGTTATGTGCCACGCATGCGAATCATACATACAAACCCCACGGAAGAGAGCCAGATATACCTGCCCGGTCTCAACCATTCGCTCATGGTGGGCGCGTTGCTTCTGGTCATCGCGTTCCGTAGTTCCGAAGCTCTGGCGTCTGCCTATGGCATCGCCGTGACCGGCACATTCCTTTGCACCTGCATTCTGGCGGCAGTTGTTTATCGGGATCGGTACAAATGGTCTCCCTGGGCGACCATCGCCGTGTTTGGCGGTTTTTTTATCATAGACGGAATTTTCTTCGCCTCGAACACATTGAAAATCATTGAGGGCGGATGGGTACCAGTCCTGCTTGCAGCGGTGCTTATCCTGATGATGTTCACGTGGAAAAAAGGACGAAGTCTCGTTCTTGCGCGGCAACAGCATGACGCTGTGCCCGTAGCGGCATTCATGGCACGCCTCCCTCATTCCCGAAGCATCATCCGCGTGCCAGGGACAGGCGTGTTCATGACCGCAAATCCTGAATTTATTCCTACATCTCTTCTTCATAATCTCAAGCACAACAAGGTACTGCATGAGCATGTCATTCTTCTGACGGTAAAAAATCTCGATCTTCCGCAGGTGATGACTGATCAGCGCGCGGAAGTCGCGGAGGTCGCGCCGAATATTTATCGCGTCACTCTTCGTTACGGCTTCATGGAAATGCCCAACCTGCCGCCCGCGCTGGCGCAACTACAATTTGAGAGTACCGGTTTCGACGTTTCGCAGGCTTCCTACTTCGTCTCTCGCGAATTGCTTGTTCGTTCGCAGCCGTCCCATATCTCGCGTTGGCGCATGGCGCTCTTTCTTCTTATGACAAAAAACGCAACGCCTATTACCGACTTCCTGCGCATTCCACTCGATCGAGTTGTCGAACTTGGCGTCCGTATCGGGATCTGATGACCATCGCGCCGTACGAAGCGGCGTGGTATACCGACAAAAATAAGGTGCATGAAAAAATAGTATAAAATTAAAGCGAAGTTTGACCTGTTCGAACAATGTGTGATGACGATGTTGATTTTCACTGAGAACTGACCCGGGTTTTTCATCAGGAATTGACCCAGCCAGATGCTATTTCAGGCACAGTCGGGCGGGCGGTCAAGAAGAGGATCTGTCCTTTCTGTTTTTTGACGCGGCGGTGCTGGCGCGGAACCTGTAGCTGTCATTTCCTGTCTCGAGGATATGACAGTGATGGGTCAGCCGATCGAGGAGCGTCGTTGTCATCTTCGGGTCACCAAAGACGTCTCCCCATTCACTGAAGCTCAGATTGGTTGTGATGATGACACTGGTGCGCTCGTAGAGGCGGCTGAGCAGATGGAACAGCAGGGCGCCCCCAGACGCACTGAAGGGGAGATAACCGAGTTCATCAAGGATCACGAGATCCAGGCGGAGCAGCCTGTCGGCAATCTGCCCGGCCCGGTTGGCGGTCTTTTCCTGTTCGAGCGCATTG
Organism: Komagataeibacter medellinensis NBRC 3288; assembly: GCF_000182745.2. NCBI lineage: Bacteria > Pseudomonadati > Pseudomonadota > Alphaproteobacteria > Acetobacterales > Acetobacteraceae > Komagataeibacter > Komagataeibacter medellinensis. Next base: position 29,053 of record NC_016021.1, read on the forward strand.
ACCAGGTCGACCGTTGACCAGAAGCGCGCCTTCTTGCGGTGATGGGTGATCGCCTGGATGGCCAGCGCGGTCGCCATGTGGGTTTTCCCGGTTCCCGGACCGCCGATCAGCACGACATTTTCAGCACGCTCGATGAAGTCCCCGCTATGGAGCTGGCGGATCATGGGCTCGTTGACCTGCGTATCGGCAAAGGAGAACCCGGACAGGTCCTTGTAGGCGGGGAACCGGGCGGTCTTTGTCTGGTAGGCGATGGAGCGCACTTCGCGTTCGGCCAGTTCCGCCTTCAGGAGTTGTGAGAGGATGGGGATGGCCGCCTCGAAGGCAGGTGCCCCCTGCTCGATGAGGTCGGCCGTGGCCTGGGACATGCCATACATCCGCAATCCACGGAGCATGACCACAAGTGAAGCAGCCGCAGGATCATGACGCATGGCGGCTGTCCCTTCGCAGGATGTCATACCGCCCTGTATCGGCGCACGGTTCGTGTTCGAGCACCAGGGCCTGTGGGGCATCGAGCCGGGGAACCACGGTTCTCTTGGCATCGATCAGGCGATGAAGCGTATTGAGAACATGGGTCTTGGTCGCCACGCCGTCTTCAAGTGCCAGTTCAACCGCGCAGAGGACAGCCTGCTCATCATGCTGCAGCACAAGGGCGAGGATTTCAGCCATTTCCCGGTCGCCTCCAGGCCGCCTGAGCAGTTGACGCGGATTTCTTCTGTGGTTACCGTCCGTTATGCAAGAGTTTTCTGACCAATATTGACGTGTGATCGTGTGCGGTCTTCTGTAAGGCCTGTTGATGTGGCCTTTCAGAAGCCACTGGCCGGTATGGTGATCAGCGGATCAGATCCAAATCTCACAGGCGTGCTTTAAAGCACAGAGAAATCCACTGGTTTTTCCGATCCGGATCAAACGATCATGCGCCCATTCAGGTCATCGCCCTCTCACACCCCTACCGGTTCCATCCGCGGAAGCCGAGCCATCGCTCAGGCTGCCACGGACAGGGCCGGATCCCGATAATCCTCCTGTTTTGTTGCCATGGCCCAGATGGCTCGTGCCATCCTGTTGGCCAGCGCAATGGCTACCAGCATACGGGGCTTGCGGGCCAGCATCCGTGCCAGCCAGCTTCCCGGTGCAGGGGCCTTACGGCTGGCCCAGTTCACCTGGGTCATGGCGCCCATGATGAGAAGCCTGCGGATATCAGCCTGCCCGGCTTTTGATATCTTCCCCAGCCTTTCCTTTCCGCCAGATGAGAACTGACGGGGCACCAGCCCCAGCCACGCAGCAAAGTCGCGCCCGCGCCGGAAGCTCTGCAGGTCAGGCGCAAAAGCTTCAATCGCAAGAGCGGTCAGAGGACCCACTCCAGGCATGCTCTGCAATCTGCAGGTGTTTTCACTTTCCTGGGCAAGCATCCTGATCTTCTTTGTTCTGACATCAATCCGCACACTCTGCTCCGAAATCTGTCGCAGCAGATCAAGGCATTCCTGCTTCACAGCCTCTGGCAGAACCGCCTCATCCAGCATGGCTTCAATGTGTCTGATATGCGCAATCCCCTGTGGCACGACGAGACCGAATTCATACAGAACGGCACGCAGGGCATTCACCAGTTCCGTGCGCTGGTGCACCAGACGCTGCCGGGCCCGGAAAAGAACGCCACGCGCCTGCTGCGCTTCAGTGCGTGGTTCGACAAAGCGCATTTCCGGCTGACGGGCCGCAATGACGATCGCTTCCGCATCAGCAGCATCGTTCTTCTGGCGCTTCACGAAAGGCTTCACATACTGCGGAGCGATCAGTCTGACCTCGTGACCAGCTCCTGCCAGTTCGCGAGCCCAGTAATGCGCGCTCCCGCACGCTTCAAGAACGACCAGAGCAGGCGGCTGCGTGGCCATGAACTGCATAAACTGCTGACGACGCAGCTTTTTGCGAAACATCACCTCGCCCGCACGCGAAGCTCCATGAACCTGGAAAATGTTCTTTGCCAGATCAACGCCTATCACTGTATCCTTCATCTGCCGTTCTTTCGCGCAGTCGTTTCTTTCAACGACCATTCTGGCACATTGCGATGCCGTGCGGGGAGGACGGCAACCACCCCATCTCACACTTGAGGAAATTTTGGGTTATTTTGTAGAATTCAGTCATCCCACAGGAGCCCGATCTGGAATATTGACGATATTGTGCTTCTGGCGGCGGGTTCTGAACGCAGTGAGGGTGTCACGGCCTGAGAAGGCAGTGTTGGTGGAAGCTATGTGGTCTGTGCACTGTCTGTTTCTTCAGATGGCCTGCCGGAGCCTTCGCAATCGTGCATGAGCGAGGGCGAATTCGTGCTGACAGGGGAACATGTCCGGCATGGACAGGACAATCCGACGGACGCTGAGCGTTACACGTGTCGCGATTTTGAGCAGCCGTGCGCGTATGGTGCCACAGGTCGCCGTCTCCAGGCTGGTCTGGCCAAGGGCCAGTCTTTGCAGAGCGGTCAGCAGGACATAGGCTGCGGCCGAGAACCACAGCCGGAGCTGGTTGGCCCGGATGGTGTGGGACGAGGTCCTGTCTGAGAACAGATCCATCTGGCATTCCTTGATGCGGTTTTCCATATCCCCGCGTGCGCAGTAAATCTGTTCGTAGAGATGGCGAGGGTCGGACATTCCCTGCGGTAGCGTGGTGACAATAAAGCGATGATAGCGGTTGCCGTGGCGCCATTCGGCCTTGGCCACCACCCGCCTGCAGCGCGTCCAGCTGTCCTTTGTGATCCAGTCAAAGGAGGCAAAGCCGCGCGCAGCTCTGCCTGTCGTGGCGGCTTCGTCACGAACCTCAGCGGACAAAGAGGCAATCCGGTCATACAGGCGGGTGTTGCCTGCAAGCCCGAACAGGAAGTCAACGTGGTTGTCTTCGCACCATGTCATCAGACTGTCCCGGGCGAAACCGCTGTCCCCACGCACCAGGATACGCACCCGGGGCCAACGGCTCCTGATCTGCTCCACGATCCGGCGGATGTCTGCCAGTGCTTCCTTCCCCGGGTCCCTGTCTGCCGTGCGCAGGGTAGCGCTGAGGAGATGGTCCCCGCAGAAGACATACAGGGGAAGATAGCAGTTATGGCCGTAATATCCATGAAAGGCCCGGCCTTCCTGATGGCCATGGATACGGTCATCGGTGGCATCCACATCCAGAACGATCCGGGCGGGTGCGTGCTCATGCTGGTCAAGGAAGAGCGTGACGAACAGGGTAGCCAGGGCCTCATGATCAGCAATGATCCGACAGTAACGATCTGCCTGCTGCCCACTGCGCTCCAACCGGTTCAGTGTAGATTTGCCAGCCAATGCTGCGCAGTTTGCCCGGCCTCCTGGCAGACGGCCCGAGGCCAGACCAAAGATCAGGTCATGCCGCAGGGCATCGTGATCATTGAGATCTTCATAGCCCAGTGCCAGGCTCATGATCCGCTGACGGACAAGGTCTTCAACCCGGTATTCCACAAAGCCGGGATGCCGCTTATCGCGAAAACAGGCAGCAAAGCGGCGGCTGAGACCCAGAATGTCATCAGCCTGCTTCACCAGAATGACGCCCCCATCCGAACTCATGCACCCCCCGTCAAAACGGGCCACAACACGCCGTCCACAGGAGGCTGGAAACTCATACGCGCCTGCGCTACACTCTGTCTGCATCGGGTTTTCTTATAGCTTACGAAAATTTCTTTTCTACAAAACAGACTTTTTCATAATCTAACCCGATGTACAACCCTTCTGTGAGATTTCCGCGTTGAGCCTTCGCCCAAAATTATAGGCTGCCATGAAGTCGTTGAGGTGTGTCCTCAACTGCTCATGACTGTCGTAATGGAAGCGTTTGACGGTTGCCTCTTTGATTGTCCGGTTCATCCGTTCAACCTGACCATTGGTCCAGGGATGATTGGGTTTCGTCAGACGATGTTCGATCCCGTGGGCTTCGCAGATCATGTCGAAGCGCATGGGACGCGACCAGGCCGTATTGCGATTACGGGGTTGGTCAGCGAACTGGATCCCATTGTCGGTCAGGATGGTGTGGATCCGGTAAGGGATGATGCTCAGGAGATGTTCGAGGAATTCCCAGGCCGTCTTCCGATCAGCTTTCTCGACCAGTTGTGTGACAGCGAATTTGCTTGTCCGGTCAATGGCAACGAAGAGGTACAGCTTGCCTTCAGCGGTCTGGACTTCCGCTATGTCGAGATGAAAGAACCCGATCGGGTAGCGTTTGAAGCGCTGGCGTTTGGCTTTGTCCCCCTCTATGTCCGGCAGTCGTGAAATCCCGTGACGCTGAAGGCAGCGATGCAGGGCCGAGCGTGTCAGATAGGGAATGCTGGCCTGCAGGGCATAAAGGCAGTCATCCAGCGGCAGCAACGTATGCCGGCGAAAGGCCACGATCATCGCTTCGTCCGTCTCGGACAGGACCGTTGAGCGCGGCTCTTTAGGACCTGTCTTCTGATCTTCGACACTCTGTCGCTTCCGCCATTTAGCCACTGTCTTCGGGTTGATCCCGAACTCCTCGCTCAGCGCCGCGAGCGAAGCCTGCGATCGCTGTATTGCTGCTCGCACGGCGTGCGTGGTCGTGGCGCTCCCATGACGTATCTGTCCCATAATGCTTCCTTCCACTCTCGTGAAAATATCACACCATCAAACCCCGGGACTAAACACCTAACTGACGACACGCCGTAGGTAGCTTTTCCAGATGTACGAAAATTCCGGTAACTGGCGGTTCTGAGGACGAAGCAGCCGTGAAAAGCCGTTTAGGTGAATGTCCGATGCCGTGGTTACGGATCTCAATAACCGACCTTCTGCATTCCCCCCCGATCTGCCTGTCTGCTCAGCGATACAGGAGCAGACAGGCAGCAGTCGCCTACATGTCAGACATAGAAAAGAGCCAAACAATGCTCCGAAAGCGGACGTTATCTCTAGAATTAAAATGCTGAGATCTCCGAGTTAACTCGTTATTTTATTATTGCCACGAACGAGCCAATAGACGATCCCCAAGGCCAGGATTGCCGCCGAGAGTGCCAGAACCTCCATGACGTCGAGGCCGCTGAGATCCAGGACAATAAATTTGCGAACGGTCGCCATCATACCGATGAGAAGGACGGACCGCATTCTGACCATGCTGTGCGAGGGTGTGTCGGGCGAGACAAGAATAGAGTGTTTGAATTCCAGTGCAATCAGGACTGTAAAAAACAGACCAAAAAGGCTCTGTAGAACCACAGGATTGGTCGGGGAAAGGGTTGCTGTTCGGAGCATTTCAAAAACGGCGTATAGCACATGTATGAGACCAAGGGCCGCGACGACCATGATGCAGAGCGTAAGAACCAGCATAGCGATCTCTTCAAAAAGATCGAAAATAGAAGAAATCTTCTCAAATCCTGGTATGTTTTTAATCATAGCCTTTGTCGTCCTTTTTAGCCTATGTCTGCGTAGTTAGAAACCTAATACCGCATCAGCTCCGAAAGTGAACTGACCAACATTTCTAAGGTCATTAAATGGCCTCGTTCCGTTCAGTGAGCGATCAAACCGGACTTCAGGACGGATCTCGAACAACTTGACGGAATGACCGAGCACGGGACGCCAGGTAGCACCCAGTGTCAGGGCACCGTACGTCGTCGGCGGTGCTGATTGCGTGACGGTGGGTTTACCGAGCGTCGCTTGCATGTAGGCATTATTTGCGATGAAGGATGTTACAAACAGACCGGTATCATCACGATAGATCTCGCCGCGGTAATTTAGAAGAAGTGTGGGAGTTAATTGATAGGAAAGGTAGCTTACGAAGCTGTAGGTGTTGGCATGAAGCCCTTCATCGTGCAGGAAGTTCAGCTCACCGGTGAAGGTCAGTCGGTCTGAAATCTTGTAACTTCCGCTAAGATCATTCCAGTAACGTTGAGCCGAGTTTGCACGCTGTCCGAGGGACCGGGTAGAGTTTTCAGGACCGACGCGACCGAGGTATGTCAGAGACAGTTTGCCATTTGCCAGACTGGACGCTGTCAGACCGAAATATCCCGCAGCAGTATGATTGTTGTCACCTCCCCCGAACGAGACCTGATTGCCCGTGTCCACTCCGAATAATGCGTCGATATGGTCGGTCAGGTGCCATTGAAACATTGCGCCCACATGCTCGAACGGCGTGGAATACTCAGTCGTATAGGACAGGGTATAGAAAGGACGGAGTGAGGGGTCGAGGGATTCCACGCCCATAGGGGAGGCCAGTATGCCAGCCTGCATGTCCAGACCATGGCGGGTTAACCAAGGCAGGTGAACGTCGAGATGGGCCTGAGGCACAATGAACTGGTAACGACTGGTCATTAACCGGTCTGTGATGCCTGCAATATTAAAGTACCGCCCGTCGGCACCGTAGAGCCCCCGGACCATGAAGCCCACGTCGTAAGACGATGCTGTCGTATCGACTGCACGCGCAGCCGTCAGCGTCAGCTGGTCGAGTTGCGCCTGATTGGCCCTGTCACCGAAGAACTGTCCGAAATTAATCCCATTTGCAGGGCGAGAAACGTTTGCGTTTATTCCTCCCTCGATCTGCCCTGCAAGGGTGATGTCATCGAGCCACTCCGTGGCAGGCTTCGCGATCGCATCGTTCATGTCCAGAAGAACCATCGTAATGGCTGCTGTCAGGAAAAAACCTACATTTCCAGATCGGGGCGTCCATTTCAGGAATGCAGATTTGTCCAGATAAACTCTTGTCATCATTGTCGTGCTCTCGCCGGAAAGAAACGCCGCATAAAACGGATCTGACATCAGAAGTCCGGTCGAGCGACATTTCGGAGCTAGTCTCCGAAGACAGGGCGCGACAAGTCGGGAAAGGGATAGAACCAGCGTTTTAGGGCAAATTCCTATGACTTTCCTATAAAAATTGCTGCGTTCTTATCTGTCATTCCTATGCGGTCTGGCTGGATACTTCGAGCTGCACACAAGGAGCATTCTCGCATGCTGGATATTCTGTATCTCGCACTTGGGGTGTTCGGCTTCGGCGTCTGCGTTGCCTACATCTCCATCTGCACGAGGGTCTGATCATGACCTTTGAACTCATCATGGCCAGCGTCGTTACGCTCGGCCTCCTGGTCTACATGACAGCGGTTCTCCTACGCCCGGAGAAATTCTGATCATGTCATTCTATGGCTGGGTCACCATCATGGCCTTCTTCATCTGCGTTGTGGCGATGACGAGGCCGCTTGGTGGTTTCCTCAAACGTGTTCTCGAAGGAGAACGGCACGTTCTCGGGCAGATATTTAGTCCGGTTGAACGCGGCATCTATCGTATTGCGGGCATTCAGCAGGATCGGGAGCAATCCTGGTCGCAGTATGCAATTGCAGTCATCGTCTTCAAGATCATCTGTTTCATTGCAGTTTACGCGCTTTTGCGTTTCCAAGGCTTCTTGCCGCTCAATCCGAATGGCATGGGAGGCGTCGCGCCTGATTTCGCTTACAACACGGCGATCAGTTTTGTGACCAATACGAACTGGCAGAGCTATGCGGGCGAGACGACCATGAGTCATCTCAGCCAGATGCTGGCATTGACGGTACAGAATTTTGTTTCGGCGGCGGCCGGCATTGCCATTGCAGCGGCCGTCATCCGTGGTTTTGCCCGTCGTAACGCCTCATCGATCGGCAATTTCTGGACAGATCTCGTCCGTATAACACTGTATGTTCTTCTGCCAATCTGTGTGGTTCTGAGCCTTTTCTTCGTGTTTGAAGGTGTGCCGCAGACTCTGATTGGCTCTGTTACGGCTCAGACAATGGAAGGAGCACGCCAGACGATCGCGCTCGGTCCTGTTGCGTCGCAAGAAGCGATCAAGTTGCTTGGAACTAATGGCGGCGGTTTCTTCAACGTGAATTCCGCCCATCCATTTGAGAACCCGAACGCATTGACCAATTTCGTGCAGATGCTTGCGATTTTCGCGCTGGGCACCGGACTGACCAATATGTTCGGGCGCATGGTCGGCAGGGAGCGGCAGGGATGGGCAATTTTCTCCGCGATGGCGGCTTTGTTTCTCGTCGGATCCGCTGTGACTTACTGGTCCGAAGCCCATGCCAACCCTCTGGTGCACGCGCTCGGCATTGATCCGTCTCTAGGCAATATGGAAGGCAAGGAAACACGCTTTGGCGTCGTAGGATCAGCGCTTTTTGCAACGGTCACAACTGATGCCTCCTGTGGTGCAGTCAACGCCATGCACGAGAGCTTCCTACCGCTTGGTGGAATGATACCACTCGTAAACATGATGCTGGGTGAAGTGATCTTCGGTGGTGTCGGTTCAGGTCTTTATGGCTTCCTACTGTTTGCCATCATTGCCGTTTTCATGGCGGGGCTGATGGTAGGACGCACGCCGGAGTATCTCGGCAAAAAGATCGAGGCGCGAGAGATCAAAATGACGATGCTGGCTGTCCTATGCCTGCCTCTGATTATGCTTGGTTTCACCGCGCTCGCCGTTGTCGTGCCCGTGGGCCTGTCCGCTCTATCGGCGAGTGGCCCACACGGCTTCACTGAGGCACTCTACGCCTACACGTCCGCTGCAGCGAATAACGGCAGTGCCTTCTCCGGCCTGACGGCAAACACGTTCTGGAACGTGACGCTGGGGATCGGCATGATGGTCGGGCGCTTCTTCGTCATCATTCCGGTACTGGCCATCGCAGGGGCAATGGCAGCTAAGAAAACAGCCGCTCCTACGCCCGGCACGTTCCCCACTGATACCGGTCTCTTTATCGCCCTCGTGACAGGCGTGATCCTTATCGTGGGCGGCCTCACCTTCCTTCCTGCACTCGCTCTCGGGCCGATCGTCGAGCATCTTGCGATGCTGGGCGGCACCCTGTTCTAAGAGGCGCATCGTTCATGGCACTCCATTTACCTCATTCCGAAACCCCTCATGGAGGGCGGCATTCGGAACATCGCAGTCAGAGCAGTCTGATGCAGGCGTCGCTTTTGCTGCCTGCGATCAGGGAGAGCTTCCGCAAGCTCGATCCGCGCATCATGTGGCGCAACCCGGTCATGTTTGTCGTGGAGGTCGTGACCATTCTGACGACCGTCCTGCTCATACGCGACATAGTCGCCGGGGGAACACATCTTGGCTTTGCGATCCAGATCAATCTCTGGCTCTGGTTTACACTCCTTTTCGCCAATTTCGCTGAAGCCGTCGCGGAAGGACGTGGCAAGGCGCAGGCCGACAGTCTGCGTCGCACCCGGACTGAAACATTTGGCAAGCGTCTCTTGATGAATGACGAGGGCGGCTATTCGCATCTCGGGTTGTATGAGGAAGTGCCAGCTCCCGAACTCGTAGTGGGGGACGTCGTGCTGGTTCAAGCTGGCGACTTCATTCCAAGCGACGGCGAAGTCGTCGACGGCATTGCGTCGGTTGATGAATCTGCCATCACCGGTGAATCCGCTCCAGTAATCCGCGAAAGCGGTGGTGATCGCTCCGCAGTGACAGGCGGCACGCGCGTCCTGTCAGACTGGGTCATTGTGAGGATTACAGCAGCCCAGGGTTCCACCTTCCTTGATCGGATGATTTCGCTTGTCGAAGGCGCACAACGCCAGAAAACGCCTAACGAGATTGCACTGACGATCCTGCTGGCGGGCATGACGCTGATCTTTATCTTCGCGGTCGCGACGATCCCGAGCTTCGTGCATTACGCGGGCGGCCATATTTCGGTTCTGATCCTCGTCGCGCTGTTCGTGACGCTGATCCCGACGACCATCGGTGCTCTGCTTTCGGCAATCGGTATCGCGGGTATGGATCGGCTGATCCGCTTCAATGTTCTCGCCATGTCGGGTCGCGCGGTAGAAGCAGCAGGGGATGTCGATACGCTGCTACTCGACAAGACTGGTACGATTACTATTGGAGACAGGCAGGCTACAGCGTTTGTTCCTGTTTCTGGCGTAACGGAACACGAACTTGCGGATGCCGCACAACTTGCATCTTTGGCTGATGAAACGCCGGAAGGGCGTTCGATCGTGGTGCTGGCCAAGGAGAAATTTGGTATCCGGGGGCGTGATATGCATAACCTCGGTGCGCATTTTGTCCCATTTACGGCGCAAACCCGCATAAGCGGGGTAGACGTTGGGGACAGGCAGATCCGTAAGGGTGCGGTGGATAGTGTAATCGCAAGCCTCGGGGAAACCCTGCCATCTGTCGAACAGATCCGTCAGATTGCCGACGACATCGCTCGTCAGGGTGGCACGCCGCTGGCAGTCGCGGATAATACGCGCCTGCTTGGCGTAGTACATCTGAAAGACGTTGTAAAAGGAGGAATTCGCGAACGCTTTGCGGAACTACGCCGGATGGGGATCCGGACCGTCATGATCACCGGGGATAATCCCATGACGGCCGCAGCCATCGCAGCGGAGAGCGGCGTGGACGATTTCCTGGCTCAGGCAACGCCAGAAGCGAAGCTTGCACTGATCCGTTCGGAACAGGCATCAGGCAAATTGGTGGCAATGTGCGGAGATGGTACCAACGATGCTCCAGCGCTAGCCCAGGCCGATGTTGGCGTGGCCATGAATACTGGGACTGTTGCCGCGCGTGAGGCCGGCAACATGGTTGATCTGGACAGTGATCCGACGAAACTCATTGAGATCGTGGGGATTGGTAAGCAGCTGCTCATGACGCGTGGTGCCCTGACGACGTTTTCGATTGCCAACGACGTCGCCAAATATTTCGCCATCATTCCCGCCATGTTTGTTGGCTTTTATCCGGCGCTTTCCGCGTTGAACATCATGCATCTTGCTACACCGGAAAGCGCTGTGCTTTCGGCGATCATCTTTAACGCCCTGATTATCATCGCGCTCATTCCTCTGGCGCTAAAGGGGGTTCGTTATCGTCCGGTCGGCGCGGCATCGCTTCTGCGGCGTAATCTTCTGGTTTACGGTATTGGCGGCCTTATCGTCCCGTTTATCGGAATCAAACTTATCGACATGCTCGTGACGAGCATCGGTCTGGCCTGAGGACACTGGCATGACTCTTATCCGTCAACTTCGTCCCGCGCTGGTGATTTTGGGGTTTCTTTCCGTTCTCACCGGTCTGCTCTATCCCCTCGGCATCACTGCCATTTCGCATCTCTTACTGCCAGAAAAAGCGGGCGGCAGTTTGGTCCATGAAAATGCCCAAACGGTTGGTTCCGCGCTGATCGGTCAGAATTTTACGCAACCGCGCTATTTTCATGGCCGCCCCTCGGCAACGACAGGTGCTGACCCGAATGATCCGACGAAAACCGTCCCGACACCCTATAACGCCGCGGCTTCGATGGGGTCCAACGCCAGCCCGACGTCCAGGGCGCTCATCGAACGTGTCAGGATTGCTGTGGCGCAATTGAAGACAGAGAATCCGGACGCCATTGCGGCGGGCTGGTCGATTCCCATGGATCTTGTGACCACGTCCGCCAGTGGGCTGGATCCTGATATTTCGCCGCAGGCCGCTCTTTTTCAAGTCAAGCGTGTTGCACATGCACGTAACCTTCCCGAGCAGACGGTCAGGCAACTGGTGGAACACATGATTGCACATCCCCTAATGGGGTGGCTTGGCGAACCGCATGTTAATGTGCTGGAACTCAACATGGCTCTGGACGCCCTGCACAGGTAATGGAGGCACATCTCATTCGCCCGGATCCTGACGCCCTTCTTCGGCAGACTGTGTTGGACGGTGAAAGCCGCAAACGAGGTCGTCTCAAGGTATTTCTTGGGGCGGCTCCCGGTGTAGGTAAGACATTCGAAATGCTGACTGTTGCGCATCAGTTGCAGCGCGATGGTGTGGACGTCGTGATTGGGGTGGTCGAAACGCATGGCCGTGCTGAGACAGCTGCGCTGGTGAATGGGCTGGAACTGGTGCCACTACGTACCATGACTTACCGGGACCGGATGGCGCAAGAGATGGATCTTGACGCGGTGCTCAGGCGAGCTCCGTGCGTCGCGGCCGTCGATGAACTGGCGCATACGAACGTGCCAGGTTCACGCCATCCGAAACGCTGGATGGATGTCGAAGAGCTGCTCGCTGCCGGAATTGACGTTCTGACGACCGTCAATATCCAGCATCTTGAAAGCCTCAACGATATTGTTGCGTCTATTACGCGGATCCGCGTGCGGGAAACAGTTCCCGACCACGTGATCGGAGATGCAGATGAGGTCGAACTTATCGACCTCACTCCGAACGATTTGCTACAGCGGATGCGAGACGGCAAAATCTATGCCGAGCATACTGCCGGACGGGCGATGCTCCATTATTTTTCACCAGGCAATCTGACGGCGCTGCGTGAGCTGGCGCTGCGCCAAACCGCGCAGCAGGTGGACGCACAGCTCGTTGACCACATGAAGGCCAATGCGATTGTTGGCCCATGGGCGGCAGGTGAACGAATAATGGTCTGCCTGACTCTTCAGGACGGGGATGCCAGTCTCTTACGTTATGGTAAGCGTCTGGCAGATCATCTTCACGCTCCCTGGATCGTGCTGCATGTCGAGACGAACCGTGATCTGAGCGATGCCGCTCGCGCAACAATGGCCTCACAGATGCATCTGGCGCAATCGCTCGGCGCGGAGCTTGTCACGATACCAGGACAGGACGTGGCACTTGATGCTGTCGCCTATGCGCGGACGCAAAATGTGACGCAGATCGTAGCCGCGCATCCGGTTGGGCGGGGCTGGAGCGCCCGAGTTCGGCAATGGCTCGGCAGGTCGACGACGGAACGCCTGATACAGTTTGCGCAGGGCTTTCCTGTCCACGTTGTACCGCGCTCTCCAGGCGAGAATGCCCCAACCGAACAACTACTTAATATCGCTCCTTTCACGGCACGCCCTTATGTCGTCGGGACCCTGATTGTGCTCGGTGCATTAGTCGTGGCACTTCTCCTGCGTCAGAGCTTCGAGGTCAGCAACGTGTCGCTGGCCTTTCTGACCGCGATCCTCGGTGTGGCGGTCGCCTATGGTCTTTGGCCCTCGCTATGGGCTTCTCTGATGGCGATGCTCTGCTTCAACTTTTTTTTTCTCCCTCCTTTTTATACGCTGACAATTGCGGCTCCAGACAATGTGGTGGCCCTATTTTTTTTCTTGGTAACGGCACTCATTGCTAGCAATTTAGGTGCGCGTGTTCGCAATCAGGCCGTCGTGGCACGGCATCGGGCGGACATCACACAGTCATTGTATCATTTCAGCCGTACGATCACCGGGATCCTCCAACTCGAAGATTTGCTGTGGTCGGCAAGCCATCAAATTGCGACAATGCTTGACTGTGATGTGGCCATGTTGCTCCCTGACGGTGAGATTCTGAAAGTCAAGGCATCCTACAATGGCGGAAAAGCCGTTGGGGCTGCCGATCTGGCGGCGGCAACATGGGCCTGGAAGAACAATAAAGTAGCTGGCCGAGGATCGGATAATCTGCCGGGTGGGCGATGGCTTTTCATTCCTCTGCGGACCGGACGTGGACCAGTCGCCGTGATCGGTCTTCATGCAGAAAGAACAGGACCCATTCTCGACCTTGAACAACAGGGGCTGCTGGATGCATTGGCCGATCAGACCGCCTCCGCCATTGAGAGTATCCTTCTGGCCGGCGAACTGGATCAGGCACGCCTTGATGTCGAAACCGATAAATTACGGGGGGCATTACTGACGTCGATTTCCCACGATTTGAGAACGCCTCTGGCCTCTATTCTGGGCGCAACGTCCAGCCTCGAAAGTTATGGCGAGGAGCTCGACGAAAATGCGCGCAAGGAACTGCTCTCGACCATTCATGACGAAGCCGACCGGCTCAATCGGTTTGTCGCCAATCTGCTCGACATGACCCGTCTTGAAGCCGGGGCGCTCCAGCCTCGTAAGGAACGTGTGGATATTGGCGAAGTGATCGCCAGTGCTCTTTGCCGTGCAGCTCGTTTGCTCTCTGATCACGAGACAGAAATGGTCATCGAGCCTGATCTGCCGATGCTACTTCTGGATGATGTCCTTCTAGAACAGGCACTCTTCAATATCCTCGACAACGCTGGGAAATATACGCCTGTTGGGACGAAAATAGTTGTCACGGCGTCCGTCGCTGCTGATACTCTGCTTATTCGTGTGACAGATGAGGGCGACGGATTTGCGGCTCACGATCCGGAAACCGCTTTCAGTAAGTTCAAACGTTTTAAATCTGCTGATCGGTCTCGTCCTGGAACTGGTTTAGGGCTTGCCATCTCTCGGGGTTTCATTGAAGCCATGGGAGGAAAGATTGTGTCACGCAATCGTCAGGACTGCTCTGGAGCAGAGTTGGTTATGACGTTTCCTTTGGACGAGAAAAATACAAAATGAGCAATCCATCGGTCTTGGTCGTGGACGACGAGCCTGCCATTCGGCGCCTCCTCAGAACAGCCCTCGGCAGTCAGGCATGGCGTGTGATCGAAGCCCGGACGGGGGAAATGGCCCTGAACATGGCCATGGAGGTTGTGCCGGATATTGTTGTGCTTGATCTGGGGCTTCCTGACATGGATGGCGTGGACGTTCTTCGACGCCTGAGAAGCGCTCATCCAACTTTGCCTGTCGTGATCCTCTCGGTTCGAGATGACGAACGGGGCAAGGTCGCGGCACTTGAAGCCGGTGCTGATGACTATGTGACCAAACCATTCAGCATGGCTGAACTTGTCGCGCGCATGCGCAACGCAGTGCGACACGCACTCCAGCAGGAAGGTACCATTCCGCTCTTCGTGTCAGGCGATTTGAGTATTGATCTCGTGCGCCGCCAGATATCTCGTGGCGAAAGTGAAATCCGACTTTCACCGCGTGAATGGGATATTCTGCGCATGCTGGTTCGTTATGCGGGGCGTGTCCTGACCCATCAGACCATCATGAGTCAGTTGTGGGGTGCAACAGGAGATGTACAGCAACTTCGTGTCTATATCAGGCAGATACGTCAGAAGATCGAAATCGATCCGGAGAGGCCACGTCATATCATCACTGAAACGGGAGTTGGATACCGGATGGTTCAATTGTAAAAATTTTCTGACCATCTCTTCATATATCAACATGATTTTTATGAATTGAAATAAATTAGGTTTGCTTCAGGCGAATCTTAGTCGAAAACTGGACCCACGCTTTTCCCCTGATGCGCCTGTCCGCTCAATGATGCAGGAGCAGACAGGCGGCAGTCGCCCTCATTTGAGACAAACAGGGGCCGAATTGACGTATCTTGAAGCAGACATGGACTCCGGATCCCTTTACCGCTCTTGCCATTTTTCTTGACTACGGCCTGCTTGCCCTATAGACGAGTGACTAATCACTCATAAGAACGTATCGAGATGGCCAGACCCTTAAGCGAAGAAAAACGTGCCGCCATTCTGCGCGCCGCAACCGAATTGGTGGCAACCATAGGTATAAGTGCTGCCACATCCCAGATCGCAAAGCGCGCAGGCATCGCTGACGGGACCTTGTTCACTTACTTTCCAACGAAAGACGATTTGCTCAACCAACTCTATTTGAGCATCAAATCTGCTCTGGCCGAAGCGATCATGGCAGATTACCCATCACGGGCCGGGGTTTTCGAGCGTACTCGACACTGCTGGGACAGGCTGGTGAACTGGGGAGCAGAGCACCCCGCGCAGCATAAGGCGATGCGGCAGCTTTCTGTGTCAGACAGAATATCAGAAAACACTCGTGATGCGGTTAATCTCGCATTCCAAGACATCAACAGAATGATTCGAGATAACCTTAACCGTGGCGCTGCTGGCGATGAATCTGCAGCCTTTGTCGGTGCGCTCATTATAGCGATGTCGGATGTAACGCTCGACTGTATCGCAGCCCATCCCGAGAAGATCGACCTGTATCGGGAGAGCGGCTTTCAGGTCTTTTGGAACGGCATAAGGTCGTAAGTGTAATTGTCTTTATTAAATGAGTGAGTAATCAATCGAAAGGATCGGAAAATGTCTAAAATCTGGTTTGTAACTGGCAGTTCACGCGGGCTGGGGCGTGATATTGTAGAAGGGGTCGTTTGCGGGAGGGGGCGAAATCCTACGCTAAGCTGAGAACGCGCTTCCCATAATCCCTGAGCTCGCCCTTCGGTCCGACATATCTGTATAGAGTGACGCGCTCGATCCCGAGTTCCTTGCACAGATCGGAAACAGACGTGTCGCGCTGCGCCATGGCGGCCTGGGCGAGACGCACCTGTGCTTTGGTCAGGGCGAATTTTCGCCCTCCCTTTCGTCCGCGCGCTCTGGCTGCGGCAAGGCCAGCCATGGTGCGCTCGCGGATCAGATCCCGCTCGAACTCGGCCAGAGTGGCAAAGATACCGAACACCATGCGGCCGGATGCGGTCGTGGTGTCGATCTGAGCGCCTTTTCCGGTCAGCACACGCAGGCCGATCCTGCGGTCTGACAGATCCTTCACGGTGTTGACCAGGTGGGCGAGCGAGCGCCCGAGGCGATCGAGTTTCCAGACCACCAGCACATCGCCGTCGCGCAAGGATTTGAGGCATGCAGCTAAGCCGGGCCGATCATCGCGGCTACCGGATGCACGATCATCATAAATATTACCTGGCTCGATACCGGCGGCACGCAGGGCGTCGTGCTGGAGGTCGAGGGATTGGGAACCATCGGCTTTGGAGACGCGGGCATATCCGATCAGCATGTTTCTTAAACGTTGGTTTGAAGCGGTGACGAACATGAGCACATAAGCTTGCACTATTGTGTATCTTAACCAGCATCGCAATCAAACTATCTCAAACCTTACCTTGGAAAGAATAAGGAGCATGTATGCCGCGTCGCGTGACCCTGACCGATCGACAGCGCGAGGCGCTGTTTCACTTACCGGTCGATCAAGGTGATCTGCTGCGGCACTATACCCTTAGCGATGAGGATCTCGGGCATATCCGCCAGCGCCGGCGCGCCCACAACCGTTTCGGCTTCGCGCTGCAACTGTGCGTCCTGCGCTACCCGGGCCGGGTACTCACCCCTGGCGAGCTGATCCCGGCACAGGTATCGGATTTCATCGCGGCCCAGCTCGGGCTGAGCCGTGACGATCTACTCCTCTATGCCGCGCGCGAGGAGACCCGGCATGAGCATCTGGCGGACCTACGCCGGATCTACGGCTATCGCTCCTTTTCGGGGCGGGGCGCACGGGATTTGCGCGATTGGATCGCTCGGGAAGCCGAGGCGGCGACATCGAATGAGGATCTTGCCCGTCGCTTCGTTGCAGAGTGTCGCCGCACCCGCACAATCCTTCCCGGTTTCTCAACGATTGAGCGCCTTTGTGCCGATGCACTGGTCAAGGCCGAACGCAGGATCGAAGATCGTATCGCCCATCGCATAACACCAGCCCTGAGCGAGAATTTGGCTCATCTGTTAGAGAATACGGTGGATGGTCGCATCACCCGCTTCGTATGGCTGCGACAGTTCGAAGTTGGCGCAAATTCGGCGGCGGCCAATCGGCTGATGGATCGACTGGAATATCTCCACAAGTTCGATCTTCCGGCAGATTTGCTGGACGGCGTTCCCGCGCATCGTGTGACCCGCCTTCGCCGGCAGGGCGAGCGCTATTACGCCGACGGCATGCGCGATCTGCCCGAAGGCAGGCGGCTTGCAATCCTCGCTGTCTGCACCATGGAATGGCGGTCATCTCTGGCTGATGTCATCGTGGAGACCCACGATCGCATCGTAGGCCGTCTCTATCGGGTCTCCGAACGCCTTTGCAGCACCAAGATCGCCGACGAAAAGGCGGCCGTTCGGGACACGCTGAAGTCTTTTGCTGAAATCGGTGGTGCTTTGCTTGGAGCGCAGGACGATGGCGCATCCCTGGACGGGATAATCACCACCGGTCCAGGCTGGGAACGGTTCAGAACCCTTGTCGCCACGGCCTCTGCGTTGACCAATGTGCTCGCTGCCGACCCGCTCAGCCGTGTGCTGGACGGCTATCATCGCTTCCGCCTCTATGCGCCCAGGATGCTGCGCCTGCTCGACATGCAGGCGGCGCCGATTGCCAAGCCTCTTCTGACGGCTATCGCGCTGCTACAGAGCGGGATCAAATCCGATCCTCCTATGGATTTTCTACGTCCCAACTCCAAATGGCATCGCCATCTTCGCGCTGCGCCCGCCGGCGACTACCGACTTTGGGAAATCGCGGTGCTGTTCCATATCCGCGACGCTTTCCGGTCCGGCGACATATGGCTGGCAAAATCGCGCCGCTATGGCGACCTCAAGCAGATCCTGGTCCCGCCACAGGCGATAGAGCAGACCGCGCGGTTCGCTGTGCCGCTGCAACCCGGTGAATGGCTTGCCGAGCGCAGGGCTCGACTGGATACACAACTGAAGGCGCTTGGCCGCGCGGCGCGAACCGGTACGATCCCAGGCGGCATCATCGAGAACGGCAAGCTGCACATCGACAAGCTGAAGGCTGACACACCCGAAGGCACTGAGGATCTCGTACTCGATCTCTATCAACAGCTCCCGTCCACGAGGATCACCGATTTGTTGCTGGAAGTGGATGAGCGAACCGGATTCTCCGAGGCTTTCACGCATCTGCGCACTGGCGTGCCTTGCCGCGACCAGATCGGCCTGATGAA
This sequence comes from Komagataeibacter medellinensis NBRC 3288, assembly GCF_000182745.2. NCBI lineage: Bacteria > Pseudomonadati > Pseudomonadota > Alphaproteobacteria > Acetobacterales > Acetobacteraceae > Komagataeibacter > Komagataeibacter medellinensis. Next base: position 47,554 of record NC_016021.1, read on the forward strand.
CGTGTTGTTGGCGGAAGGCGTCAATCTTGGTCTACGCAAGATGGCAGCGGCGACCAATACGCACAGCTTCTGGGAATTGCTGCGGATCGCACGCTGGCATGTCGAAGGCAGCGCCTATGATCGGGCGCTCGCCATGATCGTGGAAGCCCATGCCGCTCTGCCTATGTCCGCCTTCTGGGGACAAGGGAAATCCGCATCCAGCGACGGGCAGTTCTTCCTTGCTACCGAGCAGGGCGAAGCGATGAATCTGATCAACGCGAAATATGGCAACGTCCCAGGCCTCAAGGGATACAGCCATGTGTCCGATCAATATGCACCCTTCGCTACCCAGGTCATCCCGGCAACGGTCAGCGAGGCACCTTATATACTCGATGGGCTGCTCATGAATGACGCAGGCCGCCGCGTCCGCCAGCATTTTGCCGACACGGGTGGCTTTACCGATCATGTGTTCGCCGCCAGCTCCTTGCTCGGCTACAGGTTCGCACCGCGTATCCGAGATCTCTCTCAGAAAAGACTCTATGCCTTCACGCCCAACGCGACGCCCGCCAATGTGCGAGCGCTGGTTGGCGGCAAAATCAATGAACCGCTCATCGAGCGCAACTGGCCCGACATCCTGCGCGTCACGGCAACGATCGCAGCGGGCACCGTCGCCCCCAGCCAGATTCTTCGCAAGCTCGCTTCCTACCCGCGCCAGAATGAGCTGGCCCTCGCATTGCGGGAGATCGGTCGCATCGAGCGCACCCTGTTCATGATCGACTGGATTCTCGACGCCGGTCTCCAGCGCCAGGCTCAGATCGGTCTCAACAAGGGCGAGGCCCATCATGCCATCAAGCGCGCCATCAGCTTCCATCGTCGAGGTGAGATACGCGACCGCTCAGGCGAAGGGCAGCACTATCGTATTGCCGGCATGAACCTGCTCGCCGCCATCATCATCTTCTGGAACACCATGAAACTCGGGGAGGTCGTGGACAGACGCGCCGTGGACGGCATCATCATCTCGCCTGATCTCCTCGCCCATGTCTCACCGCTGGGATGGGAACACATCAACCTCACCGGTGAATATCGCTGGCCTAAATCCTTAGCGTAGGATTTCGCCCCCTCCCGCAAACGACCCCTGTCACGTCTGATTCCCGCGCTTGAACGGGATGCGGCTGCCATTGAAGCTTCTCTCGTCACGCCGTGGACAACCAGCCCGGTTGAAGGACAGATCAGCCGACTGAAAATGATCAAGCGCACCATGTTCGGAAGAGCAGGCTTCGAACTCCTCAGGGCTCGTGTCCTCCAGCCAGCATAACCAAAAACATCATCACGAAAAGTGCGGGAGAACCCAGTTCTCAGTGAAAATCAACAGTATAAATGGTCTAAATCATCAGTATCGTGTTACTTCGGCTGTCGGGCATCCACCGCATTTTGAGCATTTGAGGCGGTCAATGATCCGATAGATGCGAGTGGAAGCCGGAATCCCCCGAGCAGTTGCAAACTGACCGAGAGGCTCGACAACGAAGTGGCCGCAGCCGCAGCGAATGCGGAAGATGCAGTCTTTCCGGTAATGGATCGTGTCGATTGGCTTGGGACGCTCATAATTTGCCGACATGATCCTACCTTATAGGCGCGCACTGCGCCGTTTCTTTTGTTTTTCCTGCGCTTTGGCTTCGGTTTTGCGTGAGAGAATGGTTCTGACCTTCGCTTTCAAGGCTTTGGTCATCTCACGCAACCGATCCATCATACCGTTTCGGTCCTTCATGGCTTCAGCCGTGTTTTTAAGGCCCTCGGATGCCTTCTGCTCGTGCCGGCGGGTTGAGAAGCGGCCTGCCAGAGTAGCACGTTGCTTGCCCTCTCCTTCCCGCGCTTCCAGACCCTGTTTTGTCTGCTGCATAGCGCGTACGGTGCCACGCCGGATATTTTCCGCTCGTTCCAGAAGGGCGTGTGCTGTCTCTTTTTCGGGCTGGCGCTCGAAGTTCCGGATGATATTTTTCAGGACATCGGTTGCGGTAATTGTACGCTGATCCCCCAGAGGCCGTCGGCCGGCAATCTCGCTCCGTTCAGCGCCATCCGATGTGACCATAAAGGTCTGCTCCCGGTGTCGGCTGGACGAAGTGTAAGCACCGAACGCCGTGACATTCCGTGACCCGGCCGGAATGGCAAAAATATGCTCGGTGACGGTGACACCCTGGCTGGTATTGGTGGTCATCGCGTCCCCATAGGATAGCAGAAACCGACCGGTTTCCTTCTCCTTGAGGGAGTCCCATTTTACCAGTCCATTCCGACCATTGGCCCCTCGCAGAACCAGCCCCTCTTCGCGTACGTCACGGACTTCAACCACAGTGCCGTTGCGGCCGAGATTCCCGCCTGAATTGGTGTCGAGGAAGCGGGCATTTGTCCGCTGGAACAGGCGAACCTTGTCGCCGCGTGCCAGGGACAGGTCATAGGAGGTATTTTCTCCGGTAGCCTGTGCCTTGATGGTAATCAGATCCGCGCTGATCTCCCCAAGCTCACGCCGGCGATCACGGATCGCGCGGCTGATGTTGTGGGCGTCAGCATTCGTCGGGGTGGAGATCGAAAGGGTGTATTTGTCGCGATCGGCATTCTCCGTACGGCGTTGCTGCCAGAGATCGACCACGGCCTTGATGGCTTCCTCGTAGCCTCCCGGTGCAACACGCAGGGTTCCATTTTCCGCCTTCCGCTTGACGGCTTCCTCGGTTTGCCCGTTGCGAAACATAAGGGTGGTTTCGCGCTCTTCCTGCTGAATCTGGCGCGTGGACGTCCCCAAGAGGGGTATGTTTTCCTTGCCCAGCCCTCGTTGCAGTAATTCGATAACCGCGCCCGCCTCAACGGACTGCATCTGTTTCGGGTCGCCGATCATCACCAGCTTGAAGCCGATGTCCTCTCGCTTCCTGAGGATGTCATTGAGCTGGCGTGTGCCCAGGAGGCTGAGTTCGTCAACGACGACGACGGATTTCTTGGTGAGTTTGAGCTTGCCGCTGTCGATCCGGCGCAGGAAGGATTCCAGAGCGCGGGTCTTGGCGACTTCCATACCCGTAGCAGACAGATCGTCGGACTGTCGCCAGGCCAAGGCGATGCCGTGAACGTCCCGGCCCTGCTGCTTCCACGCGGTTACGAGCGGCTTCAGGAGTGTGGTTTTTCCTGAACCTGCAACGCCGATCCCCACGACGACCTGACCGCCCTTCCCTAGATCCTCCATCATCGTGCGTTGGGCCTGCCCGTGCGCGCTCTCGAAACTGAGTTCGGGATGGGCCTTGACGGCCTGGTCAATCTGCTTGTCCGTGAGCGCGCCGCTTCGATCCTTCGCGGCCTCGCGCGTCATGCGGATCAGGTCGCGCTCTTCGCTTTCGTGAAGGGCGGTCGTGATTCCGACCCGCTCTCTGCCTTCCGGGTCTTTGACTTCTCCCCAAATCAGGGAGGTTTGACGTCCGTGCTGGCGGACGCCGCGATTGCGCATGGCTGCGGTCACGGCGTTGATGTCGGCTGCTGTGTCGATCCCCGCTGCGATCAATCCTTTGGCGGCGGCGATCCGGGCATCAGAACAGTCAAGAGATGCGCGCTGCTGAAGCTGCTTGTCAAAGACATGCTGTGCAGCTTCATAGGCGTGTTCCAGGCGCTCGGCCCGATCGCGCTCGGATGCGATTTCATCGGGCCGGAGAATGCTCCGGTGCTTGTATCCGATCTCTGCGGCCGTACGCTGCCATGAGGCCATGTCGGTAAGATCGTCCGACTTCGCGCCGCGCGGATCTTGCACCCCTTGCTTGATAAGGCCGATTTTGCGCTTGGCATCGAGGGTATCCCAATCAAGGCCCTGCCCTGCCGCATAGGCACGCGCGGCGGCCGTTCCTGAAAGTGTGCGGCGGCTGAACTGTTCACAGACACTCTCGGGAATGGCTGCAACCCTGCCCATTTCCGTCCGCTCGTCCAGCACCATATCGACCCCCTGCTTGCGCAGGTTCGTCGCTAGGTGGGCCTGATAGACGGCGCCCCACTCCTTGACCTTGCCGTTAAGCTGATCGAGCCACAGGCCGCCCATGCGGCCCTCGTCGGTCAGTGCCGCGTTCAGAATGGCAGTATGCGTGTGGAGCTGCATATCGCCTGGCACCCGGCCCCCTCCCTGACGGAGCGTATGCAGCTCGGTAAAGACCTCGCCCTGGTCGTCTGTCCGGATGACCTCAACGGTCGGCCGTGCCGTATAATGATCGAAGGACACCCAGCCGATGGATGCGGGGTCCCAGCCATCTTTTCCGGCGTCGCCTTTCCGCGCACGTCCGATCACCTTTTCCACTTCCTGCATGGTTGAGGCGATCGCGTCGTGATGTGCCTGAAGGATGATTCCGCGCTCGGCTTCTGTCGGGGCGAATGCCCATGCAACGGAAACCGATTTGGGGGCGGAAAAGGTGAAATCCACATACCCGATCCGGGCGCGACTGGTGTCCATGCGCTCGTGATATTCGGACACACTCAACTCCTGCCCGTCGGCCATACGCCCGGACAGGATGTTTTCGCGTTGGTCATTGGTCAGGCTGGCCGCATCGGCACCAAGGACGGCCGTAAAACGCCGTACAGCCCGTTCAGCTTTCTTAGCAGGTATATCGCCGCCAGAAACCGTCTTGCCCGCCAGAACGGCTTCCAGTTCGGATCTCGTGGGCAATCGGCTTTCATCCATCTCGAAGATTTTGCCGATTGCTTCCGTGGCCGATCTTTTCGTCTTCCCCGGAATATCCTGTCCGTCTGCTCGTTGCCCGTTCAGAAGGTGAGCGACTTCGGCCGGTGTCAGGCCCTTCGTGGGGTCGATCCCAAGTCGTGCGGCCAATTCGGGATTCATGTCCCGGCGTGGGATGGCTGTCGCACTGCTGTAGTCGCGGGCGGCGCTGGCGTTGCGGATCTCGCTATCAAGTGCGTCGGCAGTGAAGGGCACGGCGCGTTGCTGCAACAATTCCTCGGCTTTGGCCCGGTCGATCAGATTGGCCGCCACGAAGGTTCCGGCTGCGCGGACTGCCAGCACGTTGTCCGAATCGGACGTGGCTTCTCGCAGGCGGTCGATTTCCATTGCCAGCGTGTCGGCCAGGTCATCCATCCCGCTCGTGGTGCCGGCATAGCGGGTGGCAGCGGCCTCGGCCGGGGTCGGGGGTCTTACACCCTGCGCGTAGTACTCCGCCATCACGGCCATCTCGGGCGGAAGGGTCTGCTGAAGCAGGTGCTCGCTCATGGCCTTGGCGGCGGACGTGGCCCCGGCCGCGCCTGTCCGATAGGTCAGCATCAGGGTGCCGGGGTATCGGACGCCTCGTGACCGGAAGCGACAAGAAGAGACGCCATATCATTCATGCTTTCGGCCATTGTGTTGACGGCCTGGGTATTCTCGCCCACGGCGGCGGTCAGGTTGGTGAGGGCCTGCGCGACCGGAGAATCCCCCGGCTCGTCTCTGGCGGCTGCCAGCACTTCGGTCAGCATTTCGGTCTGCGCCTGAAGCGTGTCGAGCATCATCCCGAGGACGGTCTGAATGGCCGAGAGCTGCTTACCGTGCTCTTCCAGCGTATCGGAAACATGGGCGAGATAGGCCCCGTCGGTGTCTTTCGCCATGAGGGTTCGGGCTCCTTATTCCCGGCATTATCACGAAAACGTGAGCAATGAATCGGAAGGCGATGCGCCGGAATCAGTGCCTTCTTTTCGCACCTTTTCACCCCATGCGTCTAGCATGACTTGGTCTGTAGAAAAAACGCCACTCCCCCCTCACCCTCCTACCTCTCATGGAAGGATACGATAGAGGCCACGTATCAGGACACGAAAGAGGACACATCAGAGGATACGTTAGAGGGCACTCTAGAGGCTACGGAATAAAAAAAAGAAGGTGACGGACGAGAAGAAAAATGCAATTTTTCTCAAGCCATGAAAAACGCCAACAGACAGACGATCCGTGGAGTTCCGAGCAAACGTCCTCGCACTGAAGAGGAATTGCAGGAGGCTGCGGATCGGTTCAGCCAGGACTGGACCCCACAGGATCAGGTGATGCCGTGGATACGCGCTCATGAGCCGGAGCTTAGTGCGATGGTGAGTGCGGGCTGGTCCTGGGATGATGTCGGCCGGGCGATGGCTCGTGCGCGCATCACGTATAAAACCGAGGTGCCCATGAAAGGGTCGATCTTGCGCGCGAAAGCGTACAAGGCGCGGAAGGACAGGTCAGAGGCGACGACAGTTCGAGCGGTTCCCGCGAGAACGCCAGTCGTCTCGGGAGGCGTGAAACCGGCTCCTGCTGCCTCGTCCATCAGACCGTCAGCGGACCCCTCGCCTGCGTGGCTGGAACAGGCCCCGGAAAGGGAGGAAGGCGAACCGGAGTTCAAGCCGATCTCACTGCGAACCCCTCTGCCCCCGACAGCCGAACCCAAGGCGGTAAAAACGCAAACGGCTCCTGAGCGGCCGAAACGCTCAAGAGCCGATGCTTTAGCAATGCTAACTAATCGTCCTGTAAAGACTGAGGAATCATAATGAGCGACACGAAATCAGGCAACAAAAACCCTGCGCCTGCTGCCAAGAAGCCGGTCCAGCCTGCGAAGTTCGATCTGAACCAGACACTCGCGCAGGAACCGGTCTTTGACGTTAAACCCTTCACGCCGCGTAAGGTCGAAGAAGCCGAGCCGGTGATTGCCGAGGGCATGGACCTGAGCGGCAAGACGAAGATCGTCTTCGTCAACGGGCGCGGCAAGACCGGCAAGACCACATTCCTGCGCTGGGCGGCCGAGCGTGCTCTGCTGGGCAACCGGCCGATCCTCATGGCGGATCTGGACCCAACCAATGCGTCGTTCTCGTCGTATTTTCAGGACGTGGCGCGACCGAACACAGACGATCCGGCAGGCGTTGCGCAGTGGATGCAGCGGTTCATCGAATACGCGGTCGAAAACCAGACAACGGCGGTTCTCGATCTTGGCGGCGGCGACACCACGCTGCGCGAGACGGCGGCCGAAATGCCGGGTTTCGCATCAGCGATTGCCGAGGCCGGCGCGGTTCCCGTCCTGATCTCGCTGGTCGGGTCGCAGGTCGATGATCTGGCCCCGATTGCAACACTGCGCGATCGCGGGTTTTCGCCGGACGCGCGGGCGATCGTGTTCAACGAGGCATCCAAGGAAATCGGTCACACGCGCGATCAGTCATTCGGCCGCCTGCTGACAAGCGCCGTGGTCGTGGATGAAGTCACGGACGGGGCGGTCCCGCTGTGGATGCCCCGGCTCAATGCGGCGGCAGCCGTCGAAAGCCGCCGGAGCCTGTTCAGCGCCGCGCGCGACGGCCTGACCACGCCTCCCCTCGGGATGTTCGACCGCTCAAAGGTCCGGACATGGCTCGAAGCGATGGACCGCCGGTTTGCTGGGATCATGTCATGGCTTCCGTAAGCCAGGACGAACCGGCAGACGATTTTGAAGGCGCGATCGCCAGCGCAAGACAGGATCTACAGTTGGCGATTGCCAAGGCGCACCTGACGGATGATCCGTTGGGTGTTGCCTTGCACGCGATGTCCGAGACGCTGGGTGCTCAGGCCGCGCTCTACAAGGCGACGTTCAACAAGTATCGCGACATCAGCGCGGACCTCGATCGCGCGCGAAGCGATGCGGTCGAAGCTGGACGGCTGGAACTTGAAGGCCAGAAAGCCGGGATCGTTCAGGAACTGGCTCCCCAACTCCTGAAGCTGACCGCTTCGCAGGTGAAGGTTCAGGAACGCACGGTCAAGCTCAAGACGCTGCTCATGGCGGGCGGCATTGCCGGAGTGCTCGCCATCACGGCGGCCTGTGTCGGATACGGCACGGGCTGGAAAAACGGCAGGACGAACGGTCTTTACGACAAGGGGGCGCTGTTCGCGGCGCTACAGGAGCATGGCCCGGGCGCTGAGACGGCCCTGATTGAACTGGTCCGGAACAACGACATTCCGGCTGTCCTATCGGCCTGCCGCGCTCATGCTTTCGATCAGGGCGGGCGACAGGCTTGCGCCGCGCCGCTCTGGCTTGAGCCGCCTCGGCCTCCTGCTGCACAGGACAACAAATAAAGTCAGGGACACGGTATCATAAGGGAGGGCAGACTATGCGGAGAATGTCACTCAATCCGGGCCTGTGGCTTGCGCTTCGCCCGTTTGCCTCCCTGCTGGCTTTTGCCGTCGGCCTTCCGGCCGCCATATTGGCGGTGCTCTGCTTCATTCATGGTGCGTCGCTGCTCTGGTCAGCCGGAATCCTCATTGCGTACAAGACATTCATCGCGGGCGGAGTATGTGCGGCGCTGGCTGCTTTAGCGCGCTGGCCGCGCGAGTACCTGACGCGCTGACGGACCGGGCGCGAAGTGCCCGGAAACGTCGAGCGTCATCGACGGTGTAAAGCGTCGCAACGGAATGTTGAGGGCTTCCATCAGATCGTTGACGAAGCGGTCGCGGTCCTGCCGCTGTCGCTGCTGGTGGCTTCTATCATCGAGTTCGATGGCAAGGACCGGCCGCCCCGTCGCCAGTTCGATCACCACGAAATCGAGACTTTTACCGGCTACCCGATTCAACGCCTCGGGAAAGCGGCGTGGATCGACCACGATGCTTACCAGCTCCGCAAGCCGCACCTGCGGGCAGACATAGTGTCCGGCCGGAATCTGCGCCCGAAAGGCAAGAAGGGCACGGCGTTCCCAATCCGATAGAAGGGCTTTGGGCTGATAGCGTTTGCGCAGGATAGCTTCCCGCCCTGTCTGGTTCTGCTCGGGCGGTTCCTGCACGCTCTCGGCCGGCGTGTCGGCCGAGAGCGTCGCCGGCGTTGCCTTGCCAAGCGGTCGGCGGCGGACATGCCATACGACCGCACCAATTACGCAGGAGCCGCCAATCAACCAGAGCGTTTCGAGAGAAAGAAACAGGGCGCGGTCCTTCCGGTTAGCGGAGCTTCGGGCCTCGCGGTTTGGCCGCGGACGCGTCCGGTTCCTTCATAACGCCTGCGGGGCTGGATCGCGCACCCTGCCCTTTCTGCACCTGGCCGGACCAGTAGCTTGCAGCGCGCTGGCTGGTGGCGGGCTTTTCCTGCGCTGTGCGGTCTGCCGCTGCTGCGGAGAACCCGGATTTGACAGTCACGGTCACGTCGTCGCCGGCGGCCGCCTTCTGGCGGCCGAGATCTTGCGTCGGTACAACGATGATGCCCTTTCCCGTGTTCACGCTGCTGCTGTGCGTATCTGTGGCGACCAGTACGCCCGTGATCTGTTCGCCGGGACGCGCGGTCCGCACGTCCTGGGCCAAAGGCTCCGCACCCTGTTGTCGCAGATGCTCAAACGCTGTCCGAAGGGCGGCCACCCTTCCCCGGTCCGTCGCGTCCTCGACCAGATGACGCATGGCCGGGTTGGCAGGGTCATCAGCACCCGCGATGGAGGCGGCCAGCATTCGCGGCTTGGTGATAACGGAGAAATCGACATCATGCCCGTACTTCTGCCCAAGCGTGGCGATGAAGGCTTCCTGAACCCGCCCATTTCCCTCGCGGAAAGGATGGACAAAATTAAGCTCGGACATGACGCGACCGGCCACGGCGGAAAACTGCTCGACGTTAGAGTGAATTGCCCCGGGTTTTGTGGAGACAGAAAGACCCGTGAGGTAAGAAGAATTCATGAGCAATAAATCGAAGCGTTTTCCGCCTGAGTTTCGTGACCGTGCAGCCCGCATGGTTCTGGAGGAAGAGAAGAACCATCCTTCGCGGTGGTCTGCAGTGATGATGATAGCGCCAAAGCTGGATATTCATCCTGACACGCTGTCAAAATGGACCCGTCTGCATGAACGTGCCAATGCGCCTGCGGTGAGTGACCTGCCTGATCGAGAGAAGATCAGGCAACTGGAGCGAGAGAATCGCGAATTGCGGCAGGCCAATGAAATCCTGCGTAAGGCGTCGGCATATTTTGCCCAGGCGGAGCTCGACCGCATCTTCAAGCCATGACACGCTTCATTGAGGAGCACCGGCAGACATATGGTGTCGGGTCAATCTGCAGGGTTCTGTCGATTGCACCATCTGCCTATTATGCAACTGTTGCCAGACAGAAAAATCCGTGTGTGCGCAGCCAGAAAGACAAAGAACTGTGCGATGACATCCGTAGAGTGTGGAATAATAATTTCTGCGTCTATGGAGCGCGCAAGGTCTGGCATCAGCTCAGACGTGAAGGTCTGGATGTCGCCCGCTGCACGGTAGAGCGGCTGATGCGCCGGATGGGGCTGAAAGGCGTCATTCGTGGCAAGGGGGTCAGAACCACACGGCCTGATCCGCAACGTCCGTGTCCGCAGGATCTGGTGCAGCGCCAGTTTCATGCTCCTGCCCCCAACAGACTCTGGGTTTCGGATTTTACTTACGTTTCCACATGGCAGGGCTTTGTTTATGTGGCCTTCATCATTGATGTATTCGCACGGGTTATTGTGGGTTGGCGCGTCTCCTCAACGGCTCATACCGACTTCGTGCTGGATGCTCTCGAGCAGGCTCTGTGCCAGAGGCGACCTGAGGGAAAAGTGACCCACCATTCCGACCGCGGCTGTCAATATGTGTCCATTCGTTACACGCAAAGACTGGCTGAAGCGGGGCTCGTTGCTTCTGTCGGCAGTGTTGGGGATTCCTATGATAACGCCTTAGCAGAGACCATTAACGGACTTTACAAAACCGAACTCATCTATCGGCAGGGGCCATGGAAAAACAGGGAAGCTGTTGAACTGGCAACACTTAAATGGGTCGACTGGTTCAATAATCGGCGGCTCCTGTCCTCCATTGGAAACATCCCGCCAGCAGAAGCTGAGGCACGCTTTTATGCACAACAGAAATCACATGCATTAGCCGCTTAAATCAGATAAAAAACGTCTCCACAAAACCCGGGGCAATTCAGAGCCCTTCAGGACATCGGGATCACGGATCGGCCGGAATGCCTCGGCCAGCCCGCGATCGAGCCTCGAACCCGGCAGGAAAGTCGTGCTGCCCTTGGTCATGAATTCGATGGGCTCGACCGGTCGTCCATCCACAACGGGCCGCTCGTTGCGCGTATGTCCGGCCCATTCGTAAATCTCGCCGAAGAGATGCTGGTGAATGGCTTTGAGGTGCGCCGCATCGAAATTACCGGCCGGGCCTGAACCCAGCCGGATGTCGATCATGCGGTCACTGGTGATCCTGTATTCGGCCCGATTGAGTGCCGCGCGCGACCGTAGGTCCAGCCGGTTGCGCAAGACATCCTGTTGATCCGGATCGTTGGAATTGGTGGGATAGGTATAACCGCGCCCCGGATCGCCGGTACTCATGGCGGCCGCGGATTAGCGACCGGCCCGGATGGCGTCGCGCATCTCGCGGCGCAGGTCTTCGAGCGAAATCACGCCCCGGATATAGCGTTCGTTCGCCTCTTCAAGAACCGGATCATGGACGTATCCCTGCCGGTAGTTTGCCGCCCGGGCTTCCTCGACGGCGCGACGACGCTGCGCGGATTCTTCTGCGCTGATCGGTCTGGCGGAAAGGGTCTGTCCCATCACGCTCGCTCCTGACTGGTAAGCGGTCATAATAGCCGATTTTGCAAGCGGAACCAAGAATTTATGGGGATGGTGTCGCCGCGTGTCTGCATCTTGCGAAGCAAATATGGGAGGGTAAACCCGTCACGCGACGACACGATAGCATGTGCGCGAACGGGCCTGAAAAAGCAAGTGAAGAGCCGCCCGAAGACGGCTCCCCTCCCCTGCTTATTTCCGGTCGAACGGATCTTCTCCCTCCCACTGGTCGGCCGGTGGAGCATCGGCCCCCTGCCCGCGCTGCTGTGCGGGACGGCCCTTGAATTCGAAATCCGTCGGATCGACGTACCAGATCGTGACATCATTGGTTGCGCCCTGCGGCCGGAAAGTGGCCGAACGCAGATCGCCCCGGACCTCAACCTGCCGCCCCTGTGTCGCATTCTTTTCGACATACTCGGCGCGCTTCTCCTGCCGGAGATCGACGCGGACTTCGACCCATTCGGTCAGCTCGCGCCAGCCGGTTTCGGACTGCTGCGAACGCACATTCTTCGAGCACGCTACGCGGAAAACCACATATCCGCCGCCGTTGCCGAACGTCTTGCGCGTCGCATCCTTGCCAACACGACCAGAGAGATTGATGGATGGGAACATGGTTAGGCTCCTTCAATGATTGATAAGTGTGAGGCAGAACATCAGCGCGACGAAGCTGCCAAAACAGCAACAGGCAAGAGCGCCACAAAGAAGACAGCGCGGGTTTTCCAGAACGCCTTCTGACGGAGCCTCTGGGACTTCCGACAGATACGCGGCGGCAAAGAAAACAAAGGTTAAAACACCGAATACTCCGGCGAAAACAGACAGATAGACATCTGACATAGGGTTTACCCTCCCTCCACCGAGCGGCTGGGGACTGGCCCCGGCTTTCCGCCCGGTGTTCTTATTATATACACGATATAATAAGGGAGGGGCAAGAGAAAAATGCAGTTTTTCACACAGATAATGGCGGTTCCCCGCCAAAAATTACCCTTGCATCCGCCCCCTCAAAACCCCAGCCTTTCGTTCGACCTGCCAGCGGCAGGGCGAAAGGCAGCGCAGCGACGCCTTTCGTCCCGACACCTTCAGATCCGCCGGCAACGCAGCGCAGGTCTAGGGGTCATCTCAGGGGACCCGTCTGCACGGAGCGACCAAAGGGAGCGCAGGAAGATGGGGTGGATGATCCCCTAGACCGGAGCGAGGCTGCTGGCACCAGCGCAGCCCCCCTTTGGGGGGCGAGCACCGGGGGGACATACCGGGCTTCCGATCGTTACCCGGATGGGCGGAGACAGACGGCGACCGCAGCGCAGCGCAGGGCGGCGGCTGGCTCCGGTGAGTTGGCCGGGAGACAGGTGCAGCGCACCTGGCTCGCGGCCTTACGAACTAGAGCGGAGATCAAGCCCCCGAAAAAACCCGCACGCATCATCAGAACAGGTCATCTAGGGAACAAGAAGAAGCGATCTGATTTGTAAAACCTGATTAAATGGCGGTCTGGTGCAGTTTTAATTGAGAAAAATGTAATTTTCTGCGAAATTTCTGTTCCCACGAACAGGGAATCACAGCCATGAAGAGACTGTTTATTGCGATCGGGACAGCAATGATCGGCGGTGCTGTTTCGTATTCACCGGCCGCCCATGCGGAGCCCTGTGCGGCTTTGTTGTGCATGGCCGGAATGCCGGCGACAGGTGCAGGTTGCAGCGGCCCGGTCGGAGAATTTTTCAGTATTCAGGTATGGGGCTTTTGGGGATACGAGCCAGGTGCAACGGCAGCAAGGCGTGCCGCGTTTTTGAACTCGTGCTCCGGGGCGGCGGCCAACGAAGCAGTCGTGCAGAGGATCATCGGGACGTACGGGACACTGCTCGCTGCGCCATGACGAAAGACGCGGTTCCCCTCATGGTGGCGCATGTCATGAGAGGAACCGCGAAGGCGGACGTGGGATGACAGGCCGATCGCCATTGCGCGATGATCGCGGCGAATTCCTGGCCAAGGGCACGATCGAGCTGATCGGGGTAATTGCCGGCCTGACCAATCAGACCGAAAACGACTGTCATATCTTCCACGATGGCCCTATCGAGCGCCCATAGCGACGTGAGATCAAACGATCCGCACGATCCTGCATTCCACCATGCCAGCAGGAAATCCGCGACACGCCGCGATTGTCCGGTGTCACCCTTTGCAATTTTAATCAGGCGTGCCAGCGCCGCCCGTTCATTGTCCTGTTTCGCGGTCATGGGTCTTTTCCGGGGTTTGTTGGTTTGAGCTGGCGGGCTGTGAGCGTCACCCCACAAAGGGTTTCCAGGTCCATTTTGCGGTCAGGTCTTCATCATCAATCTCGAAGCCCATCTCCTTCAGTCCGGTCAGGACCATGTTCACGAGGCGCATTCCCGGATGCTCGCGCATCCAAAGTTCTGCCGCTACGCGGACATAGACCGGCAGGCTGACGGAGAGCCCGACCAGCTCGCCCGTGTCGTCGCCCGTATGCGGTTTGAGACGCCGCTTGCGTTCGGGTACCAGATCCTCGGGCTCCACATGCACGCCGATCGTCTTCAGCGCCTGAAGGATGGCGCAGCGCATGGAGGTGTCGTTATCGTTTACATACTCTTCGAGCTGCCGGCGCACGGCGGGCTTGACGCGGAACAGCGTCAGGCGCGGGGTGCGATCAAGGACAGGGACAGCAGACGCGGATTCAGACATCGAAACTCTTTCAAGGCACAGATCCTCTCCTTTAACATATATCGGATATAATAACGAGAGAGCCGGCCGCCCGCTGCCGTGGGCAGGGTCAAACATGCGCCTCTCCGAGATAGATGCCATAGCGGGGCCGGATCTTCGATCCGGGCCGCAATTTCTGGTCCATTGCCCATAGGGAAACCGACATGCCGCGCCTGCGCGCGAGCTGCACGGCCGACCGTGCTGCCGTGTCCCGGCTTTCCTTGACGGCCAGGACCGACAGGTCCGGGCCGGCCAGATAGACATGGCGATGCTTCGCCACCCGTCGCGGCGCGAGGTAGGTCATGACATCAGCCCTCCCATACGCGATGACACCCGGCACGCACGCTCTAGCCCGGCCAGAAGATCCGCGAGGACCTGGCGGAGCAGGGGGTGGGTGCCAAGCGCCACGATCCGGCCGCCCTCCATCTGGACGGGCAAGCGGACCGACCCCACGCAGATATGTGCGGGAAAGGGGCCATCGGCGCCGACCGGGTATCCCGGCCGGGCAACAGACATCCGCTCATAGCGGCGGACGAGAGCTTCGTATCTCACGCGATCAGTCATCGCTTCATCCTTTTATATCCGCGATATAATAGAGACACGGACGTTCACCACGATCGTCCGTGCTTGCTGGTCTAGTCGCCCAGGTGAGCTTCCCCGGCTGGCTCAGCGTCATCAGGGGGCGGTTCCCGCAAGGCGGCATCGACCAGTGACCTGAGCCGCCATACGGGGACCATGATCCGGAAGGCCATCCCGTATGAATCGGCCGCGCTTTGCACCCATGAGCGGATACGCTCGACCGGCGCATTCTCTGCTTTCATCGCCACGGCCAAGCTCATGAGATGGGCCATCAGCTCGTCCAGCTCGAACTCAACCACGCGCAGGGCATCTTCGAGACTATGTTCGGCCAGTTTTTCAAAATCTGCCGAAATATTCTGGCGTTCTGCTTCCTCTGCTAGTTTGGCTTCCAGATGGGCCACGGCATCGACATAGCTCGTGAGACCCATCAGGACCATTTTCGCTTCGGTCCGTGCATCGACCATGATGCGCAGGGCAAGAACCGCGTCGGCCACGGGTCCGGTTCGCTTGCCATTCGCAGGACTGTCATCTGTCTGCGTCATGCTGTGCTTCCGGCCCGCATTTATTGACGATATGGCATTCATGCTGCGGTCCTCCTGACGAAATCACAAGAAAAACCCGTTTGTTTTTTGAATCGTTTCAGTCGATACGCAGACCCGTGCTGTCGATACGGGAAAGAACGGTATCTGTTGTCATCCAGCCCGCCACCCGACCGAAGCCGATGAAGGGGACCAGGACGGTATAAACAGAGTCCAGATCGTAGCTGGTGCGCTGGTCCCGTGGGCCTTCCCACAGGCATGACAGCATCAGCCCCTCGATCTCGGTGCCGTCGCTGCCGATGGTCGTGACCCACAGATCCGGCAGGACGGCGGCTTCGCAGGCGCGAACGCGGCCCTTACGGGTCCAGTAGGCCATCAGATCCGGCTTTGTCTTCATCGCCGAAATCGTGCTGTATTCGTCGCGATCCAGCCGGATCAGCGGCAAGGTATTGTGAAGAGGCGATACCTGTTTTTCGGCGTGGTCTTCCTTGGACATAGGGCTATCCTCCCTGTGCGACGGATCGAACGGTTTTATCCTCCCGGCCCGCCTCTAATATATACGAGATATAATAAAGAGAGTTCAAGAGAAAAATGGAATTTTTCTCGAGAATGGTGGAGAGGCCGGCAAGACGGCCTCTCTCCCGGATTCAGGCGCAGGCTGCCTGCTCTTGCTCGGCCAGTATCTCGGCATGGAAGGCTTCCATCGCGCGCTGGCTTTCTTCAGGGTCGATCAGGTAGGCATGAAAGCCGGTGAGGACGGTAAAGCCCGCCGCTTCCAGCGCCTGTTGTACCTCGGTGATACCCCATAGGGCACTCGCATACTCGGCCTCTTCGCGCTGCTCGTCGGGGACATATTCCAGGCCGCATGATGCGGCTTCATAACGGGCGATCGCGTCGTCCTCGGGGTCATCATACACGCCATACCTGATGCTGAGATCGACGGTCATGGAACTGGTGGCCTTGGCCTGTTTCATCGCCTCTTCGAAGTAGTGGACATAATACATCCGGTCACGCAGCTCGTTTCGGGTCGCATAGGAATCTTCCGAGGTATCATCCAGCCGGTCGGACAGGCGGCTGTACCATGCCTGCGTGTCGGTGATGGCGCGATCAAGAACGTCTGCCGGATTGGGGCGAGGTGGCATCTTTTTGGAGCGGAACAGAAAGCCCATCAGACCGGAAAGAAGTGACATAGGTTTACCCTCCCATGTTCGGACGGGGAGGGGGGGACGATCCCCTCACGTTTTCCCGCCCGGTGGCTCTATTATATACACGATATAATAAGGGAGGGGCAAGAGAAAAATGCAGTTTTTCACACAGATAATGGCGGTTCCCCGCCAAAAATTACCCTTGCATCCGCCCCCTCAAAACCCCAGCCTTTCGTTCGACCTGCCAGCGGCAGGGCGAAAGGCAGCGCAGCGACGCCTTTCGTCCCGACACCTTCAGATCCGCCGGCAACGCAGCGCAGGTCTAGGGGTCATCTCAGGGGACCCGTCTGCACGGAGCGACCAAAGGGAGCGCAGGAAGATGGGGTGGATGATCCCCTAGACCGGAGCGAGGCTGCTGGCACCAGCGCAGCCCCCCTTGGGGGGCGAGCACCGGGGGGACATACCGGGCTTCCGATCGTTACCCGGATGGGCGGAGACAGACGGCGACCGCAGCGCAGCGCAGGGCGGCGGCTGGCTCCGGTGAGTTGGCCGGGAGACAGGTGCAGCGCACCTGGCTCGCGGCCTTACGAACTAGAGCGGAGATCAAGCCCCCAAACGCAGATCGCACAAGCACCCAGCCTGTGCGGCACCAGTGCGAAAATTGGCCAATTCAGGATACACCAGAGGATACAGAACAGGACACGTTAGAGGCTACGATAGAGGATACGGCGGCCGGTAGGCCGCCCGGCTACTCTTAGCCCGCGAAGCGGGCTTCCGGTTCGGCGCGCGCGGAAATGGGGGCATATCGCCCCCGGAGTCAGATGTCTTTGCGTTCGCCCTCCCATGCCCTTAACGGCGAGTTGCCCTCCCTTCCGCAAAAGGGGCAGGTGGCCGGGTCGGGTGCGGGGTCGATGCCTTCATAAGTCCAGCCATTGCCACATGACAGGCAATCATAATCGGCCCCGGCAAGTCTGCTCTGGTGCGAGAGGGCTTTGACGGCCGAGGCGATATTGTCGAACATCTGATAGCCGACATCCTGCGGTGTCCCGACGTGTGAGCGGACAAGGGCGGCGGCTTCGTCGAAACTCAAGGGGCGCTCGGTGGGAATGGTCTGCGCAATTTCGAATGCTTCGCTCATAGGGGACGTTCCATCCTGAAGGGCAAGGGGCACGCCTCGGGTGAGGCGTGCCGGATGACGGGATCAGGCGGCGTCCTGCATGAATGCTCCGCCTCCTTTCAGCCGGGCCATTTCCTCGTTGAGACGCCACAGGGCGCGGTTGATCTTCACGTCCGCATCAATAGCTTTGACTTCGCGGGTGGACACGCGACGGCGGCGGCCGTTGGCATCGCGCCCCCATGCCCGGAGACCGCCCCGGATGACGTTTTCCTGCACCACGTTTCCGACGGTCCACAGATCGGAACCGAGATCATCACGGCGGCGCGGGGCCAGAAGCTGGCGCGGCTCGATCGGGGTTTCGGCTTCCTCCCCGAAGCGGATTTCATGGGCCGCCCCGGCAAGGATCATCTGTTCGTCATGGTTCAGGGTGACACCGGACCAAGCGTCTGCGGCTTCAACCGCGCGGCAGCTCTCGGACAGCACCTTGAAGCTGCCCTCGATGACCTGCGCCATCACGTCGCCCTTGTGGTGGACGGACACGGAAGCAAGCTCCCGATCCGACACCATCAGCCCGTTAAGGCAGACCAGACGCATCAGCCCGGCCATGACCTTATAGGCGCTCGTGCCGTCATGGCTGTTGACCAGCACGACTTCCGGATAGATGCCGCCGACCTTGCGGACGGTCCCGGCTTCGCCCTTGTGACGGAAGCGAATCAGGTGCTTGGTAAAATCCGCCTTGCCCGGCACGCGCGAACCGCCCTGCTTGGCATAGACCGGCTCGAAGCCTTCCTTCCGCATTCCCGCGAGCACTTCATAAGTGGGGATGTAGGCATATCGGTCGCTGCGGCTCTCGTGCTTGTCTTCCGCAAAGATGGACTTCGCCAGATGGCGCAGGGCTTCGTCGGACAGCGGATCGCGGCCGAGATTGCGGGAAAAGCGAGAAGAAACGAAATGATTCATGGGTTTACCCTCCCGTGGCCCCGGTGATGGGGGAGACCGTCTCCCTCCTTTTCGTCCGGTGCCCTTATTATATACGCGATATAATAAGGGTCTGACAAGAGAAAAATGCAAAATTTCTCCGAAAAAATTCCCGTTCAGCACGAAAAAAACGCTTGCCAAAAACCGGATCAAACCCCCAGCCTTTCGTTCGACCTGCCAGCGGCAGGGCGAAAGGCAGCGCAGCGACGCCTTTCGTCCCGACACCTTCAGATCCGCCGGCAACGCAGCGCAGGTCTAGGGGTCATCTCAGGGGACCCGTCTGCACGGAGCGACCAAAGGGAGCGCAGGAAGATGGGGTGGATGATCCCCTAGACCGGAGCGAGGCTGCTGGCATCAGCGCAGCCCCCCTTTGGGGGGCGAGCATCGGGGGGATATACCGGGCTTCCGATCGTTACCCGGATGGGCGGAGACAGACGGCGACCGTAGCGTAGCGCAGGGTGGTGGCTGGCTCCGGTGAGTTGGTCGGGAGACAGGTGCGCGCACCTGGCTCGCGGCCTTACGAACTAGAGCGGAAATCAAGTGACCGAAAGAATTTCACGGCAATCACAAAAAGAGAAAAATCTTGTCTGACACTCAACTGATTTCAGCATGTCGAGCTTTTGTATCGTTCAAGGACCGACTGGATGAAAGCCTGACGGAAGTCGATGATCCGTATGAACGCTTCTACGAACGCAGGGCGATTTTTCCGAAGAAATTTCTACGCGACGCGCTTCCCTTTTCCGATGCGTTTTACAGCTATGATGACATGGTTCCAGAGACTATCGACCCGACGCTTGTCATCTCGGGGCAGTATCGGGACCGACCGGATCAGGGGAGAGATTACGATCACGAGATCATGGAATGGTCTGATGGTATTGTGAGCGATAACGACAAATATTGCTCAGAGGCACCGAGATATGCCCGTATCGGAACGATGCCGCTTTACGTGGCTCTGGAAGGCAAGAACCGGGTGACTTTGTTCAAGCGTCATCAGCGCCCGATGCGGGCCTTTATCACGCCGGTAGCCTTTCCGGCTCCGTCGGATCTGACGATCGTGCGGTTTTCCCCGTTCGGCGCTTACGGATTGGCTTATCAGGATGAACCAGCCAGAATCATTCCCTATCCTGAAGTCGCCCTGCCCCTTCTGACGGCTTATGGCGTTACCAGCCAAGAGAAAAGCTGGTCGCTGCGGGCTGCTGGATACGCCCGCACAGCACAGAACGAAATCAGAAAATCTCGCATGGCACCATAGAAAACCAGCTACTGCCGCGCCCCAATAGCAAGGACTTGGAAATACCCGATGAAGACTTCTGGACTGGATGTGTTTGATGGCGTCAAGGCGGCACAAGATCCTCGGATACAGGAGGAACTTCTGAACATGGCATGGGCAGATGGCGACGCAGCGGCGTTTGCTCATGCTCTTTCGGTCATAGCGCGCGCGCAGGGAGCGGACGATATTGCGAAGGAAGCCCTGTCTGAAAAAGGCGATCTCGACCTGACCGGCCTGTTCCGCATCATGTCGGCGCTCGGCATAAAGGTGACGTTTCATGCGGCGGACTGATGCGGCACACGCCGAAGGGATGGCGGCCTGTCGGGCCGCCACAGAGCAGTCAGCCCCCGCGAGGGGGCTTCAGTTTCAAGTGTCCGCTTAGACGTTCACTTGCCTTTGACTTTTTCGACGCTCTTCAGGCCGAAAGCGGAAATCCGGTCCATAACCTCGCCGCATTCTGCGCAATGAACAGTAAACTTTTCACTCCACCCCCCATGCTCCGGTCCCGTTTGAATTGTTATTCTATTCACTGTGCCGCATTTTTCACATTTCTCTTTGTAAGATTCTTCACCAATATTACACATATTTTTGGTATTCCTTTTTCATGTCCGTTTCGAGATACGCAATGCCTGTGCATCGCGCATTGAGCGGAACGCCAGAACGATCTGTTTGCTGAAAGCGGGACTGAACTGGCCGCGCGCGGTTCGGTCTTCCAGCGTGTAGGACGTTTCGAGGATGTCGTAATTCACTTCATCCACCATCACCCACAGGGGCATATCCGTATCCAGCTTCGCCCTGCGGGCCTCGGTTTCCGGAATCAGCACGGCCTGACGATCAGCAGCAGGCTCTTTGCTCGTGATCGGCAGGATGAAGAGGTGATGCTTGCCGTCCCGGTCAATGGCAACGACCACCACGCAGCTCGGCCGCTTTTTTCGGCCTTCCGTCTCACCTCGTAAATCCTGCCATTTCCAGAGATAGTGATAGTCGATGACCTGGCCGACACGCGGGAAGTCATCAGCCATTCAGATAGTCCTCAATCCCCTGATCGCACAGGACGGCAACGTCTTCAGGCATATCGTTGACGGCATAAGCCTTCTGACTGCCCGTATCCCTGCTGGTCAGCGTCTCGTATCGCTCCATCGACATGACAACGAACCGGGGCTTGCGATGCTTGGTGATGGCGACGGGGGCGACGGCTGCGGCCTCGAAGAGATCGCCGGTATTACGGGTCAGGTCGCCCGCTGCAAACTGCTTCACTGGCTTTATCCTCCCACGGGGGCAATATCAAGAATATACAGAAATTCTGAATATTCCGCAAATTAAATCGCTGAGGATAGCAGAGGCATGGCGGCCTACAGGGCCGCCAAATGATACACAGCCCCCGTCAGGGGGCTTCCGTTTATCGTGGCTATCCCGAGGGGAGAAGAGACTATGCCACAGAGGGCGCAACCATCCGCTCTTCTGTGCTCACCTAGCTGATTTTTTCGCGACCAGCAGCGCAGCCACAGGTCCGCCCCATGCCCCCAGCAGGCTGAGGACGGCGATTGCGGTCGAGAACCAGAGTGGCAAAGCCTCGGGCGAGGCATCGGCTCCCATCATCATCGGCAGACCCAGCACGCCGAACATGAATTGAAAGAAGACAACGGGCAGAGCGATGATTTTCACAGATCGAAAGCTGTGCGTGAACATCACAGACAGGCCCGCCATCATGACAGAAAAAAAGAGACCGGCCGTCAGGATGCCTATCCCATGAAGGGCCAGGAACCATTGCGGCAAGAGTTCCAGCCCACGGTCCCGCATCAGACAGAACATAATCACGACACCAGTCAGAAAACCGAAAGTCACGATCAGTTTCAGCGTGTCGATGGCATCAGCAATATGCCCAGCCAGACGGTCAACGCCATTTGGCGCAGTATTCTGCTCTGTTGTCATGTCCTAATTCCACCAGAACCTGTTTTGCCGTTACTACCATAAGCCCGGTCTTATGCGTAAGAAATTGCCGGTCGCTTATGGGAGCAGGAATTGATTTTGACTTACTCGTGCCGAAGTAACGCACTGTCTGCCTGATGTTCGGGTTTCTCACTTTCTGGTGCCTCGGAAAGAAGAGACAAAAGAGTATCGGGAACCGGTTCCTTCACCACAGCACCGAACCGGGCGCGCAGCGCGCGCTTCAGCCACGACGCCAGAAAATTTTCATCTGAATACTTGTGCATATCCGATCCTTCCCACTGCATTTTAATCGGATCGCCCACGACAGGAAGATTCTGGCGTCGTAGAGCACTCCACAATGTTGCGAACCCGGCATCATCAGCCGGAGCGGGTGGCCGGGGCGCAGTGCCCCGGCCGGTTGTTGTCATGCGGTCGCTGCGCCGGGTGTGCGGAGAAAGGCCGGAAGCCATCCGCTTTCCGCTGCGGCCTTGGCCGCGTCGGTGGCGAGGGCATCCCGTTTTGCCTTCTGCCAGTCGCCGGGGTTTGCTCCTGCCTCGGTGATGTAGTCGGCAATGGTGGATTTCGTCAGCGAACGGAAGAAGTTGTCCGCATCGGGCTTCCACCATTCGCGCATGTCGAAGCCGATTGAGGCTGCGATGTCACGCGACGAGCCGCGCTGCCTGTCCACGGACCAGTCCTCCTTTCCGGCATTCACGAAGGGCAGGGCGCAGGCGGCAAGAATTTCGACCAGTTCGCTTTCGGTACGGCCCAGAAGCCACGGCCACAGCCGATCATCCTGCGGGATGCGCAGAGGGTTGAGGCGTTCCAGCCGATATTCGGCAACCGCGCACATGGCCGGGTTGGATGCCTTGTCGTGCGGCGTTTCGGGCGTCTCGAAGCGGGGAGACATCGCGCCGTGGTGCTGCATCAGAAGCGCATGGACCAGAACCCGCAGGACCATCACACTGTCCCGCGCAAGCGTCGCCTGTAGGGCGGCTGTCCGCTCGCGATAGAGCGTTTCCATCAGACCGTTGGGAATGGTGGGCACGGCACTGTCATTCTCGGCTGTGCTGGCGCTGGCGGCGTCCTTCTTCTTCGCGCCGGGTTTGACCACGCCCACATAGGTCGTGCCGATCTCCGCCCCCTCGGTCATGATGAAGACCCCGGCCTGTTCCTTCTGCTCGGCGCTCCACAGGTGAGCCGCATTCTGCAATGCCTCAAGCTCGGCGGTCAGGGCGTCGTATTCTTCGTTTTCCTCGTCGGTCAGGCCCTGGGACTGCTCGTTTTCCTCGATCTCGGTCAGCCGGTCGGCAATCGCCTCGATGCGTGCGGCATCCTCGGCGGTTGGCTCGGCCTGTTTTGGCGACAAACGAGGGGTGGAATAGAACCAGCTTGGCCGGTCCGTGATGCGTTCAACCCATGACCAGCCTTCGGCCCTGAACCCGGCTTCGACTTCGCCCAGCTTCTTTTCGGCCAGTTCGTGCAGAAGCGGGGTATCGGTCAGGAAACCGTTCTCTCCGAACAGGTCCTGCACCACGGTCCCGCCCGCAGCGCGGTAGGTATCCAGTCCGACGAAGGAGACGATGCGGCTGCTTTCGGGAACGGCCCCCTGCATGAGCCGGTTCTTGATGGAGTGCGGGGCAACCTGAAAGTGCGTATCCAGCACCCATTGCAGCACACTGTCCTGCGCCTCGTGATCGTCCGCCACGGTGAAGGCCGAAACCTGTTCGAGCGTGAGCTGATCCTGTCGGAAGGCGCTCATGACAGCAGGAGAGACGGACGCCAGCTTCAGGCGCTTCGCGACGATTGAAGCGGAGACGCCAAAACGCTGCGCGATCTGCTCGACGGAGCGTCCCAATTCGACCTGTCGGGCGAACGCCTCAAACTGGTCGGCCGGGTGCATCGCATGACGCTGCACGTTCTCGGCAAGGCTGATTTCCTCGGCTTCCTCGGGTGTCACGATCCGGCAGAGAACGGACTTGTCCTCGGTCCAGTCGCCGCGTTCGACCAGCAGGGACATGGCGAGAAAGCGTCGGCCGCCCGCGACAACGCCGAAGCGGTCACCATCCGGCACGACGACAAGGCTCTGGATCAGGCCAACAGCTTTCAGGTTGTCGGCCAGTTCTTCGATAGCGATGGCGGGCACCGTGCGCCGGACATTCAGGGGCGAACGGAACAGCTTGCTGAAGGGGATGCGTGTCCCGTCTGTATCGTTGGCGGGCGTCGTGATTGGCGTCGGCGTCTTGCTCGTAGTCTTTTTGGCGGGCTTCGTGGTGGCTTTCTTGGGCTCACTGCGGAGTGTTGCAGACATAGGGTTTACCCTCCCTGCACCGGGCGGAGAGGAAGGACCATCCCCCCACGTTTTCCCGCCCGGTGTTCTTATTATATACACGATATAATAAGGGAGGGGCAAGAGAAAAATGCAGTTTTTCACACAGATAATGGCGGTTCCCCGCCAAAAATTACCCTTGCATCCGCCCCCTCAAAACCCCAGCCTTTCGTTCGACCTGCCAGCGGCAGGGCGAAAGGCAGCGCAGCGACGCCTTTCGTCCCGACACCTTCAGATCCGCCGGCAACGCAGCGCAGGTCTAGGGGTCATCTCAGGGGACCCGTCTGCACGGAGCGACCAAAGGGAGCGCAGGAAGATGGGGTGGATGATCCCCTAGACCGGAGCGAGGCTGCTGGCACCAGCGCAGCCCCCCTTTGGGGGGCGAGCACCGGGGGGACATACCGGGCTTCCGATCGTTACCCGGATGGGCGGAGACAGACGGCGACCGCAGCGCAGCGCAGGGCGGCGGCTGGCTCCGGTGAGTTGGCCGGGAGACAGGTGCAGCGCACCTGGCTCGCGGCCTTACGAACTAGAGCGGAGATCAAGCCCCCGAAAAAACCCGCACGCGCATCGCTGATCTTTGAGGGATAAATCCATTCGTCACGAAAGAATTTCATTGACGAATCAATGATACCCCATTTATCAGAAAGAAATCAGCGAGGAATCAGACCGATATGGCGAATATCTTTGAAGACCCCAAAAAGGCAGCCAGAAAGTCACAACTCTTTGAAGCTGGCATTCATGCGTTAGAGAATGACGGATGGCAGGTCGAGAAAATCCCCGGCTTCGGAAAAGGAAGCGTTCGGAAGATTACAAAAGGCAGCCAGGAACGAATCGTATCAATCAGGACGACGCAGGATCAATGGATTGCGTTTCCGAGGAATGATGCCGGTGATGCCTGGGTCACGTTGTCCGATGTGGATGCGATCGTGGCCGTTTCTGTAGATGACAAGGAAAATCCGCGCTTTGCGCAGGTGCATCTTATTGAAGGTGATGAAATGCGCGCGCGCTTCGACCGGGCATATCAGGCTCGGATCAAGGCCGGACATAGTGTACCGAAAAAGCGGAGAGGGATCTGGATTTCACTCTACGATGAAGAAGCCAGCAGCCCCGTTTCGCGTGTGGGAGCTGGTGCTGGAATAGCTCATAAGCCGATCGCGCGCATACCTCTGGCAGAACCTGGTCTTCCTGCCGAACAGGAAAAGAAGGAGGCCGGTCATGCCGGCACCGATTTGCGGCCACTTTCCATAAGCGATGCGAAGAAAAGTCTGTCGATGTTTCTCGGGGTGCCGGAAGAATCCATCGAGATCATCATACGATCCTAGAGACAAGCGTGTTGCAGTGAGGTCGCTCAATGGCATCGCGCGCCGACGCCGCGATGCGCTTCCGTGGAGCGAACCGCGATATTTAGGACACGCTAGAGGATACACTAAAGGGCACGTCACAGGATACGCACGGAGCGCGGTTTCCGTTTATGCTTGACTCCCGCCGTGTATCAGCTTAAAAGCCCACTTAATATGGCCGTCTCCGCTGTTGTGCTGCGCGCAAGCTCAGGACATCAAGGGACGGCCTTCTTTATTTTTAGGCACATGCGTCCGCCTTATACCAAGCCCCACCTCAGTTTTGCCGATCAAGTTGATCTCCTGATAAACCGGGGCTTGGGAGTGACAGACCGGACCAAGGCGATCCATCACCTTCAGCGCATTGGTTACGGGCGTCTGGCACCGTATTGGGAGCCTTTCGAACAGAACGGCCCCGATCCTCGCGATCCGTCCCGCATCATTCGCACCGACCAGTTCCGACCGGGTGCTGAGTTTCGCCACGCAGTCGATCTTTACCTGTTCGACAAGCAGCTCCGTCTTCTGTTCCTAGACGCAATCGAGCGGATTGAGGTGGCATTGCGCGTGGATCTGGCACACACGCTCGGAAAGCGCGATCCGTGGGCACATCTCTCGCCAGCTTTCCTCGACACGCGCCGAGCGAACACACCATTCCACGACGGCACACGCCACCAGAATTGGCTCGACAAGGCCAATCAGTCGATCCGACGTTCGAAGGAAAGCTGGGTAAAGCAGTTTTTCGACACCTACAGCTCGCCCCTGCCGATCTGGATGGCCGTTGAGACTTGGGATTTCGGCACGCTTTCCTGGCTTCTGTTCATGGCGCACCCACGGGACCGCTTCGCGATCGCGTCACGATACGGTCTGCTTCCCGATACGCTGGTGAGCTGGATCAGGTGTCTTGCGTTCGTCCGCAACATCTGTGCCCATCATTCCCGCTTATGGAACTCGCCGATCATCAATCAGCCCAATGTTCCGAAAGAGCAGGAGGCACCCACAGTCGTTCATATCGGAACGGAAGTCGTGCGGCGAACTCGTGTTTATGGTGCGGCAGCCGTGGCAAGCTGTCTCGTCAAGGAGATCAGCGCCGGCACATCATGGAGCCGCCGGATGAAAGCGCATTGGATCGACTTCCCGACAATGCCTCTTGCAAGGGCCAGCCAGGGCGGCTTTACCGCGCCGTGGGACACGCTTGAGATCTGGACCTAGACCCTTCCATTCTTCTGTACTCGCGGCTGGTCCGGTGCTAGAATCTGGTTATGGGCAGGACCGTCATGAAATCCAGACAGTCGAAAAAATCCGCCGCCTTGCATAAGGCGGCCCAGCTCGCGTTGTTCCCGCTTACGGCACGTCTTCGGCGTATTCGACCGGAGCTGAATGAATGGCGCTTTTATGCGATGTCCGTTCAACCTGACCTGTTCGGCGGCGCGGCGCTCGTGCGGCAGTGGGGCCGGATCGGCACGACGGGATCGCAGTGTCTCGATCTCTATCCGGACGAAGGTACGGCCATCAATGCGCTGTCGAAAATGGTCCGTTATCGGCAGAAACGCGGCTATACGCTCGCCGTTGGTCAGGATTAACTCAGGGGCAGTGTGGTTCCTGCATGGCCCTGCGACAAACTCCATTCATTGAGCGAGCTGCACCATGCTGACACGAGGGTTTCACTCGTGTCAGCATCAGTTACCGCTTTCCACGCAGCATGAGTCGTTTGTTGAAATCTCAGGCTTGCGAGCGGGCTATCTTAAATCCGAAGCGCGGGAAGTGGACGACGACTGTCCCGGCATTCTCCTACTCGTTTTCTCATTCACTGGACGGTGATAATAATGCAATCAAGATAATGATTGCATTGTGATAGCATCTAGGTGCAATCATTCTTTTATCGAAGGAGGATGATCCTGTGCCAAGTCTGACAATCAGGAATTTAGACGACACTCTTATCAATGCTCTGAAGCGCAAGGCCGGGGCGTCGGCCCGATCCGTCGAAGCCGAACTGAGAATTGCGCTGAAGGCGTGGGCAGACCAGCCCGCCATGATGCAGGTCGAGGCAGTTTCACAACGCTTGCAGCAAGCGATTGCCCTCGCAGAAAACGGGCGAGCAAGCGATTTCTCGACACGTCCACCATATAGCGCCGCGCGCCTGGCTGACGCGATCGGAGAAGATCACGTCACGCCTGTTGCACAATGGATTGAGGGGATAGCTGAGCCCAGCCTTTCCCAACTCAAGGCCATTGCCGCTTACTGCTCGGTATCGGCAGACTGGCTGGCTTATGGCGAGGGCACCCCATATCTTTGCGAGTATGACCGAATTCCAGAGAATGCCGGTCAAGGGGTCCTGTGGCTGCTCGATGCAGACCCCAAAACCCTGAAAACACACCTTCAGGGGCTACGGTTCATCCGATGCGCCGGCGAACGCGGTGGATTGCTCCTGGTGAAACAGTGGGCTGACAAGGATCTGGTTATCCGCACGCCTTACGTTGTATCCGAGGACACGGGCGGGGGCGGTCGGAGTTCCCTGCGTAATCTTACTCAGGTCTGGCACCTGCTTTATCAGGTCTACAGCGAGTGCGATCTGGCCCCGGATCTCGCAATCACGAGCCACATCGCAAGCGAGCGCACCTACCGCCAGCTTCAGGACGGTTGGCACAACCCGTCAGCACTGCTTCACGACCTGCCCTCCCAGCCGTGGTGGGAAGACATTTGGGATTCCAATGAGTTCGCACGGAGCAATTACTGGCCGGGATGGAAAAAGCTCTGCACGGATCTGTACGAAGAAATTTCTGACAGTAAGAGCGCATCGAACATTCGGGAGTCGATCGAAAGCGGTGAGCATCCGCTTTTGAAAGAAATCGAGAACGCAGCCCTTCTAGGGAAGCTCGATACGTGAAACAGTTCGCCTGTCACTTCAGACCAAATACATCTGTTGTGCAAAATCTATATGATCTCAGGCCCGCGCATATTGGATGGTGGCAAGTTTTTTTCGTTTGTCCGCAAATGAATAATAATAAAATCTGTTTCCATCACCTGCACCGAAACGATAACGTCGGATCAGAATCATCAAGCAGACAAACAAGCCTTGCGTCACACGCAAT
>NC_016022.1 GCF_000182745.2 Komagataeibacter medellinensis NBRC 3288
ATGGCTGCCGTGACATCCACGATAAACGATTCTGCTCTGCCTCGTCTCGATATTCGATCAGCGTTTGTGACAGCGCCGGAGCCTTTGGATTTTGTCCTGCCCGGCATGTTGGCCGGAACGGTCGGTGCGTTGATCGCGCCCGGAGGCACAGGCAAATCGTGGTTTGCCCTGGAACTGGCTATGGCCGTTGCGGGTGGCCCTGATCTGCTTGAAATGAGCGTTGATGATAAATATGGCGGCGTCCTTTACTTGGCCGCAGAAGACCCGGCCCTTGCCATTACTCATCGTCTGCACTCTGTCGGATACGTTGTCCGCGATAGCATCGGCATGTTGGCAGAGAACCTTGAGATCATCCCTTTGATGGGTCGGCCCGTGAACCTGTTGCTTCCGGCCTGGGCGGAAGCATTGAAGCGAATGGGAACGGGAAAGCGTCTTATCATCTTGGATACTCTCCGGCGCTTCCATGTCGCTGATGAAAACAACGGGGGTGATATGGCTGCTCTGTTGTCAGTCCTGGAAGACATTGCCCAAGTGACCGGCGCATCAATCATGTTTTTGCACCATGCCGCGAAAGGTGCGTCGTTGAACGGATCGGGTGATGTCCAGCAAGCCTCACGCGGATCTAGCGTTTTGGTCGATAACGTGCGCGGTGGTCAGATTAACCTCGTCGGGATGACCGATGCGGAGGCTCAAACATACGGTGTCACCGATCGACGCCAGTTTGTCCGATCAGTCCAGAGCAAGGTGAATTTTGGTTGCGGGAACAGTGACCGATGGTATCGCCGCGATACGGGCGGTGTGCTTGTCCCGGCCCATCTTGAACGTCAGGAGCCGACCCCGACGACCCGGCGGCCGACAGGAAGGGCGCGGGGCAATGCGTAATAATAAAGCGCTCACACATGCGAGGCATGATCCCGGTCATGTCTTGGCGCATGGCCTATTTAGGTCGCTTGCATCTGGTGATTACAAGCGTTTGAAACTGGATGTTGCTTATGAGATTGGCAATGAGCGTCTTGAGTTTGGCGCGAAAGAACCGCTTGGCACTGATGAGATGCGCGTTTTGCAAGGTCTCGTTGCTTTAGCTGGGCCGAAGGGGCTGATCTTAAAAGCCGATACTCAATCATCTGATGCTCGACAGTTATTTCTTGATCTCTTTGCTCCTGCATCTGAGTTTGTCGCCGCAACAGATCAGCCGGAAAGTCTTGTCGTCAGAGGGTCATTTAGACGGTTGGCGCGAGAAATCGGCATGAATGAATCCGGGCCAAACATCACGAGGATACGTCAAGCGATTGAGCGGCTTTTTGCCGTGACGATCTTTATACAGTCGGGCCGGAGGCGTGTCGGGTGTCGTTTGATCTCGTCTTATGCGTCTGATGAAGGGGTCGGCGATCTGTACGTCGCTTTGAACCCGCGCTTGACCGAGGCGATCCTTGGTCAAGGTCAACATGTCAGAATTGATATGGAAGAGGTGCGCGGTCTCAAGAGTGATCCTGCACGTCTCATGCACCAGCGTCTCTCTGGCTGGATCAATCCAGGCATGAGGCGAGAGGTCTCCATTGATACTCTTTGCTCTTATGTGTGGCCCGATGCCGGGTCTGACGCGGCCATGCGGAAACGGCGGCAACGGATCAGGTCAGCATTGGCCGAATTGCGTAAAGTTGGCTGGTTTGCAGACGTGCAAGAAGGCGTTGTGACCGTCGGCAGACCTAAAATTGCGTAGTATCGGTCACAAAACCGCGTAGAATCGGTCACAGAAGCGCGTAGAATCGGTCACAAACTGACCCCCTTAAAATGCCGTTTTGTCGTTATATTACAACGGCTTATGAGAAACCCTCAAAAATCCATCCAGACTTATCCAGACGTCTCTAAGACGTCTGGATAAGGCTGCGCCACACACCGCCGCGCGCGCGCGCGCGGGGGAAAAAGACTTGCGACCGCAGGGAGCACCGCTTCCGCCGCAGGCGGTGCCTCGTCTCCATAATTAGCTTGACGGCCAGATGAATGTGTGATTCGGCTATGGTTAATAGCGAGGTGTAACCCGGCAAGCCGGATTAACCTCGCTCCGCCGCGTTGCGGTCGTTCGGCTCCCGCCTTCCCTTCGGTCAGTTGGGGCCTCTCTCGGAGTGCGCGTTTATGGAGCAATCATCACCTTCCCCGAAGAAGCGCCGTTATGGCCCGACCCCGAAAGCGTCTTCGGATCGTCGGTGGCACTCTGTCTCTTGTCGCCTGACCGATGACGAGCTTGCCCTTGTCGATGCTCGCCGGGGCAAGGTTCGTCGCGGCGAATGGTTACGCCTCTCCGCCCTGGGCAAACCTCCCCGCATTGTCCCGGAATTGAACCGGGTCGCTTGGGTCGATCTTGCCCGGAGCGCATCGAACCTCAACCAGATCGCCCATGCGGTGAATTGCGGCGAGGTTCCGGCCGGTGGTGATCTTGCATCCGTCCTCGATGCACTCCGGGCCGACCTCGACGCCTTGCGTTTGGCGATGATCGGAGGCGGCGATGAAGGCGAAGGTTGAGCGCGGCTCCGGTTTCCGGGGCGTCCTTGATTATGCGTTTGGCAAAGGCGACGCGGAGATCATCTGCGGCACGATGACTGGTAAGACGCCTCGCGCTCTTGCCACAGAGTTTGGCTTGTCCAGGGCGGCACGTCCCGATGTTGCCCGGCCGGTCTGGCACACGTCTCTGTCTCTGCCTCCTGGTGAGACAAGGACACCGGGCGAGTGGTCGCAGATTATCGCTGACTTCATGGATGGTATGGGCCTGGGCGGACATCAGTATGTCGCGGTCAGGCACCATGACACTGACCATGAACACGTACACATCATCGCGTCGCGCATCGGCCTAGACGGCTCTCTCTATCTCGGGAAGTGGGATGCCAAGCGGGCAATCAAGCTGACCGCAGACCTTGAGGTTAAGCACGGCCTCACTGTCACGAAGGGTCTCGAAGACGGCCCGGCTCCTGTCGCAACGCCAACGAGGAAGGAAGTCGAAATGTCCATCAGGACGGGCGATGCACCGCCGCGCGTCGCATTGCAACAGATCGTAGACGCGGCCCTGTCGTCACCGTCGTCTGTCTTTGACTTTATGGATCGTCTCGAAGCGGCAGGGGTCGGTGTCCGGGCGAATGTCGCATCAACCGGCAAAATGAACGGCTTTAGCTTTGAATACCGGGGTGTGCCGTTTAAGGCGTCTGACCTGGGCAAGGCATACGCATGGAAGGCATTGCAAGAGCGAGGGATCGAGTATGTCCAAGATCGAGACGGTGCGGCGCTTATCGCAAGAGCAAACCGAAGCCTCGCGCCGGGCGGTAACGTCAACGACAGAAGCCCAGATGCTCTTGATCGAGACGCTCGACCGGCTGGCGACCGATCAATCCCGGCTGACCGTGGAATACCGGGCGGCGGCGGTGTCACTGATCGAGACGTTGACCAAGGCGGCCGAGGCATCGGAAGCGATGATCCTGGGAGCGCACGGCGAAGCGCAGAGCGTCTTAATGTCAGCGACGGCCGCAGTCTCGAAAGCCGACAGCGCGGCGGCGAAGACAGCCGACCTCTTGAAGTCGGCGGAGACGGCGGCACGAGACCAGCATCGCGAGATGAAGCGCCTGGTCGAACGACAGACGGCGTTGTCCCGGCGCCTGATGACATGCGCGATCATCGTCGCCGTATCGGCGGCTGGAACGCTCTTGGGCGCAGGGTTGGTGATCTTGCGAGTGATGCACCCGCTCTGACGACAAAGCCGGTCACAGCGGCTGTCAGAGCGAAGATGGAGGCATGGTCTGTCCAGGCCGGGGCGCTGTCATCGCCTCTCTATCGTCTGACGCTCAAGAGCCGCCGCGATGCTCTGCCATCATTTAACATTGGAAAGGGCCGGGGCGCAGACGGTGCAGAGCAGTTTTATTCTGCATCTGATGTTGCTGCCCTGATCCCTTACTTGTCAGCGCAGAACATGAAGGGCCGGGACATCTATCTGACCCCGATTGATGCGGCCCATCATTATCTCGTCGTGGACGACATGACGCCGGATACCCTGACCGCCATGACGGGACAGGGCTGGTCTCCGGCCATTGTCCAGGAGAGCAGCGCCGGAAACCGGCAAGCTGTTTTGAAGGTGCCGCGCATCGACGGCCCGAACGAACAGCGTGTCGCAAACGCCCTAGTCGTGAGCCTGAATCGGGAGTTTGGCGATCCCAATTTTAGCGGTGCGATCCATCCGTTTCGGATGGCTGGTTTTGCAAATAAGAAGCCCGGCCGAGACAACGCTTTTACCCGGATCATCACGGCGGCCGGTGTGATCTGTGAGAAAGCGGCATCGGCTCTTGCTGAATTGCGGGCGGCGTTCCGGCCGACACCTCTGCCCGTATCGGCATCGGCCCCGTCTCCCGGCCGCATCATCCGTCCGGCCGTCTCTGGTGGCGAGTTTAGCCGTGCGCGTGGAATGATCCTTGGACTCGCTATCAAGCACGGTTGGACTGTTGACGAGTCCCGCCTGGATTTCCAAGCCGCTCGCCTCATGTCGGCCGAAGGCATGTCCGTTGATGAGGTCGCGGCCGGTATCGTCGCGGAGAGTCCGAACCTGACCGCGCGTCACAGAGACCCCCATGGGTATGCTGTGCGGACGGCTGAAAATGCGGCTGCCCAGGGAGCGAAGCGACCGTCTCCCGATGACATGGAGCCGTGATCTTTTCCCGGCGCGCGCGGCGCGGCGGGGTGTGTAATTGCCGGGGTAGGTGCTGGTGACACCACCCCGGCCAACAGCCAAAGGAGATAACA
>NC_016027.1:0-60000 GCF_000182745.2 Komagataeibacter medellinensis NBRC 3288
ATGGGCGCGGCCATCTGCCTGCCCAGTGCGGAACGGATGGTGCTGTGGAACGGGTTGGATGAGCAAAGGGTGGGTGATCCGCGCGGGGGCGCGTGGTTGCCACACCCCATAGGGCCGGGAGCGGACATGACGGGTGGACTGGGAGGCTATGACGCTGTGGCGGAAGCCA
This sequence comes from Komagataeibacter medellinensis NBRC 3288, assembly GCF_000182745.2. Lineage (NCBI taxonomy): Bacteria > Pseudomonadati > Pseudomonadota > Alphaproteobacteria > Acetobacterales > Acetobacteraceae > Komagataeibacter > Komagataeibacter medellinensis. The sequence continues at coordinate 170 of NC_016027.1, forward strand.
ATGCGCAGAAAAGTGTGCTCGCCATTCACTGGTCGCGCATTTGCGAACGGCTGAAGGCCGAGGTGGGGGAAGTCGAATACCGCACATGGCTACGCCAGATCACGGTCGGCCCGGTGGAGGAGGACGAGATCACCCTCTACCTGCCGACCCGCTTCCTGCGTGATTGGGTGCGCGGACAGTATGGCGACCGGCTGGGCACGCTGTGGAATGCGGAAGTGCCCGCCATCCGCCGTGTGGAACTGCAGGTTGCCCGCCCGGCAGCCGATGCCGCGCAGGCTGCGCCAGAAGAAGCCCCCGCCACCCCCTCAGCCCGGACAGCCCCGTCGGGAAAATCTGCCCCCCGCCCGGCGGTCGCTCCCGTGGCGGAAGAACCCCGCCCGGCCGAAGTCCGCACCGACCTGGCCGCCCCGCTTGATCAACGCTTTACGTTTGACACCTTCGTCGTAGGCAAGCCGAACGAGTTCGCCTATGCGTGCGCCCGCCGTGTGGCCGAGCAGCCCTCCAGCCCCGGCTTCAACCCACTGTTCCTGTATGGCGGCGTCGGCCTGGGCAAGACACACCTCATGCATTCTATCGGTGCCGAACTGGTGCGCGAAGGGCGGGTGTCGGTTGCATACATGTCGGCCGAGAAGTTCATGTACCGCTTCATCGCCGCCATCCGTTCCCAGTCCACCATGGAGTTCAAGGAGCAGTTGCGGTCTGTCGATGTGCTGATGATCGACGATCTGCAGTTCCTGATCGGCAAGGACAACACGCAGGAAGAATTCTTCCATACCTTCAATGCGCTGGTGGATGCAGGGCGGCAGATCGTGGTCTCGGCCGACAAGTCGCCCTCTGACCTGTCGGGGCTGGAGGACAGACTGCGCACCCGCCTGGGTTGCGGCATGGTGGCCGATATCCACGCCACTACGTTTGAGTTGCGCATCTCCATCCTTGAAGCCAAGGCCACGGCATCGGGTGTGGTGGTGCCGGCCAAGGTGCTGGAATTCCTCGCGCATAAGATCACATCGAACGTGCGTGAGCTTGAGGGCGCGCTCAACCGCCTGATCGCGCATGCCAACCTGTTTGGCCGCCCCGTGACGCTGGAAGCCACGCAGGATGTTCTGCACGATATCCTCAAGGCCCACGACCGTCGCGTAACCATTGAGGAAATCCAGCGCAAGGTGGCCGAACACTGGAATATCCGCCTGACCGACATGTCATCGGCACGCCGTGCGCGTGCGGTGGCGCGGCCCCGGCAGGTGGCAATGTACCTGGCCAAGCAGTTGACCAGTCGTTCCCTGCCCGAGATCGGGCGCAAATTCGGCAACCGTGACCACACCACCGTCATCCACGCCGTCTCCCGCGTGACGGGTCTGATGGCGGAAGACCCGGCCTTTGCCGAGGACGTGGAACTGCTGCGCCGTATGCTGGAAAGCTGAACCCGGTCCCCGCCGGGCGGCGGCACCCCTTTACCACTGCGCCACCCGCCTGCTAGACATGTCGGCCCGGCCATGGCGTTGCCCGATTGTGGCGGGGTGTGGAGGATATCATACCGATGAAGTTGAAGGCTGACCGCGTAACGCTGCTCAAGGCACTGGCCCATATCCAGAGCGTTGCCGAGAAGCGCAATACCATCCCCATTCTGGCTAACGTGCTGATCAATGTCGTGAATGGCGCGATGACGCTGACTGCAACCGACATGGAAATTGCGGTGGTGGAAGGTATTGCGGCCGAAACGCAGCGCGATGGCGCGGTTACGGCGCCTGCATCGGTTCTGTATGAAATCGTGCGTAAGTTGCCCGATGGCGCGCAGGTCGAACTGGACCATGCGGGTGGCGATGCGCCGCTGGGCCTGCGGGCCGGACGGTTCGCCACCAGCCTGAATGTGCTGGATGTGGATGACTTCCCTTCCATGATGGCAGGCGCGCTGCCGCATGAATTCAGCATGCCGGCCCAGGTGCTGCGTGGTCTGATCGACCGCACGCGCTTTGCCATCTCCACCGAGGAGACGCGTTACTACCTCAACGGCATTTTCCTGCACGTGGCGGAAGGCGAGGCGGGGCCGGTCCTGCGCGCGGTCGCGACTGATGGCCATCGTCTGGCACGGGTCGAGACCGAACTGCCCCCTGGCAGTGCGGGCATGCCCGGCGTGATCGTACCGCGCAAGACGGTGGCCGAACTGCGCAAGCTGCTTGATGAAGGGCCGGAGCAGGTAGCTGTTGCCCTGTCCGATACGCGCATCCAGTTTTCGATCGGCAACATCACGCTGACTTCCAAGCTGATAGACGGTACGTTCCCTGAATATGAGCGCGTGATTCCGCATGGCAACAACAAGATCCTGCGCGTGGGCAAGAAGATCTTCTCCGATGCCGTATCGCGTGTGGCCGCGATCAGTCAGGAGCGTTCGCGCCCGGTCAAGCTGAGCATGGCGCATAACCTGCTCACTCTGTCCGCCGCCAGCCAGGACCAGGGCACGGCAACCGAAGAACTTGATGAAAACCATGTCTCCTACGATGCGCCCGCCATCGAGATTGGTTTTCAGGCCCGTTACCTCAACGACATCACCGATCAGGTGGAGCGTGAGGTCGAGTTCGCATTTTCCGACAGTTCGGCCCCCACTATCGTGCGCGATGTGGATAGCCCTTCCGCGCTGTACGTGCTGATGCCGATGCGCGTGTAGGCGGCAACCCGGCCAGGCTTGCCGGTATGGCCTTCGTCAACCGGTTGGTTCTGACGGATTTCCGTAATTACCGCCATCTTTCGTGGCGGCCACGGCAGCCGGTTTCTGTCATTACCGGGCCGAATGGCAGCGGCAAGACCAACCTGCTTGAGGCCGTGTCCCTGCTGGTACCCGGCAGGGGGCTGCGCGGCGCGCGGATGGATGAACTGCCCCGGCATGGTGCGACCCTGTGGGGTGTGGCGGCCGATGTGGCGGATATGATGGGCCCGGAAGCCCAGCCTGTGCCGCTTGCCACGGGCGCGGACCCGCTCCGACCCGTACGCCGGGCGTTTCGGGTAGATGGCCAGACCCTACGTAGCCGTGATGGCATTTCCGAATGTTTTGCCGCCGTGTGGCTGACGCCGCAGATGGACCGCCTGTTTCAGGAAGGGGCGACTGGACGCCGCCGTTTTCTGGACCGGTTGGTCCTTGCCCTTGAACCGGGCCACGCGCGTGAGGTTGCGGCGCATGACCGGGCCATGCAGCAGCGCAACCGTGTTCTGGCACAACATGCGGCTGATCCGCACTGGCTTGCCGCACTGGAGCGGACCATGGCGCGCCATGCCGTGGCGGCTACGGCGGCGCGCATGGAAATGGTCGCGCGTCTCAATACCGATGAACAGGCCGTGCTGGATGGCTTTCCCGCCGCCCGGCTGGCCATGGACTGCGTGATTGCGGCACAACTGGTCGATACTCCCGCCCTGGCGGTGGAGGACTGGTTGGCCGGATGTATTGCCAGCACGCGCGCGGTGGACCGGCAGCGCGGTGGCAGCCGTTTTGGCGCGCACCGGGCCGATCTGCACATGGCCGACCGACTGACATCCCGTCCTGCCGCCCAGTCCAGCACGGGGCAGCAAAAGGCGCTGCTGCTGGGTATCGTGCTCTCCCATGCCCGTATCCTGACCGACTGCCGGGGGCGGCCGCCGGTGCTGCTACTGGATGAGCCGCTTGTGCATCTGGATACAATGCGGCGTGATGCCCTGTTCCGTGCCCTCAGCCGCATGCATACTGGTGTGATGCTGACGGGAACGGATATAGAACAATTTGCTCCGTTGCGCGGGAGCGCTGAATTCGTGACACCGGGCGAAGGTAATCTTGCCAGTGGCGCATGATTTCGGCGGGGAATGCTGGTTACGTGGGCCGGTTCGGGCTATAATGCGTTCTGTTATTTTATTGTTATCCGCTGTGGAGCATCTGCCGGCATGACCGATCAATCCAGTCCCGACCAGAAACACGATGCCGAGGTCGTAGGCAGCATGCCTCCTGCTGCAGATTACGATGCGGCATCCATCTCGGTTCTGCGCGGGCTGGATGCGGTACGCAAGCGACCCGGCATGTATATCGGTGATACCGATGACGGTTCAGGTCTGCACCATATGGCGTTCGAGATCATCGATAATGCTGTGGATGAGGCGCAGGCCGGTTTTGCCACCTGCTGCACTGTAACCCTCAATGGCGATGGCAGTGTGACCGTGCGTGACGACGGGCGCGGCATCCCGACCGACATGCATCATGAAGAAGGGGTGAGTGCTGCCGAAGTCGTGCTGACCAAACTGCATGCAGGTGGTAAGTTCAACCAGAATTCCTACAAGGTATCGGGTGGTCTGCACGGTGTGGGTGCCGCTGTGGTCAATGCGCTGTCCGAGTGGATGGAGGTGCGTATCTGGCGTGACGGGTCCGAGCATGTGATCCGTTTCCAGCATGGTGAGCGCGACGAACCGCTGCGCCTTGTGGGTAAAAGCGATGAGCCGCGCGGCACGCAGGTCACGTTCAAGCCCAGCGTCCAGACCTTCGCCAAGGTGGAATTCGAGTTCGCGATCCTTGAACGTCGCCTGCGGGAACTGGCTTTTCTCAATTCCGGGCTGAAGATCATCCTGCGCGACGAGCGCCATGACCCCGCACGTGAGGAAGGCTTCCACTACGAAGGGGGGCTGTGCGCCTTCGTGGAATGGCTGGATCAGGGCAAGACCGCCATTGTCGAACCGCCAATCACCGGCAGCTTGCAGAATGATGAAAACGGCATCAAGGTCGAGTTCGCGCTGACATGGAATGACAGCTTCCATGAAACCATGCTGTGCTTCACCAACAACATTCCCCAGCGCGATGGTGGCGCGCATCTGGCCGGTTTCCGCCAGGCGCTGACCCGCGTGGTGGGTCGCTACGCGGAAGCGAACGCCACTAAGAAGGACAGCCATGCCCTGAATGGCGAAGACATGCGCGAAGGTCTGACCGCCGTGCTGTCGGTCAAGGTGCCGGACCCGAAATTCTCTTCCCAGACCAAGGACAAGCTGGTCTCATCCGAAGTGCAGCCCGTAGTGCATGCCGCCGCCGCCGATATGATTTCCCACTGGTTCGAAACCCATCCCAAGGAAGCCCGCCTGATCGTGGCCAAGGTGATGGACGCGGCCGCCGCGCGTGAGGCCGCGCGGCGGGCGCGTGAACTCACACGGCGCAAGGGCGTACTCGATATTTCATCGCTGCCCGGCAAGCTGGCGGACTGTCAGGAGCGTGATCCGTCCAAGTGCGAACTGTTCCTTGTCGAGGGAGACTCGGCTGGCGGTACCGCCAAGCAGGGCCGTGACCGGCGCTTTCAGGCGATCCTGCCGCTCAAGGGCAAGATCCTTAATGTCGAGCGTGCACGCTTTGACCGCATGCTCGGCTCGGCTGAAATCGGCACGCTGATCACGGCGCTGGGTACCGGCATCGGCCGGGGCGATGTGGAGCATGGTGGCTTTTCGATTGAAAAACTGCGTTATCACCGCATTGTCATCATGACGGATGCTGACGTGGATGGCTCGCACATCCGCACGCTGCTGCTGACCTTCTTCTTCCGCCAGATGCCCGAACTGATCGAGAAGGGGTACCTGTATATCGCCCAGCCGCCGCTCTACCGCGCCAAGCGCGGTAATGACGAGCGTTACCTGAAGGATGATGCTGCGCTGGAGACCTACCTGCTGGACAAGGCGCTGGCCAATGCGGCCCTGCGTTATGCTGACGGACGGGAGATTACGGGCGAGCCCATGCGGGCCGAAGTGCTGTTTATCCGTGACGTGACACGCGCGCTCTCGCGCCTGTCGGCCCGGGTGCCGGTATGGGTGCTGGAACAGGCGGCCATTGCTGGCGTACTGTGCCCTGACCCGCAGGCCACGCCAGAGCGGATCGTGGACCTACAGGGCCGCCTGGATGCGGTCTCGCCTGCGGCCGAGCGTGGCTGGAAGGTTGCGGTCAGTGACAGCGGGCTGGAAATGGCGCGCAGCGTGCGTGGTGTGGGTGAGGTCTACCGCCTGGAAGCCACAACCCTGCGTAGTGCGGAAGTGCGCTGGCTGGCCGAACGCCATGCCCGTCTGGTGTCCGATTTTGCCCAGCCGGTCAATCTGGTGCTGGATGGTGCCCCCCAACCCTTCAACGGACCGGCCTCGCTGTATGAGCGGATTCTGGCGCAGGGCCGCAAGGGTCTGTCCATCAATCGCTTCAAGGGTCTGGGCGAGATGAATGACGAGCAGTTGTGGGAAACCACGCTCGACCCCGCCATGCGTACGCTGTTGCAGGTCAAGGTTGGTGATATTGAAAACGCGGCGCAGGTCTTTTCCACCCTGATGGGCGATGTGGTCGAACCGCGCCGTGACTTCATCGTGGGCAATGCGCTCAAGGTCGCCAACCTCGACGTCTGAGCGCACTCAGGCAGGGATCAGTTCCCCTGCCAGCCGCGCCACTTCTGCAATGGAATCGGCTCCGACCGTGGCGCCGGCTTCCATTTCCGGGCGGCCGTAGCCCCAGCGGGCGAAAATGGCCGGTATGTGCGCGGCCATGGCGCAGGCTACATCGTTACGATGGTCACCGGTCATGATGGCGCGGCGCGGGTCGCCACCTGCCAGTTCTATGGTGCCTAGCAGGTGGCACGGATCGGGTTTGCGGGCGCTGAAGCTGTCTCCCCCGCCAACGGCGACGAACCATTTTTCCAGATCAAGGGCCTGCAGGATATGGCGGGCTGCGGCAACAGGTTTGTTGGTGCATACTGCCATGTGCCAGCCATCCGCCCGCAGGCTTTCCAGCACCGCTTCCGTGCCGGGAAAGGGGCGGGAGAGATCGGTGGAATGGGGTGTGTAGTCGGCCATGTAGCGGGTGGTGGCCTCAGTCGGGTCGATCCCGGCAGCACTTGGCCCGGCATGGGCCAGCAGGCGGCGGACAAGCACCGCCACGCCATCACCGATCATGGGCCGGACAAGGTCAGGGGTGATGGGGGGCAGGCTGTAATGCACAAGCAGCCTGCTGGCACATGCGGCCAGATCGGGCAGGCTGTCGATCAGGGTGCCATCCATGTCGAACACGGCCAGGCGGGGCGGGGAAGCTGTCATCATGAACTCCTGTGATGGTCCCGGCAGAAAGGTAGCACTCAGACATTCTAAGTGAAGGGCGACGCATGCATAAGGGTTTGACACGATACACGGGTGCGGAGTACCCGCACACTGCCATGAATACCAAGACCGATACCGTAGTATCCGCCCCCGCATCCCGCCTGTCGACCGCCATCATTCTTGCGGCAGGGCGTGGTACCCGCATGAAGTCGGAGCGGCCCAAGGTCATGCACCTGCTGGCAGGCCGGCCCATGCTGCACTACCTGGTTGAGAACGCTGGAAAGGTGTTTGACCGGATCGTGGTAGTGGTTGGTCCTGATATGGATGATGTGGCAGCCCTTGCCGCCCCGCACGCGGTGGTGGTGCAGCACGATCGCCTTGGCACGGGCCATGCCGCCCGTCAGGCGGAAGCGGCTTTTGGCGAGGGCGATGTGGCGGTCCTGTATGGTGATAACCCGCTGATTTCACCTGACACGATGCGCGCGCTGCTGGCGCAGCGTAGGCAGGATGGCACCGGCCTTGCCCTGCTGGCCATGGAACCGGCGGACCCGGCGAAGTATGGCCGCGTGGTCATGTGCGACGGGCAGGTCGAACGCATTGTGGAATGGGCGGATGCCACCCCGGCCGAACGGGCCATCGGGCTATGCAATGCAGGTGTGCTGTGCGCCGATGCCGCCGATTTCCGCCGCTGGCTGGACGAGATCAACAACGACAATGCGCAGGGTGAGTACTATCTGGGCGATGTGGTGGCCCGTGCCGTGGCCGATGGTCGCAGTGTGCGCGCCGTGGTGGCGCCAGAGGACGAACTGCGCGGCATCAACTCCCGCGCCGAACTGGCGCAGGCGGAAGCATGCGTGCAGACCCGCCTGCGCCTTGCTGCAATGAATGGCGGCACCACGCTGGTTGCTCCCGATACGGTCTTCCTGTGCGCCGATACCGTGCTGGAACCCGATACGGTGGTGCACCCCCATGTGGTGTTCGGGCCGGGCGTGCATGTGCGGCGCGGCACGGAAATCCATGCTTTCTCGCATGTGGAAGGGGCCGTAGTTGGTCCCGATGCCCAGATCGGCCCCTATGCCCGCCTGCGGCCCGGCACCGATGTGGGGGCAAAGGCGCGCGTGGGCAACTTTGTGGAACTGAAGGCCACGACCCTGGGCGCGGGAGCCAAGGCCAACCACCTGACATATCTGGGAAATGCCACCGTGGGCGGTGGGGCCAATATTGGCGCGGGCACCATTACGTGCAATTATGACGGGGTGTTCAAGCATGCGACCGAAATTGGTGCAGACAGCTTCATCGGTTCGGACTCGGTGCTGGTGGCTCCTGTGCGGGTTGGCGCGCGTGCGCTGACAGCGGCAGGCAGTGTGATTACCCATGACATACCCGATGGCGCCATGGCCGTAGGGCGTGCCCGGCAGGCCAACAAAGCAGGCTATGCCGACATGTTTCGCGACCGGCTGAAGAAAAAAAAGGAACAGGGCTGATGTGCGGTATTGTTGGCGTTGTAGGAAGTAATCAGGCGACCCCGGTCATTCTGGACGCGCTGCGCAGGCTGGAATACCGCGGTTATGATTCCGCTGGCATTGCAACGCTCGAGCATGGTCTGGTCGAGCGCCGCCGTGCCGCTGGTAAGCTGGACCATCTGGCTTCCCTGCTTGCACGGGTGCCGCTGCCGGGTGTGACCGGCATTGGCCATACCCGATGGGCCACCCATGGCGCGCCAACCGAAAACAATGCCCACCCGCATGGCACGGAGCGCGTTTCGGTCGTACATAATGGCATTATCGAGAACTTCGAGGTCCTGCGCCGAGAGCTTGAGGCGGCAGGACAGGTATTCTCGACCGATACGGATAGCGAGACTATTGCCCAACTGGTGGACTACCACCTGCAACGTGGCCTTTCCCCGCGTGAGGCCGCGCATGAATGCCTGAAGCGGCTGGAAGGTGCTTACGCGCTGGCCATGATCTTTGCCGGGCATGACGGCATGGTCATCGGTGCCCGCCATGGTGCGCCGCTGGTGGTAGGGTTTGGCGAGAACGAGATGTTCTTTGGTTCCGACAGCCTGGCGCTCGCTCCACTGACCCGCCGCATCGCCTATCTGGATGATGGCGATTGGGCCGTGATCACGCCGCAGGGCGCGGAATTCTTTGACATGGCGGGTAATCCGGTCGAACGCCCGGTGCGGCTGACCGCATTGATTGCGGCATCGGTGGGCAAGGACGGCTACCGCCATTACATGGAAAAGGAACTGCACGAGCACCCGGTGGTGATTGGCCAGACCCTGCAACGCCTGATCGACCCGGCCACCCGCCGCGTGGTCATGCCCGAACTGCCGTTTGACCTGGCCGCCATTCCCCGTGCCGTCGTGACCGCCTGCGGTTCGGCTTTCTATGCGGGCATGATCGGCCGCTACTGGATCGAGCAGTATGCCCGCCTTCCGGTTGATATCGATGTGGCAAGCGAGATGCGCTACCGCAACCCGCCGCTTGCGCAGGGGGGGCTGGGGCTGCTGATCTCCCAGTCGGGCGAAACGGCGGATACGCTGGCGGCCCTGCGCGGCATGCGGGCGGCGGGGCAGCACATCGTCTCGGTGCTCAATGTGGAGCAGAGCACCATGGCGCGCGAAAGTGATGCCGTGCTGGGCACGGTGGCGGGGCCGGAAATATCGGTGGCCAGCACCAAGGCGTTTACCGCGCAGCTTTCCGTGCTGGCCTGCCTGACCATTGCCCTGGCGCGTGCCCGTGGCCTGATGGACGGGACGATGGAAGAGGCGATGGTGACCGCCCTGCTCGACCTGCCCAGCAAGGCCACGGAAGTGTTCGAGCGCCATGACGAGATCCGCCGCATGGCCACCATCGTGGCCGAAGCGCGCGATGTCCTTTATCTTGGGCGCGGGGCGATGTTCCCCGTGGCGCTGGAGGGCGCGCTCAAGCTCAAGGAAATCACCTATATCCATGCCGAGGCCTATGCGGCAGGGGAAATGAAGCACGGCCCGATCTCGCTTATCGACAGCAGTGTGCCTGTGGTGGCAACTGTGCCTTCGGGGCCCCTGTTCGACAAAACCCTGTCCAACCTGCAGGAAGCCAGGGCGCGCGGCGGGCGACTGTTGGTGTTTACCGACATGGAAGGGGCACCGCGCCTGCGTGAAATCGCGGAATGCGTTGTGGCCATTCCCACAGTGGATGAATTCGTCGCCCCGATCCTGCAGACTATCCCGGTGCAGATACTTGCCTATGAGGTCGCTCTGCTCAAGGGTACGGATGTGGACCAGCCTCGCAACCTCGCCAAGTCCGTTACTGTTGAATAGACAGATGGGCGCGGGTTGGCACAATCGCCGCGAGCAGTCACGATAACAGGCAGGGATATGCAGCACATGGCAGCACAAACGGCTTTACCCCCCGGCATGGGGCCGTCCGTCCTTGTGCGTGGTGCCGGTGTTTCTGGCCTGACCGCTGCGGTCACACTGGCTGAACGGGGCGCACGGGTCCATGTGCATGAAAGCGGACCACGGGTTGGCTCCGGGGCTTCATGGAAGGCAGGGGGCATGCTGGCCCCGTGGTGTGAGGCGGAATCCGCCACGACCGAAGTGACCGAGCAGTCCCTTTCCTCGCTTGGTTGGTGGGATGCCCATGTACCCGGTGTCGTGCGCAATGGCACGCTGGTCCTGGCCCCCGCGCGCGATGTGGGCGAGATTGCGCGTTTTGGTCGCAGGACGTCGCATTTCACCACCATAGGCGAGGATGAGATCGCAGCCCTTGAGCCCGATCTGGCAGACCGCTTTTCGCGTGCGCTATTTTTTGCCGGTGAGGGTCATGTCGATCCGCGCCGGGCGCTGGCGGCACTGGCAGACAGGCTGGTCCGTCTTGGCGGGCGGATCAGTTTCAACGTGCCAGTGGATACCCCTGCGGACGGATATGACTGGGTGGTGTCGTGCACCGGCATTGCCGCACGCGAACAGATGGCGGACATGCGCGGGGTGCGCGGCGAGATGCTGCTGCTGCGCTGCCCTGATATAGGTCTGCGCCGACCGGTGCGCATGTTGCACCCGCGCATACCCATTTACATAGTACCGCGTGCCGACCATGTGTACATGGTGGGAGCTACCATGATTGAAAGCGAAAACGCAGGCCCGATGACCCTGCGCTCCATGGTAGAGATGCTGGGCGCGGTCTATGCCCTGCATCCGGCCTTTGGTGAGGCGGAAATACTCGAAACCGGCACCGGCCTGCGCCCGTCCTATCCCGATAATATGCCCGCCGTGCGGCGTGAGGGGCGGCATATCCACATCAATGGCATGTATCGTCACGGTTTTCTGCTCTCGCCCGTAAGGGCGGCAGAGGCGGCCGATATTGTGTTTGGCGCGTGAACTGAACCCTCCCGCACAGGAGATGGACATGCAGATTATGGTGAATGACGAACGCCGCGATGTTGTCGCCGTAACGCTTGCGGCGGTGCTAACCGAACTGGGCTATGCCGCCACTTCCCGCGTTGCCACGGCGGTGGATGGTCGTTTCGTGCCCGCAGGCCAGCGCGCGGGCATGGCGCTGCACGAAGGGGCGCGAGTGGAAATTCTGGCCCCCATGCAGGGAGGATGACGGCAATGACCCTTTTCTACGGTACGGAACTGACGTCGCGGCTGATGCTGGGTACGGCCCAGTACCCATCGCCCGAAATCCTGAGTGATGCGGTCCGCCGCGCGGGGGCTGGGGTGGTGACCGTCTCGCTGCGGCGCGAGGCGGCGGGTTCACGCGCGGGGGAGGCGTTCTGGAACCTGATCCGCGAACTGGACGTGCCTGTACTGCCCAATACGGCGGGCTGCCATAGTGCGCGTGAAGCCGTGACTACGGCGCAGATGGCGCGTGAGGTGTTCGGCACGGACTGGATCAAGCTGGAGGTGATTGGCGAATCCGATACCCTGCAACCTGACATGTTTGCGCTGGTCGAGGCCGCGCGGATCCTGACGGAAGACGGTTTCAAGGTTTTTCCCTATATGACGGAGGACCTTGTTGGGGCCGAGCGCCTGCTGCGCGCGGGGTGTGAGGTGCTGATGCCTTGGGGCGCGCCAATCGGTTCGGGCAAGGGGCTGAATAACCTGTTTGGCCTGCGGGCTCTACGGGCGCATTTTCCCGATGTACCGCTGGTGGTGGATGCCGGGATTGGCGTGCCGTCGCACGCGGCGCAGGCCATGGAACTGGGATATGACGCGGTGCTGATCAACACGGCAGTGGCCAAGGCGGGCAACCCGGCGGAAATGGCGCGCGCCTTTGCCATGGCGGTTGAAGCCGGACGCATAGCCTATCAGGCTGACCCGATGGAAGAGCGCGACATGGCCGTGCCCTCTACCCCCGTTATCGGGCAGGCGATGCTATGAGCGCGCCACTGCCTTCACGCATCTATCCCGTAGTCGATTCCGCGCAGTGGGTGGCCCGTCTGGGGCAGGCGGGTGCCAGGTTGATCCAGTTGCGACTGAAGGACAGGACGGCCGATGCCCTGCGCCATGAAATCCGTGAAGGCATCCGCCATGCGCGTGCCCATGGCGTAACACTCGTACTGAATGATTACTGGCAGGCGGCAATCGAGGAAGGGATGGATTACATCCATCTGGGCCAGGAAGATCTGGACACGGCGGACCTGTCCGCCATCCGTGCGGCGGGGATTCGCCTTGGTGTCAGTACGCATGACGAGCACGAACTCGAGCGCGCGCTATCAGTGGCCCCCGATTACGTGGCGCTGGGACCGGTCTGGCCCACCACGCTCAAGAAAATGCCATGGGCCCCGCAGGGTACCGCCCGGCTTACGGTCTGGAAGCAGCGCATTGGCGCCATTCCGCTTGTGGCGATTGGTGGTGTTACGCTTGCACGCGCGCCACTGTGCCTTGCCGCCGGGGCGGACTGTGTTTCCGCCGTATCCGACTTTATCCGCATGCCGGACCCGGCGGCACAAGTCCGGGCCTGGCTTGAGGCAACGGCAGGTCCGGCGACGGTGTGAAATACTGGAACATAATGTGATCTGGCCTGTGTTGTTCCTGCAACGGACATGTGGCATTATTGATACTTGATCACCGGGTCAGTGAGGGAATTTTTCCTTGTCGCCGGATATCGATCATATCAGGTCCCGTTTCGCTGATCCGTAATATAATGAACATAATCTGTTCATGGTCGGTCACTAGGATTGGACTATAGTCGTCATCTGGCCGTGAATCGGGGATTTTGAATGGAGATAGCGGGTCTGGCAGCAATCCTGATGGCAATTGCCGTACTGCTTGTCGTGGTCAGTGCGGTGCAACCGCTTGCCCGTCGTCTGGAACTGTCCGAAACTGTCCTGCTTGCCATTGTGGGCATCGTGATCGGTGGGGCGGCCGACCTTGTGCTGCGCAATTCCCATCTGGACATCTTCAGTGGCGCGGCCCAGACGCTGCTGGATTTTCCGCTCAACAGTGAAGCGTTCCTGCTGATCTTCCTGCCCATACTGGTGTTTCAAGGGGCCTTGGGCATTGACGTGCGCAGACTTGCGCACGAAACCGCCACCGTGCTGCTGCTGGCCGTTGTGGCGGTGGCCGTATCCACGGCCGCGATCGGTTTCGCGCTCTATCCCTTTGCGGGCATGCCGCTGGCGGTGTGTCTGCTACTGGGTTCCATTGTAGCGACGACCGACCCGTCGGCAGTGGCGGGCATATTCAAGGAAATTGGTGCCGCAAGCCGTCTGACCCGCCTGGTGGAAGGCGAGGCGCTGCTCAATGATGCCGCGGCCATTTCCATTTTCACCATCCTGCTCGGTTCCATCACCTCGCACCACAAGATCATGCTGGGCGGCGCGATGCTGGAGTTTTTCGTCTCCTTCATCGGCGCACTCATCATTGGCGTGGTGTTCGGGCGTCTGACGCTCATGCTCATTCCGGCACTGGGTGCGGCCCCTGCCGCCGAGGTCACGCTTACGGTCGCACTTCCATACCTGGCCTATATTGTCTGTGATGAATTCCTGGGCTTCTCCGGCGTGGTGGCAACGGCGGCATCAGGGCTGACCATTTCCATTTATGGCCCTTCCACCTTCCGGCCACAGACATGGCGGTTCCTTAACGAACTGTGGCAGCAGCTTGTGTTCTGGGCGGGGTCACTGGTGTTTGTGCTGGCTTCCATGCTGGTGCCGCGTCTGCTGGTGGGCATGACCAAATGGGACTGCGTGCTGATCCTGCTGGCGGCAGGTGCCGGGTTGCTGGCCCGTGGGGCCGTGGTGTTCGGCATGCTGCCCGTGCTTGCCGCTACCAAGCTGTCCCCCCCGGTGCCCACGCCGTTCAAGGTAACAATGGTGTGGGGTGGCTTGCGGGGTGCGATTACGCTGGCGCTGGCGCTGGCAGTGACCGAGAACGAGCATGTCTCCAGCAGCATCGCCCATTTCATCGGCATCATCGCCACGGGCTTCGTGCTGATCACGCTGTTCGTCAACGGCCTGTCGCTGCGTTATCTCGTGCTGTTTCTCAAGCTTGACCAGTTGCCGCTGATCGATCAGGCGCTGCGTCACCAGATACTGGCCATCGGGCTTGGCGAAGTGCGCGACCAAACACGTGAAGTGGCGGGCGAGCTTGGTTTTTCGCCCAATGTCACCACGACTGTAGTCGATGTGCTTGATCGCCGCGTCCATTCCGAGGAACAGGCCAATACCTTTGATACCGCGCTGGGGGACCGGCAGCGTGTGACACTGGCGCTGATTGTGATCGCCAATCGCGAGCGTTCCATCCTGCTGGATATGTTTCGCATACAGGGGCTGTCGCGCCGGGTCATGGAAACGCTGCTGCGCTCGGCGGAAGCGATGGTGGATGGCGCGCGGCTGGAAGGGCGCTTTGGGTATGTGCGTGCCCTGCGGCGCAGGCTGCGGCCCTCGCTGCGTTTCCGTGTGGCGCAGGTCATCCATCATCGCTTCAATTTCGACATGCCTCTCATGTACTGCATGATGGAGCGTTTCGAGATGCTGATGATCGGCTATTTCGTCTCGCTGTCCCTCACACGGTTCATGCGCCAGCGCATGGAGCCGACGCTCGGTTCGCGTATCAGCGAGATCGTGGGTGAGGTGCTGGGTCGCCAGTGCAAGCTGCTTGATGAAGCGCTGCAGACCCTGCGGCTACATTACCATGGTTATTCCGAAGCGTTGGAAAACCGGATGCTGCGCCAGATAGCACTCAGACTGGAAGAAGAAAAATACGATACCCTGATGGCTGATTCGCTGCTGAGCGAGGAACTGCATCGCGAACTGCACAAAGATGTGGAACACCGACGGGAGCAGCTGGATTTCAGGCTGAAATTCAACATTCGCGCCGGGATCGAGAGCCGCATCCACAATTTCCCCCTGTTTGAGGGCGTGCCCGATGGTGTGTTGCATGACGTGGCGATGAAGATGTCGATCCACTTCTCCTCCCCCGGTGAGCGGCTTTACCGCAAGGGCCAGAAGGTGCGTACGGTCTACTTCATCAGCGCGGGCCTGGCGGAGACGCATTATCCCAAGCATGATGTACGCTTTGGTGCGGGTGCTGTGCTGGGTGGGGAAGAGGCGCTGAAGGATGAGCGCGTCACGGCCACAAGCCGTTCGTTGCAGTTCGGGCATTTCATGACAATGAGCGCACGCAACTTCCGCAAGCTAGTGGAAGACTATCCGCGCATTGGTGAAAACCTGGAACGTCTGACACAGGCGCGGAACAAAGGTGAACTGCCCGATGCGCAGCTTCTGCCGCAGGATGGGCAGGATGCGCCGGAAAACCCACCATCCTACGATGCGATCGACCTGGCCATCGCCCCTGTTTCTCGTGCCCTTCCAGTGCGGCAGGACAATCAGGCAAGCGACGCCTGACCGGAGAGAAAAGAGGTATGTCGGTGGCAGGGACTCTCCACGCCTTGCCACGTTGCCCTGCCCGGTCACGTCGTGTCGCCAGCGCGAAGCCGTTTGAACTGCTTGTCCGGTAATGCACCGAACCATCTTCATGATGTATGGGTGACTCAAGTCAGGGAGACGGCTTGAAAACAACCGATTGATAAAAAACAGTCAAAGTTTTCAAATGCTGGCATCTTTCAAAAAGACGACATTCTTCGACGCTTTACCAGAAAACCGTCTTGTGGTTCGAGAATATTTTCCGGGCTGGCCTTGCTGGCCGTCTGCCAGAGGGGACCGCAGGCACTTTTGAATGCATGCACTCAAACGGGTGAAGATTTTCGTAAAAATAATAAACCAGAGCATTTTCACCGAACCGGTTTTCGGTGGAATCGCGTTAGAAAGCGCGCAGCAGGCGGTCTAGATATTCCAGCTCCTCTGGCGGACGGGTGCGGTCGGCATCGCGGCGGCGTAATTCTTGCTCGATCTCGCGGGCGCGCTCGCGGCTGGCCTTGTCTGGCAGATGGGTGTCGTTATCCATGCCGGCATGGGTACCACCGGTCTTGCGACCCAGCGGGTCGCGGTCACCGCTGCCCTCGGCCTGCTGGTCGGTATCGTCCTCGTCATCCTCGCTGGCGGGATGGTTGCCGCCGCTGCCATGGCTGCCCTTGCCATTTTCGTGTGAAAGCATGGGCAGGAAAACGGTCATGGCTCCCTGCGCACTCTGGCTGCGCATGGATTTGCGCATCTGCTGGCTACCCTGTTGCAGGTCGGCCAGGACCTTCTTCTCGGCGCTTGCTGCATCGGGGTCCCTGCCTGCGCCAAGGGCTGCGCGCACGGCTTTCATGTCTGTCTGCGCCTTGTCCAGTGCGGGCATGTCCTTGCCGCCCAACTGCTTGAACTCGCGCTGCAGTTCATGCACAGCGCGGGCAAGGGCATGCTGCACCGCGCGGTCCGCGTGCTGCTGGGCGGTGCGGGCTTCCGGTGTCATGCTGGTGGCAGGTGGTGGTGCGGCGGACTGGGGTTGGGGTGCGCCGCCAGGCTGGGAAATGCCCAGTTGCCGTAGCAGGTCTGCCGTGGACATGGTGGATAGGTCCGCGCCATCCGCATCCATGTCGGTCTGGTGGCTTGCCGCTTCCTGGTCACGCTGGCGCTGGTCCTGGTCCATGCGTAGCTGGGCATGGTCAAGCAGTTGTGCCTGGCGGCTGACAAGGTCACGCAGGGCGCGGCGCAGTTCCATTGCCTGCTGGCGGGCCTGCATCTGCCGGGCGAGTTCCACCATGTCCTGCGGAGTGGCGTTGCGCATGCCTTCTGCTATATCCTCCATCTGCTGGAGTTTCTGCATGGCATCGGCGTTGTGACCGCCTGCCGCGTCTTCCTGCAACTGCTGCATCATCTGCGCGAGGTTCTGCTCCCCGCGTGATGTCATTTCTGGAATGGCGGGCATGGCGGAATGATCGCGCATGGCCTGCTGCGCCAGTGCCTGCATCTTGCGTGAAATCGCATCCTTGAGCGCCTGCATACGGTGCTGGAGTTCCGCCTGCTGGTCAGGACCCTGTCCCTTCGGGCCCATTTCACGCATGTGCTCAAGTTGCTGGCGTACGGCTTCCTGTGCCGTCTGTACGCCAAAATCGGCCTGTGCGTTATCCATGTCACGACGGTTATGTTCAATATCCAGCGCCAGGAACCACAGCCTCCCGGTAGCCTGATTTATGGCATAGTCATCCGTCACGTCATCGCTGCCCAGAATGGCGGCAGTACTGGTCAGTGCCACCAGCAGGCCCACATGATGGGTCAGCATGGTATCGGCCTGCCCCAGCGACAGGAGTTCACGCCCGGCCTGTACGCGGTTTTCACGGTGCAGGGCCACGCGCTTGCGTATGTCCAGAATGGCCTTGGCCAGTGGGTTGTTGAACACGCGTGCGCCAATGCGCAGGTGCACAGGGGCGGATGTTGCACTCATGCCGCTGTTGCTGGTGGCGACCAGACGGGCGGTCACGTCCTCTCCCGCCCACGGGTTCTGTGACAGGTCGGGCGTTGCCATATCATCGGCCTTGCGCGGCTGGCCATTGAGCGCAATAGGCACATCCAGCACATCATGCGGGCTGTCGGGCATGACCAGTTCGGCATGGAGGGAAGCGATGCCGTAAGGCTGGGCCACATGGTAGGGCAGGCGGGTCCGCCATTCCCCCTCCTGGCTGCCGGGGTCCTTGCCCCATGCCACATCAGGGGCGGGATTGGGGGTGATGTGCAGGGTCCACCGCGCCAATGTCCGGCCCCGGCCGCGCAGGGTAATCTGGCCACTGGCAAGCAGGGTGGCCTGCGTGTTCCAACTGTCATTGCCCAGTGCGTGAAAGGCGTGCGGGCCGATGGCGGGCTGCTGCGCCCCGCGCATGCGCAGGGCTGGCTGACCGGCCAGCCCGTTCAGCGTGACACTCAGCTGTGCGCCTGCGGGTACGGTTGCGGTGCCATGCGTGGCGTCAAGGAAAACCGGGGCGCCGGGGGCATAATCGGGCAAGGTGATCCAGGCATTGATCTGGGGGGCAGGTGTGTCGGCATCATCCACGCCGGGAATGAAGGCGGCCAGAATACGGCTGGGGGCATGAGCACCATTCCAGGCCATGCCGCCTGCCAGCAGTAAGGCCAGTAGAGGGGTTGCGGCCCACCAGCGCCCATCCGGCAGGCCCAGGCGCGGCCATCCGCCACGCAGGTGGTCCAGTGCCGCCTTGGTGCGCTGGAGGTGAAGGTGCCACAGATAGGTGATTTCTGGTGTCGGGGCGTTGGCGGGATGGTCCTGCAATGTACGCAGGGGCTGGCCGGTCAGGCCGGATGCCTGCTCCACGCGGCGATCTGTTTCGGCAGGGGTGGGGGGACGCAGCCTGCGCCACAGCCGCCCCGTGATATAAACCGTACCCGCAACACAGCCCCCCAGCAGCAGGGCATGCAGGCTGTCAGGCAGGTGCTGGGGCAGGCGTGTCAGGCCCAGCAGCGCAACACCCATGGCCGCATCGGCCGCAGGCAGCATGAGCGGCCACAACCGTTCCGCCCACAGGACACGGTGCGCCTGCTGGCGGGCACGGGCCAGGCGTTGCGGCAGGCCGCCACTTGTCTGGGGGCTGTTCTGCCCGACTGTCATAGGCCTCCGCCAGATGGGAGAAGGGTCTGGTTCACCCATTGGGGAATGCTGTCGGCGGCCCAGAGTTCCTCGACCGTCTGCCGCTCACGGATCACGGCCCAGCGACTGCCATCCACCATGACCTGAGCCGCCAGCGGGCGGGCGTTATAGGTTGAACTCATCACCATGCCATACGCCCCGCAATCCAGCAGGGCCACGCGCGCACCTGCCTCCATATGCGGCAGGGTGCGGTCATGGCCGAAGGTATCGCCACTTTCACACACTGGCCCTACCACATGCACCTGTTCTTCTTTGGCTGCCGCCGTGGTGGCGGCAAGCGGGATGATGCCATGCCATGCATCATACAGGCTAGGGCGCATGAGGTCGTTCATGGCCGCATCCAGCACGAGAAAGGGCGGCATGCCGTCATAGCCGCGTTTGCGCAGGATGACCGTGCTCAGCAGCACCCCGGCAGGACCGGCAAGCCACCGCCCCGGCTCGATGGCCAGATGTGTGTCCAGTCCACCCAGTTCGGTATGGATGGCTGCGGCCAGTGCCTCGGGCGCGCCTTCGGTTTCATCGCGGTAGGAAATGCCCAGGCCCCCGCCGCAATCCAGTACATCGACCTTCAGACCACGTGCGCGGATGGCGTGGACAAGGGCCGCCAGCCTTGCATAGGCCGTGCGATAGGGCTGCATGCGCACGATCTGGCTGCCGATATGCATGGCCAGCCCCACGGGGCGAATGCCGGGCAGGCTTGCCGCATGGGCATACAGTTCGACCGCGCGATTATAGGGAATGCCAAATTTGTTGGTGGCAAGACCAGTGGTAATCTTGGCATGGGTGCCGGCATCCACATCGGGGTTGATGCGCAGGGCCACAGGTGCTTCCAGCCCTTCGGCCTGCGCCACGATGGAGAGGAGTTCCAGTTCCTCCGCACTTTCCACATTGATCTGGGCAATGCCGACGCGCAGGGCGGCCTGCATTTCGACTACGGTCTTGCCAACGCCGGAAAAGACGATGCGCCCCGCCGGTATGCCCGCCGCCATGGCGCGGCGCAGTTCGCCACCGCTGACCACATCCGCCCCGGCCCCTTCGGCGGCCAGCACGCGCAACACGGCCAGATGGTCGTTGGCCTTGACGGCGAAGTGAATGGAAACCGCCTGCCCGGTAGCCCTGAACGCCGCTGCAAGGTGCCGGTAGCGCGCGCGTAGCGTGCCGGCACTCATGACCCATGTGGGGGTGCCCAGCGCATCGGCTATGGCGTTCAGGGGCACGTCTTCCAGTACAAGTCCGTCCATGGCATGCATGGACAGCGCCGGACGGACGGCCAGAAGGGCGGCAACGGAGGGATCCTGTCCGTGACAGGGAGGGGGAGCTTCAGCCATGATGGAATGCACGATACCGCCTTGCCCCCTCCCTTCCAAGGTGTCTGGCGCAGGAAAGAACGAGAAGGACAACCGGTTATGGATATCACGCCCCTTGTAAAGTCTGCCATTGATGCGCGTGGGCGCGCCTATGCGCCCTATTCGCGCTTTCAGGTGGGGGCTGCACTGGAGACGGAAGATGGCCGTGTCTTTGCCGGGTGCAATGTGGAAAACGCGGCCTACCCCGAAGGTACCTGCGCCGAGGCCGGCGCCATAGCAGCCATGGTGATGGCGGGCGGACGCCAGATCCGCCGTATCGTGGTATGTGGTGGGGGGGACACCGCGTGCACGCCCTGCGGAGGATGCAGGCAGAAGATCCGTGAGTTTGCGGTGCCGCAAACGCCGGTCACCATGGTTTCCGCCAACGGATCCGTACTCCTGGTGCGTACGCTGGCGGAACTGCTGCCGGATAGTTTCGGGCCGGAAAATCTGGCCTGAGCGGTTATGGAGATAAAAGAAGTTCCCGGGTGCTGTCCTTTTGCAAAAAGGCGGCATTCCCACAAACTTCCCCAGAATTTCCAGTTATTTGCCCGATGGCGGCTGGAAGTGGCTTTTTAGCGGTCCGGACTGGGATAGGTCCGGTAATAGTCACGCGGGCTGGAGGACGGCTGGTGTGGCGGCCCGATGCGCCCGCACGCGCCAAGGGTCGTGGTTAGGACCAGCATGCCTGCCGCTATCAGTACAAGCGCGCGTAGGCGGGTACGTGCCTTCATGATGCTGTCCCCAGCGTATCGAGCCAGCGCGTGGCCTGGGCGCGCACGTTATCAGCCGCCGTGCCGCCGTAACTGGTGCGCGAAGCAATGGAGGAATCGACCGTCAGCACCGAGAAGATATCGGCCGTGATGCCAGCTTCCTCCGCCTGCATTTCCTCCAGCGTCAGGTCAGCCAGACCAACGCCTTTTGCTTCCGCCTTGCCAACAAGCCGCCCCGTTACGTGGTGCGCGGTGCGGAAGGGTACCTTGAGCACGCGTACAAGCCAGTCGGCCAGGTCGGTGGCGGTGGAAAAGCCTGATCCGGCATAGGCGCGCATCTGCTGTGTGTTCACGCTCAGGTCACGGATCATGCCGTCCATCGCGGCCAGGCTGAGGCTTGCGGCATCGGTTGCGGCAAAGACGGGTTCCTTGTCCTCCTGCATGTCCTTGGCATAGGCCAGCGGCAGCCCCTTCATGACTGTAAGCAGACCCACCAGCGCGCCGGTAATGCGCCCGCCCTTGGCGCGGACCAGCTCGGCGGCATCGGGGTTGCGCTTTTGCGGCATGATGGAGGAGCCGGTGGTAAACGCATCGGACAGGCGGATAAAAGAGAAGGGGGCCGAGCACCAGATCACGATCTCTTCCGCCAGCCGTGAAAGGTGCATCGCCATGATGGACAGGGCAGAGAGGTATTCCAGCGCAAAGTCCCGGTCCGACACGGCATCGAGCGAATTGGCGGTGGGGCGGTCGAATCCCAGCGCATGCGCCGTCATGTCGCGGTCAATGGGGAAGGACGTGCCCGCAAGTGCTGCCGAACCCAGGGGGGACTCATTAAGCCTGCGACGTGCATCGGCAAGCCTGCCCCGGTCACGGGCCAGCATTTCCACATAGGCCATCAGGTGATGACCGAAGGTTACGGGTTGTGCGGTCTGCAGGTGGGTGAAGCCGGGCATGGGAGTGGCCGCGTGCTCCAGCGCCCGGCGCGCCAGCGCGCGTTGCAGCGAGGCCGCCTGCTGGTCCAGCCCGTCCATCGCATCGCGCACCCACAGGCGGAAATCGGTGGCGACCTGGTCATTGCGCGAGCGCGCCGTGTGCAGGCGCTTGCCTGCCTCACCAATCCGGTCGGACAGGCGGGCTTCGATATTCATGTGAATATCTTCAAGTGCGGTGCTGAATTCAAAGGTGCCCGCCGCGATCTCACTGCCGATCTGCTCCAGCCCTTCGGTAATGGCGGCGGCATCGGCTGCAGGAATGATACCGGTTTTCGCCAGCATGGCGGCATGGGCTTTCGAGCCTGCTATGTCCTGTCGCCATAGGGCCTTGTCAAAGCCGATCGAGGCGTTGATGTCCTGCATGATTGCCGCAGGCCCTCCGGCAAACCGGCCGCCCCACTGTGCATTGGCCTTGTGTGCGTCCTGATCCGTCGGCGTTTTTGCGTTCCCCGGCATCCTGTATTCCAGCTACCCAAAGTGTGAAAATGATCGTCTCTTACCCACCGTGGCATCACGGCATGACGTGGCGCACCCTACCGGGGTGCCGCGCCAGATACAATCACCCTGCCCACGGTGTGCCATGCGGCAGACAGGGTAGGGTGCGTGGGCATGGGGTCTTTCGTTCCTGTCGCCGGGCCTGTAGGGTCGGCTTCCAACCCGCCCATGGCAGAGGACGCCCCGCTACAATGCAACATGCAGCCCTTGCGCAGGAACCGTCACGTTTGCTGACGCGTGATGACCCGGCTCCTGTCATCCAGTTCGGCACATCGGTAATGGATGGTGGCTTTCCGCCGCCTGGTCTCCCCTTTGTTCTGGTCAGTGACCACGCGGGCTGCGCCATTCCCGCAGCATTGGGGGATATGGGGGTCAGCGCGCATGACCGGGCGCGCCATATCGCCTGCGACCTGGGCATGGCCGAGACCGGGCGACTGCTGGCGCAGCACCTGGACTGCCTGCTGATCGAGCAGACGTATTCCCGTCTTGTGATCGACTGCAACCGCGCGCCGGGCCACCCGACTTCTATCGTGCGGCACAGCGATGGCACATCCGTGCCCGCCAATACCGACATTTCCGCCGCGCAGGAAGGCTGCCGGGTAGAGGAGATATTTCTGCCCTACCACCAGCAGATCGGTGATGAGATCTCGATGCGGCTGGAAGCCGGGCTGCCGGTGGTGCTGGTCTCGCTGCACAGCTTTACCGATTGCATGAACGGGCAGGATCGCCCCTGGCATACCGGTGTGCTGCACAACCGCAATCCCGCCTTTGGCCTGCGCGTGCGTGACCTGTTGGCGGCGGAAGAGGGGCTGGTGGTCGGCAGTAACGAGCCTTATGCCCTGACCGATGCCAGCGACTATACCGTGCCGGTCCATGCCGAAGGGCGTGGCCTGCCCTATCTTGAAATCGAGATACGCCAGGACTTGGTCGCAACCCCGCAGGGACAGGCGGAATGGGCGCAGCGTCTGGCCCGTATCCTGCCGCAGGCATGGCAGGAGTTCAGCCACCAGGTCCACGCCCGGTGAGCGCACGGAAAAGGCACGGATGAAGATGCGATGGTAAATACAGGGGACACGGTGCCCGGCAGGGACAGGCCACGGATTGACGGGCACACGCTTCTGGCCGGAGTGATCGGGTGGCCGGTGGCCCATTCGCGCTCGCCTCTCATGCATAACTGGTGGCTGGCGCAGTGTGGGGTCAACGGGGCTTATGTACCGCTGCCCGTTGCACCCGATCAGTTCGACACGGCGGTGCGGGGGCTGCAGGCAGCCGGGTTCCGGGGCGTCAATGTCACCATACCGCATAAGGAATCCGCCTATCGGATCGTGGACCGGCTGCACCGTTCCGCCCAGCGTTCGGGATCGGTCAACACGCTGGTATTTTCCAGCGATGGCAGGATCGAGGGCTATTCCACCGATGGCGATGGCTTTGTGGCCAACGTGGAGGCGCATGGCGTGGCCGTAAAAGGTGGCAGTGCCCTGTTGCTGGGCGCAGGCGGGGCCGCGCGCGCCATAGCTGCCAGCCTGTTGGACCGGGGTGTGCGGGTGGTGGTGGCGAACCGCACCCGTGCCCGTGCCGATGCGCTGGCTGCATCGCTGGCGGGGGTTGAGGCCATTGACTGGGCACAGGCGGGCAGTGCCCTGCCGGGCAGCACGATGCTCGTCAACACGACTTCAATCGGGATGGAGGGGGCAGCCCAGGCGCAGTTCCCGCTTGATCTGGCGCAGGCCGACCCTGAACTTGTGGTGTGCGATATCGTTTATGTCCCCCGCCAGACAGCCCTGCTGAAATGGGCGGCAGCCAACGGACTGCGCACGGTTGACGGGCTGGGCATGCTGATCCATCAGGCCGGACTCGGGTTTGAAAAATGGTTTGGCGTGGCTCCCGGCATCGGCCCGGATGTCGAGGCACTGCTGGATGCGGACCTGCACCGCCCGGCGGCAGGCGGCGCGGGCTGAGCATGCGCGTGCTGGGGCTGACCGGCGGGATCGGCATGGGCAAGTCCACCACGGCGCAACTGCTTGTGCGGGCAGGTGTAAGGCTGTTTGATGCCGATGCTGCGGTGCGTGCCCTGCAGGCCCCCCATGGCGCGGCGCTGCCCGCCATTGGTCGGCTTGTGCCCGGCTGCGTGCGTGATGGCGTGCTGGACCGGGCGGCATTGCGAGCGGCAGCGCTGGCCAGCCCTGCGGTCATGCACGGGCTGGAGGCGATCATCCATCCGCTGGTGCGTCGCGCGCGCCAGCGTTTTCTTGAACGGGCGCGGCGGGATGGATGCCGCTGGGTCGTGCTGGACATCCCGCTCCTGTTCGAGACGGGGAGCGACCGGTTATGCAACCGTGTGGTAGTGGTCAGCGCGCCTGCTTCCATCCAGCGTATGCGCGTGCTGCGCCGTGGCACCATGACACCGGCGCAGATCAATGCGGTGCTGGCCCGGCAAATGCCCGACGACCAGCGGCGGCGCAGGGCGGATGTGGTGATTGAAACCGGCCTGTCGCGGCATGAAACAGTGCGGCAGATACAGCGTTTGCTGCGTGCAATGCGTGAGGGAAGTCCCGCCGCGTGGGCTGCAGCGGAAGGAATACGCGCATGAAACGGACCATCCTGTTCGATACGGAAACAACGGGCCTTGACCCGCTCAAGGGTGACCGGGTGATTGAAATCGCGGCGCTGGAACTGGTGGGTGACCTGCCCACGGGCCGCAATTTCCATGTCCTGATCGACCCCGAGCGCGATGTGCCCGAAGAAGCATCGCGCGTGCATGGCTTTACCCGTGCCGACCTTGAAGGAAAGCCGAAATTCGCTGAAGTGGCCGCCGGTTTCCTGGAATTCGTGGGTAATGACCCGCTGATCGCGCATAACGCGCGCTTCGACTTCGGATTCCTCAACGCGGAACTGGCGCGCGCAAAGCAGCCCGTGCTCGACATGGGGCGCATGGTTGATACGCTGGATATGGCGCGCGAGCGCTTTCCGGGCATGCCCAACAGCCTTGATGCGCTATGCCGCCGTTTTTCGATCGACCTGTCGGAACGCACCACTCATAACGCCCTGCTGGACTGCAAGCTGCTGGCTGCGGTTTACCTTGAACTGACCGGGGGGCGTCAGCGTGGCCTGAGCCTTGCGGTGGAAGAAGGGGGCGGCGGCATCGCTACCTACGAATATACCCGCCCGGCAGGGCTGGCGGGTGTGTGCGTAAAACCCGATGCGGCTGAAATCGCGGCCCATCAGGCCTTTGTGGAAAAGCTGCCCGACGCACTCTGGGCAGACTGAATGGGCGCTATGTAACAAAGACGGTGGTCGCGGTGGCCCGTTTCGGGTACACTTGGCTGCATTAAGAACAATGGATGTCTTGAACAGGAAGAGAGCATTGTCCACGGACGAGATTGTCGATCCCTCGATTGCCCCTTCCGACCAGATCAGGCGTTTCCTGTTCCACATCGGTATTCCGGTGGCTGGTGTTGTGTCGGCCATTGCCATCATCGCGGGAGTGGGGTGGCATTCCTATCGCACTGTGCGTACCGGCGCGTTGACCCTTACGCATGACCTGCTGGTTAGCCAGCAGGACTATATTGCCAAGGAAGTCAGTTCCTTCCTCATGCCTGCATCCGCCGGGGCCATCGTTGCGCGTGATATGCTTGAACATGGCGTGCCGGAGGTGGAGCAGAAGATCTTCACTGGTTACAGCAGCACCATGCTGCGTAACGTGCAGCAGATCCAGTCCTTCTATATCGCCGATAGCGACGGCAATTTCAGCACGCTCGAACATGGTGACAACAATCAGGACATCACCATAACCACCCTGCATGACGTGGGAACACCCAAGGCCAGCTTCACGCACCAACTGCGCGATCCGAATGGCAAGGTGCTCAAGCAGTGGGAGACGTCGGCGGGCACCTACGACCCGCGTGCCCACGCCTGGTTTATTGATACGGTCAAGGCGGGACAACTGGCCTGGACCCACCCCTATGTGGTGGAAGTGACCAAGCAGATCACCATTACCGCCGCCGTGCCGTACAAGGGACTGAACGGCAAGACTTACGTCTATGCCATCAATATGTCGCTCAACCACCTGAACAACTTCCTGAATTCGCTCAGGATTGGTGAGAGCGGCAACGCGATCCTGCTGGACCAGAACGGCCATGTCGTGGCAGGCCATGGCATGGCCGAAACGCAGGCCAGGGCGCACGGCGATTCAGACAAGATGACCCTTGACCCGGACCATTTCCCGGTCATGACCAAGGCGTTCGACCAGTATCGCGTGCATGGGTATGGTGCGCGTACCGTTACAGTCAAGAACAAGAAATACGTTACCATTACCGCACAGCTGCCCGTGGGCAAGGATAGCTGGGTGCTGCTGCTGGTTGCCCCCGAGGATGATTTCTCCCGCTTTGCCATGGCTGACGGGCGGCAGAACCTTCTGTTCTTCGTGCTGGTCGTGCTGATGGCATCGGGGTTCGGGTTACTTCTGTTCCTGCAGGCCCGGCGTGCGGACCGCATGCGCGGGCAGATCGCGCAGTCACGTGCGGTGGCCAGTTATGAAAGCCATGCCCTGCAGTCGGTCGCAAGCTATCCCGACCTGTTCAACCCCGAAGACAACGCCCTTGTCCTGACCGAAAGCCTGGCCGAGCAGGCTCATGCCCGTCGTGCCGCGATATGGCGGATCCTGCATGACGGGCATACCCTGATGTGCATCGATTCGTATGACCGGCAGCAGGATGTGCATTCCGGTGGGTTCGAGATGTCCACCACCGACATGAAAAGCTTTTTCGATTCCGTATCGCATGGCGATGCGCTGGTGGTGGATGATGCGGCGAAAGATGAGCGCGCGGTGGCCTTCTACCGCGTGTATATGCGCAGTTTTGGCAGCAAGGCGCTGTTTTGCAGTCCCATTCTGGGGAGTAGCGGTCCGGTCGGCGTGATCACGCTGGAAGATGCGCCACGGGCATCGCTGGTCTCGCATTTTGTGGACATGATCGCAGGTGTGACCGCTGCCCGCTTTTCGGCCCAGCACTACACTGCCGTCGCGGCAGCGAAGGAAGAACTGGAATCCGAACCTACAACGGAGGAGGCGCAGCGCGATCCTAGCCAGGGCTTCCTGCTTCGTCCCGGCGCACTGTCCATGCATGGGCAGGAAGGCGCGCCCGACCTGGCATCGGTCGAGGGATACTATCCTGCCGTCGCCATCATGGTGATCAGCCTGTCCGATGTGGTGATGACAGCCCAGAATGATCCCACGTCCAATATCAAGCTGCTCGATTCCATGGCGACCATGCTGCAGGATATCGCGCATCAGTGTGGCCTGTATTCCATCCGCATGCTGGGCCACCGTGTGGTCTGTGTGGCGGGATGGTCACGCACGCCGGACAAGGGGGCGGTCTACCGCATTGCCAATGCGGCGCTGATGATGCGCGAGAACACCCTGGCCGCGCTTTCGCAAGCGGATCTCGATCCCGTCTTCCGTATCGGCATTGATGTGGGACCGGTTTATGGCGGCATGTTGGGCAAGGATCCGCAGGCGTTCAACCTGTGGGGCGATGCCATGGGCATGGCGGAAATGATGGCCCAGGGCGCGCCGGATGTCGGCACGATCCAGGTATCGGAGGATGTATATCTCGACCTGCGGCAGTATTTCCTGTTCCGTGAACGCGGGCGCTTCTTCATACCCGGTGCTGGGCTGACCCGCACCTACGTGCTGGCCGGGCGGCGATGACGGATACTCCCCCCATCATGGCAGGCGAGGACGCGGGGCAGGTCCGTGGTATGGCTCCGCCATCCGGGCCCGACCACACGGGGCGTCTGGCCGTGCTGCTGCAGCGCTTTGCGCCATGGCTTGCGGCCATCGGGCGCCTGATGCGCCATCAGGTCCGTTTCACGCTGCTGCTGGTTGGCGCGGGATGGGGTACGCTGCGTGAAAGCCTGCGTCCCAATTCATGGCGTCGGCCGGTTATCTATGAATTCCGGGCCACATTGCGGCAGGTGGTCAGTGGCGGATTTCTCAGCATTGTCATCACGGCAACCCTTACCGGGCTTATGGTGGTGTCGCAGGCGGCGTACTGGCTGGGTTATGCCGGCATGGCGCAGATGACAGGGTCCATACTGGTATCCGTGCTGGTGCGTGAAATCGCGCCCATCCTTGTGGGGATCATCCTCATGGGGCGCAGCGGCATGCTGTCGTTGACCGAGATCGGGATGATGGTGCTGGGGGGGGAGGTGCGGGGGCTGCAGGCCCGTGGCATCGATCCTTTCCTGGCGCTGGTCATGCCGCGCACCTTTGCCTTTACGGTGGGCGGTTTCACACTGGGCATGATCTTTGCCGTGGTCTCGCTGCTCATGGGGTTTGTGGTGGCGCATGCCAACGGGGCCATCACCTCCTCGGTATGGACCTTCTTCTTCAATGTCCTTGTTGCCATGACGACGTGGGATTACCTGATCATCCCGCTTAAGTTCGTGCTGGTTGGCTTTTTCGTGGGACTTGGCGCGTGCATCTCGGGCCTGACCGTCAGCAGCACTGATACGATGGCCACCATCATGCCGCGCGGCTTTGCGCGGGGCATCATGCTGGTGCTTGTGGTCAACATCCTCTTCATGCTGGATTTCTGATCATGACAGCAAACGCCCCCCTGCTGGAACTGCGTGATGTCATGCCCTCGTTCGAGGAAAGCGGCCTTATGCCCGCGCCCTACAACCTGCGGATCATGCCCGGTGAATGCGCGGTCATAGACTGTCGTGATGTGGAGCGTGCCGCCCTGTTCGCCGATCTGTGCACAGGCATGATCTCGCTTACGCAGGGGAGCGTGAAGTTCATGGGGCTGGACTGGAGCGCATTGCACGACAGGCAGCTCAATGCGCTGCGCGGGCGGATCGGGCGTATTTCGCGCCATGGCGGCTGGCTGGACATGTTTGGCACGCATCTCAACATCATGCTGCCGCATCTGTATCATACCACTGACCCGTTCGAGCATGTGGTGCAGCATGCGACCGAACTGGGGCACAGGTTTGGCCTGCCGGGCCTGCCCATTTCGGCACCGGACCGGCTTTCGGCGGCGGATCTGGCGCGTGCGGCCTGTGTGCGGGCCTTCATGGGGCGGCCTGCCCTGCTGGTGCTGGAGGATATATCGGACATGCTGCCCGAAGAGACGGTGCTGCCGTTCCTTGAAATGCTGACCACCGCGCGGGATCGGGGGTGCGGCGTATTATGGCTCGTCCGATCGGCGGCGGCATGGCGTGATTATCGCAAGGCGGTGAATATCCACATGCGCCTTCTTGACGAAGGTCTTTTTTCCATGCGGGTGGTGTAATGGTCCAGAAACAACAGTCTGATGGTATCCGGCAGCTCGTGCGGGTCCGTTATGCCGATGAATGGGTGGGCATTCTTGTCCTTCTGGCCCTTGTCATCCTGTTTGGCGCGGTCATTGAGGCCGGTGTGCTGCGTGACTGGCTTACGCCAGCGGGCAGGCTGCGGATCGTGCTGCCTGAAGACGGGGTCAGCGGCCTGTCGGTCGGCGATGACCTGGAGGTCATGGGCATCCATGCCGGCACTGTGCGCCGGGTGCGTATCAACCCCAGTGGGGGTATGTACGCCATTGCCGAAATCGATCCTGACATCGAACCCTATATCCGCCATGACAGCACGGCGATCATCCGCAAGCGCTTTGTGGTGGCAGGGGCGAGTTACATCGACATCTCGCGTGGTGTGGGTGAAAAGCTTGACTGGAGCTATGCGGTGCTTGGTGCCACCAATGCCCCCAACCCGGCTGATACCATTACCCAGACCTTCAGCGATATCCGTGACCGGGTCATTCCTGTTCTGGACAATGCCCAGCACATGATGGCCATACTGGATGCCACCATTACGGACATGCATGCCGGCAAGGGTTCGATCGGGCGGCTTATGACCAATGATGACCTGATCCGTCAGGCCGAGCAGATGATCACCTCCCTGAACGCTACGATTAGCCAGTTGACTCCCATCGAAAAGCAGCTTGGCACCGTAATGGAACGGGCCAATGCCAGCATGAGCAATGTGCAGAAGGCAACGGGTGACCTGAGCAATGCGACGCCTGCCATTACCCGGAACCTGAAGGATGCGACCCAGCAGCTTCCGGTCCTGATGGTGCAGGCCCAGACCACCGTGAGCAGCCTGCAGAAACTGGTCGACCAGATGCGCGGCCTGTGGATACTGGGGGGCAGCGGCAACAAGGTAAAGACAGGGCACGCACGCCTGTCGCCGCAGAAGGTGCAGCCATGAAAATGAAGAAAGAATATCTGGCGCTGGGTCTAGCGCTCACGCTGGCCGAATGCGGTGGGGGTGGCGGTCAGGCTGTCTCCCCCGGCGATACAACCCTGGCACAGGACATGGATACCGGGCGTGATGCCGTCGGACTGGAGCGGCTTGCCGTGGCGGAACAGCAGTACCGGGCGGCAGGCCAGCGTGCGCTGGCCCGTGATGATGTGACGGCAATTGGCGATGCAGGCTACAACCTTGCCACCGTACAGTTGAACGAGAACAAGCCGACTGATGCACTCACCACGATCACGGCCACCCGTTCCGCTCTGGCTACGCGTGGGCAGACGGCAGATGATGCCGGGCTTGATCTGGTTCAGGCCGGGGCACTCCATCGCCTGGGGCGGGAGAATGAGGCCGCTGCCGCTGCCGTCCGTGCTGCGGCCGGTCAGGACACGGATGTTACGGAAAAGGCCCAGCTTGTGCGTGGCCTGATTGCCGATGATAGCGGAGACCACGCCACTCTGGCCTCCGTCGCAGCCTATTTTGCCACCCTGACGGGCAAGGTGCCCGATAGCTGGACCGCCGACGCCCGGGAGGTCGAGGCCCGTAACCTGTTGGCCACTGCCGGTAGCAGCCAGACAGCCTGGCAGGATGCCATGCAGGCCGCGACAATCCGTCAGACACATGTAGATTATCGTGATATGGCGCGTGCACTCGGTGTTGCAGCCCGCGCGGCCGACCGTTCTGGCAACACGCAGGCGGCTGCCCAGCTTTATGTACGTGCCAGCCAGAGTGCCCGTCAGGCGGGTGATACGGTTGCGGCCGATCGCTGGGCAAAGCAGGCGGGTTCTGCGGCAGCGGTTGATCCGTTTGTGGAACCTGCGGCCCCCGCGCGCAAAAAATAAAGCGGCCCGTTATAGGGGCCTGTAAATCAGGGAAAAGTTTTTAGACATCGCCTTCTGGCAAGAAGGCGGTGTTTCCTGACGCTTTCTGTACAAAGCTTTACCCAAGACGTTCTGAACGATTGCAGGGTCTTTTCCAGCTGGGCTTTTCAAACCCTTTCGAGGGGAATGCCACTTCTGGAAAAAACGACATCCGAGCCTTCTATTTTCATGAATGGACTGTTTTGAAACAGTCTTTTTCCAGATAGTCTCTGCTCCTGCCTTCGGCGGGAGCAGTCTGTGCAGGCTGGGTTGCCCGATGGAGTCTGGCTGTTCCGGTCGCCCTGCTGCCGTGCGTCAGGGCAGGCCTTGTAGCCTGGTATGGCGGCTGAGCAGGGTGCTGGTGGCACTGTTCAGGCCAATAATCTGGACCTGCATGCCTTGTATTTTCATTTTTTCCACCAGTTCCTCCAGCATACCGGCTGCCGTCATGTCCCACAGATGGGCGTGTGTGAGGTCGATGGTGATGTGGCGGGCCGTATCATGCAGGTCAAAGGCATCGGCAAAGCTGTCGGATGAGGCAAAGAAGACCTGTCCGTTCACTATGTAATTACGGGCGGTTCCATCGGCGGAGAGCGTGCAGGTGACCGTAAGCATGCTGGAGACCTGAAAGGCAAAGAACAGACCATTGAGCAGCACACCCACCGCAACCCCTGCCGCAAGGTCATGCGTACCGACAACCACGGCAACCGTGGCCAGCATGATGACGCTGGTGGTGCGCGGGTGGTGCGCAAGATCGCGCAGCGAGGACCATGAGAACGTACTGGCTGAGACCATGATCATGATCGCAACCAGGGCTGCCACCGGTACCTGCGCTACCCACGGGCGTAGTGCGACCATGAGCAGCAGCAGGAAGGTGCCCGCCATGAAGGTGGAAAGCCGTCCCCGCCCGCCATAGCGCAGGTTGCCCACCGTCTGGCCAATCATACCGCAACCCGCGATGCCGCCAAACAGACCGACTGCGATATTGGCTACGCCAAGGCCCACGCATTCGCGTTGCTTGCTGCTGTGTGTCTCGGTCAGGTCATCTACCACGCGGGCGGTCATCATGGATTCCAGCACGCCTACACTCGCCATGGCCAGTGCATAGGGGGCGATGATGCCCAGCGTTGCCGGCGAGAACGGCACATCGGGCCAGACCAGGTGCGGCAGGCTGTCAGGCAGGTGGCCAAGGTCGGCCACGGTATGCAACGGCATGGGATACAGTATGGACACCACCGTCAGCACCACAATACAGATTAGTGGCGAGGGAATGGTCGAGAAGAAACGTGGCACGGAATAGATGATCGCAAGCCCAAGCGCGATCATGGCGTAGGTATGCCATGTCACATGCAGCATATGCGGCATCTGTGCCGAAAAGATCAGGATGGCCAGCGCGTTGACAAAGCCGGTCCGCACGGGGCGCGAGACGTAGCGCATCAGCACATGCAGGCGCAGGATACCAAAAACCACCTGCAGCAGCCCGCACAGCAGGGTTGCCGCCAGCAGGTATTGTACGCCATGGGCGCGCACCAGCGCTGCCGCCACCAGCGCCACCGACCCGGCTGCCCCCGATATCATGCCCGGTCGGCCGCCGGTCAGCGCGATCACCACGCTGATGACGAAGGAGGCATACAATCCCACCGCCGGGTCCACGCCTGCCACGAAGGAAAAGGCGATCACTTCGGGGATCAGCGCAAAAGTTCCGACCATGCCGGCCAATGTGTCGCGCGAGATGTTGCCGAACCATTCCTGGCGGTAACGGGTAAGGGCTGACATAAGTAGGACGGAACCTTTCAGGACTTGATATTCAGGTATCGGTGATGGTCATGTCCGCGCGGCGCCACCAGCACTGCCCGGCGGGGCGGGGTTGTGGCAGCATGGCAAGCGGGTCGCCGCTGTAGCGGATAGTGTTGGTGGGCGTTTCGTCAATTTCGATGAGTGCGCAGGTCAGCACCCCGCCATCAGCGGCCAGGAACGCATTGAGCTTGGCCATGAGCAGGCAGGCCAGCAGTTCCGTCGTGGGGTCGCCCGGCGTGACCAGTATGCGCCGGGCGCGCTGCGGCTCATGCTGCATGAACCAGCCCAGCAGCGGGTCATCCTGCGCCAGTTGCAGGGCATGGTCGACATGGTTGTCAATGAACTGGTGCCACACACTTTTTGCGCGCTGGAAAGGCAGGACCATGTTCGTCCGGCCGTCAAGCGCGCCGGGTTGCGTGGCCCGCAGGCTCACACGGACATATTCGTTATGGCCATGGGGCAGGGCGCAGCGTTCGCTCTCGCCCGCCAGCAGGCGGTGCGCCATGGAAAAGCGGCGGGTAAAGACCAGTTCAAACATGGCGGCTTTTCTCCGCAAAGCGCTCCCATCCCGCCTGGCGCAACTGGCAGGCGGGGCAGGTGCCGCAACCATGACCCCAGGCATGCAGCGTACCACGCGTGCCCAGGTAGCAACTGTGGCTTTCACGGTTGATCAGCCCGACCAGCGCTTCCCCCCCAAGTGTCTGGGCCAGTTCCCATGTCTGCGCCTTATCCAGCCACATGAGCGGGGTGTGCAGCACGTAATGGCTGGCCATGCCAAGGTTGAGGGTAACCTGTAGGGACTTGATCGTGTCGTCCCGGCAGTCGGGGTAGCCGGAATAATCCGTTTCGCACACGCCGGTTATTATGTGGCGGATATTGCGCCGGGCTGCGAGGGCTGCGGCAAAGGTCAGGAATATCAGGTTACGACCGGGCACGAAGGTATTGGGTAGGCCGTTTTCATTAAGCGTGATCTCGGCCTCACGCGTCAGCGCCGTGTCCGACACATGGCCAAGAGCCGCAAGGTCCAGCGTATGGTCCGCCCCCAGGCGCTGCGCCCAGTGCGGTTTCTCGCTCGCCATGCCCCGGCGCAGGGTGTCGCGGCATTCCAGTTCCACCGCATGGCGTTGCCCGTAATCGAAGCCCAGCGTTTCCACCCGGCCAAATCGCGCCAACGCCCATGCCAGGCAGGTGGCTGAATCCTGCCCGCCGGAGAACAGGACCAGTGCGGCTTCCCGCGCGGGGATGGAGGGAGGGGGGGAGACGCTCATGTCAGGGTATCCCGATCAGCTTGTGGGTCTGCAATGAAAGACGCCATTGCGGATGATGCAGGCAATAGTCAACTGTGGCACGTGTATTGTAATCGCGCGCGGCGTTATCCATCGGCTGGAGCCAGAACTGCCTGAAGTCCAGCCCGGCCACCTGTTCGGGTAGCAGATCGGGCTGGGGGTAGACCAGCTTGAGTTCATGGCCATGGGTCTGCACCAGTGGCGTGCCCGCCTTGGGGCTGACGCAGATCCAGTCAATGCCGGCGGGGGCGGGCAGCGTACCGTTGGTTTCCACCGCAATCTCAAAACCACGCGCATGCATGGCCGCGACCAGTGCGCCATCAAGCTGGAGCAGGGGCTCACCGCCGGTAAAGACCACGAAGGCAGCTTTCCTGTCCGGTGCGGGCCAATGGGTGGCAATGGCATCGGCCAGTGTATCGGCGGTGGTAAACCGACCGCCACCGGGACCATCAGTGCCGATGAAATCCGTATCACAGAACCGGCAGGCTGCCTGTGCCCGGTCACGCTCCAGCCCCGACCACAGGTTGCACCCTGCAAAGCGGCAGAATACCGCCGTGCGGCCCGCATGGGCGCCCTCACCCTGCAGGGTGGGGAAGATTTCCTTTACGGTGTAGGACATGTTCCAGATTTCATACTGCACGCGGCCATTACGGGCCAGCGTGGGAAAATGTCCCAGCCGGTCCCGCGTCCGGCTGCGTCGGGTTCAGCCCTGTTGGTGGGAAGTATGCATGCCCAGCCGGTCCAGCAACTGCCGGTCGCGCAGGGCTGCGGGATTGGGGGTGGTCAGCAGCCGCTCGCCATAGAAAATGGAATTGGCACCGGCAAGGAAGCACAGTGTCTGCGCTTCATCCGTCATATCCTCGCGGCCTGCGGCAAGGCGCACACGGCTGGTGGGCATGGTGATGCGGGCGGCCGCAATGGTACGGACGAATTCGATCGGGTCGACCGTTTCCCCGGTTCGTTCGGCAAGGGGGGTACCCTCCACTCGGACCAGCATGTTGATCGGCACGCTCTCGGGGTGGCGGGGCAGACTGGCGAGTGTTGCGATCATGCCCGCGCGGTCGGTGCTGTCCTCGCCCATGCCGACAATGCCACCACAGCAGACATTGATGCCCGCATCGCGCACGTTTTCCAGCGTGTCGAGCCGGTCCTGGAAGGTGCGGGTGGAGATGATGTCCCCATAATATTCGGGCGAGGTATCGATGTTGTGGTTGTAGTAGTCCAGCCCGGCATCCTTGAGCCTGTGTGCCTGGGTGTTATCAAGCATGCCCAGTGTCACGCAGCTTTCCAGTCCCAGCGCCTTTACACCTTCGATCATGGCGCACACGGTTTCAAGGTCATGTTCCTTGGGGCTGCGCCATGCCGCTCCCATGCAGAAGCGTGCGGCGCCAGCGGCCTTTGCCGCACGGGCTTCCTTCAGCACTTCTTCCACAGCCATCAGGCGGCTGGCTTTCACGCCGCCGTCCTCGTGCATGGCACTCTGCGGGCAGTAGGCGCAGTCCTCGGGACAGCCGCCAGTCTTGATGGACAGCAGGGTGGAAATCTGCATTTCCGTGGGGTCGAAACGCGCACGGTGCACGGTCTGTGCGCGGTAGATCAGGTCGGGGAAGGGCAGGGCCATGAGGGCCGCGACTTCATCGCGCGTCCAGTCCGTCCTGACGGCAGGCAGGCTGGTGGGGCCGACATGCGGCAGGGTGTCCGGGCTGCTCCCATCGGGCATCGGTCTGGCTCCTGTGGCGATGATAAAGGTAGAAAACGGCACAGGCTGTGCCATAGAAAACCGGCAATGACCACATTTTTATCGTTATGGGGTCATTGCCGGGACGGGGGATCAGCGCCGGGTAGATCAGCGCCGACTGGATCAGCCCAGAACGCGCGCCAATGTCACGCCCAGTTCGGCCGGGCTGTGGGAGATATGGATTCCGGCCTCGCGCATGGCCTCGATCTTGGCGCTGGCGGTCTCGTGGCCGCCGGTAATCACGGCACCGGCGTGACCCATGCGGCGCCCCGGGGGGGCGGTGGCACCGGCAATGAAGCCCACCACCGGCTTGCGCGTGCCGCTGGCGCGGATCAGTTCGGCGCCATCAATTTCGGACGTGCCACCGATTTCACCGATCATAACGATGGAATGGGTGTCGGGGTCCGCAATCATGCGTTCGAGCACATCGGTGAAGTCCATGCCCTTGACCGGATCGCCGCCAATGCCGACGCAGGTGCTCTGTCCCTGACCAATGGCGGAAGTCTGGGCCACGGCCTCATAGGTCAGGGTGCCCGAGCGCGAGACGATGCCCACATGCCCACGGCGGTGTATCGGGCCGGGCATGATGCCGATCTTGCATTCATCCGGCGTGATGATGCCGGGGCAGTTCGGGCCGATCAGCAGGCTGTCGGAACATTCAAGGGCCGCGCGCACACGCACCATGTCCTGCACCGGGATGCCTTCGGTAATGCATACGATCAGCGGGATGCCGGCGGCAATCGCCTCAAGGATCGCATCTGCGGCGCCTGCGGGCGGCACGTAGATGACGGAAGCCTCGGCCCCGGTGGCCTCACGCGCCTGCGCCACGGTATCGAACACTGGCAGGCCAAGGTGCTGGCTGCCGCCCTTGCCCGGTGTGACACCACCGACCATGCGGGTGCCGTAGGCAATGGCCTGTTCGGTATGAAAGGTGCCCTGCGCGCCGGTGAAACCCTGCGTGATGACCCGGGTGGACTTGTTGACGAGAATGGACATTCAATCAGGCTCCCGCATGACGGACGGCGGATACGATCTTGCGGGCGGCATCGCCCAGATCATCGGCGGGGATGATGGTCAGGCCGGATTCAGCCAGAAGCGCCTTGCCGCGTTCGACATTCGTGCCCGCCAGGCGCACCACCAGGGGCACATTCAGCCCCGTCTCGTGCGAGGCGGCGATGATGGCTTCCGCAATCACGTCGCAGCGCATGATTCCACCGAAGATGTTGACAAGGATGCCGCGCACCTTGGGGTCGCCGATCAGGATGCGGAAGGCCGCCGCCACGCGCTCTTTCGATGCGCCACCACCCACATCAAGGAAGTTGGCCGGCTCCTCGCCTTCCATCTTGATGATGTCCATCGTCGCCATGGCCAGACCCGCGCCATTGACCATACAGCCGATATTGCCGTCCAGGCCGACATAGGCCAGCCCGTATCCGGCGGCTTCGCGCTCACGCGGGTCTTCTTCGTGCTCATCACGCAGCTTTGCCAGTTCGGGGTGGCGGAACAGCGCGTTTTCATCGAACGACATCTTGGCGTCCAGCGCCAGCAGGTCGCCCGCCCCGGTCACCACCAGCGGATTGATCTCCACAATCGCGGCATCCAGGTCGGTAAAGGCGTTATAGGCGGAACGCACGATGTTCTGGAACGCTCTGATCTCGCGCCCTGTCAGGCCAAGACGCACGGCAAGGTCACGTGACTGGTAATCACACAGGCCCTTCGCAGGGTCGATATATTCCTTGAGGATACGTTCGGGCGTGCGCGCCGCGACTTCCTCGATCTCCATGCCGCCATCAGGGGAGGCAACAATGACGATCTGGCCGCTTACCCGGTCCACCAGCATGGAGAAATACAGTTCGCGCGCGATGTCGCAGCCGGACTCGATATACAGCGTGCGGACCATGCGACCCGCGGGCCCGGTCTGTTTGGTGACCAGTATTTCACCCAGCATGGCCCCGGCGGCCTCACTCACCTCATCAAGGCTGCGGGCCAGGCGCACGCCGCCCCTGCCTTCGGGGTTGCTGGCAAAATGCCCCGCACCACGTCCGCCCGCATGGATCTGAGCCTTGACCACCGTAACGGGCGCAGCAAGGCTACGGGCGGCATCCAGGGCTTGCGCTGCGGAGGTGGCGGCACGGCCTTCAGGCACGGGCATGCCGTAGGAGCGCAGCAGCGCCTTTGCCTGATATTCGTGAATATTCATTTGGCGACCCAATCTGTCGTTCTTATTGGCGGTGTCGGGCTACGCCCCTAGCACGATTTGGCTTCGCAATGACAGGGGTGGGATACAGGCAGAATTGGCGTAAACATGAAACATGTGTCATGTCGTCGCCAGCAAGTGGCACGCGCGGCGCGCCGTCATGGAGAAAATGCAGAAGAACAGGTTGCGATGAAACACTGGCGCATTGAACAGATGAACTGGGAACGTTTCGACCCGCAGCGGGTGGACCCTGACACTGTCCCGCTGGTCAAGGCCGCATCGGTGGTGGAACGTAATGGCCTGGATTATGCCCGCTATCTCAAGAACGTCTTTGCCGATGACCCTGCCTTCCAGCAGGCGGTGGACAACTGGGCAGATGAGGAAGTGCAGCATGGCGACGCACTGGGTAGGTGGGCCATGCTGGCCGATCCCGCATGGGACTACATGGCGGCGTTTGAGCGCTACCGGCAGTCTTACCGGCTTGAACTGGATGTGGCGGCCTCCATCCGTGGTTCGCGCACGGGGGAACTGATCGCGCGCTGCATGGTGGAAACGGGCACGTCATCCTTTTATACCGCCCTGGGCGATGCCACGGACGAACCGGTGCTCAAGGCGATATGTCGGCAGATCGCCGCCGATGAATACAGGCATTTCAAGCTGTTCTATGATCATATGAATCGCTATCTGCGCCGGGAGCGGCTGGGGGTGTGGCAGCGTGCCCGGATTGCTCTGGGACGGGTTACGGAAAGCGAGGATGACGAACTGGCCTCTGCCTACCACACCACAAACGATCCGGTGGGCCTGCCCTATGACCACCAGCGCTGTATCGCGGCCTATATGTCGCGCGCCCTGCGCTTCTACCAGCCACGGCATGCGGCCAGGGTTACGGGCATGATCCTCAAGACCATAGGCTGGACGCCTCATGGCCGTCTGCATGCGCTGATTGCGCGCGTGCTGTACCGGCTGCTCATGATGCGCCAGCGCCGGTTCGCACGGGTCATGACCACGGTCTGACCGGCATGCCCACGCAATAGCACCCGCAACAACATCAGGAAATGAAGATACACGGCATGATGGTTCAGGATATGAAAACGCGCGGCACCCTCCTTCTGGCAGCAGCGGGCTGCCTTGCGCTGGCGGGCACTGCACGGGCGGATGTGCCGGCAACGGCTGCGGCACCCGGCCCGGCCGGAGCGGATTCATCATCTGATGCCCAGATCAGTGACGCCACGCGCGCGGAGCGGCTCATGGCATCGCAGGTCGGGCTGCGTAACTTCACGGCAGCCGGGTTCCATCCGGGTATGGTGCGCCATATCGTGTTGTTGCGTTTCCTGCCCACCATTACTGACGCGCAGCGTGCCGAGGTAGTGCGCCGATTCATGGCGCTTGGTCTGGTTTCGCGCCGCGAGGACGGCTCTCCCGTGGTATCCGCCATCGAGACCGGCGCGCAGATGAGTGGGGAAGGGGCTGATGAGGGGTTGCAGCAGGCCTTTATCGTGACCTTCCGTTCGGAAGGGGACCGGAATTACTATGTCGGCCGCCCCGTGGTGACCGATCCCGCTTATTTCGACCCGGCGCATGAAGCCTTCAAGAAATTCGCGGCCCCCTACCTCGTCTCGGTAGTCGTGTTCGACTATGCCCTTTCCACCACCCATCCGAGGCGTGACGTGCCGGTCCGTACCGGCGGCACGCAGGTTCCCCGGCAGCAGGGCTGACGGCCGGATATCCCATCAAGGAGTGACCATATCATGACAACCGTGACCCTCGGGCATCTGGACAATACCGTGCAACAGGCCAGCGCTGCCGCCGTGGCCCGTGTGCTGGAGGCATACGATCTGGAGGTTGAATACGTCGCAGCCCCCCGTGACGCGATGGAAGAGCACATGCGCCGGGGCGATGTGGACCTGTTTGTCTCCGCCTGGCTGCCTGATGTCGATGCAGGTTTCGTCGCATCCGGTCTGGGCATGGAATCCTTCGGGCAACTCTACCGCCCCACTTTTGGTTTCTGTATCCCCGAAGCGGCTGCTACCGGCATCACTTCCCTTGCCGAACTGGCTGCCGCTGGCTGCCCCGTGGGGCGTGAGATCGTGGCCCCGGACTCGGTCATCGACCTGGTGCGGCAGGTCGTTGCTGCCTACAATCTGACCGAAGCAGGCTATACCATCGCGACCCGTCCCGATGCACAGGCCAGCGACCACGCGGCCCATGTGCTTGAAAATAGCCTGCCTGAGATCATTCCCGTCTGGCAGCCTTCCTTCGTGCATTACGGACAGCGCGTGATCACGCTGGAAGACCCCAAGGAGGCCTGCGGGCAAGAGCAGGAGGCGCGTATCCTGATCCGCTCCGCCATCCGTCCCGAGATGGATACCGACCTGCTTGATGAACTGGATGAACTGACACTGGGCAACAAGGTTGTCAGCGCGCTGGACCATGCCATGCGCACCGAAGGCATGAGT
Source organism: Komagataeibacter medellinensis NBRC 3288 (assembly GCF_000182745.2). Classification (NCBI taxonomy): domain Bacteria; kingdom Pseudomonadati; phylum Pseudomonadota; class Alphaproteobacteria; order Acetobacterales; family Acetobacteraceae; genus Komagataeibacter; species Komagataeibacter medellinensis. The sequence continues at coordinate 41,424 of NC_016027.1, forward strand.
GCTGAAGATGCAGCCGAGGCGTGGCAGCGTGGCAAGCTGCTGCCACGCTGAGGCCCGGCCATGACCATGCATGAAGACGATGGGCCACCCGCCCCGGACGCGCGTGATGCTGGACTGAAGGCCCAGTACGAACACTACCCCTATCCCGCCCGTGACCCGCGGGAGGAAAAAAGCAGGCTGCTGATCGGCAGCCCCAGCCACCTGCGTGAGATCGACTACTGGGTCTTCGGTGCCACCCGCCCGCAATCCACTGCGCTAAGGGTGCTGGTGGCCGGGTGTGGCACGGGTGATGGCGCGATCATGCTGGCCACGCATATGGCGCGCGCGGGCAGGGGGGGAGAGGTCCTGTGCCTCGACCGCTCATCTGTGGCACTGGGCATCGCGCGAGCACGGGCGGAGGTGCGTGGGTTGACCAACATGCGCTTCGTGCAGGGCGATCTGGCCAACCTTGCCGCCGTTGCGCCGGGTCCGTTCGATTACATCGACTGCTGCGGCGTGCTGCACCACCTGCCCGACCCCGATGCCGGGCTTGCGGCGCTGGAAGGCGTTCTGGCGCCCGGTGGGGGCATGGGGATCATGGTCTATGCCCCCTATGGCCGCACGGGGGTGTACATGCTGCAGGATGCGCTGGAGCGCCTGGCCCCGGTGGCGGATGCGCCAAAACAGCGGCTGGATGTGGCGCGCCGGGTCATGCGTCACCTGCCTGCCACTGCATGGCTGCGACAGAACGGCAATTTTGGAGACCACCTGAGCGGCGGCGAGGCTGGGCTGTATGACCTGCTGCTCAATCCACGTGATCGCGCATATGACATAACCGCCTTCCATGCATTTCTGGAACGCGCGGGGCTTGCGGCGGCCTGCCTGATGGAACCCGCCCGTTACGACCCGGCCCTGCTGTTGCCTGACCCGCGCTTGCGCGAACGTATTGCGGCCCTGCCCGAACGGGTGCGCGAGGCGGTGGCGGAGGACGTGGCAGGCAATATGGCAACCCATGTCGCCTATGTGCGCCGCGCGAGCGAACCCGTTATGCGCGCCGATGCGCGTGCGCCGGATGCCGTGCCCATCATGCGTGAGATACCCGGTATCGAACTGGCCCGCATGATGGGGCCGGATGACCGGCTGCCCTTCGCTTTTGGAACGCTGCAGGTGACGATTGCCCTGCCGCCCCAGGCGCGCGGCATCCTGCCGCTGATTGATGGTGAGCGTACGCTGGCCGATATCGCGGCGATCATGGAAACGCGCGGCCTGTCCGCCAGCCGGTTTGCCCGGGTATGGGACCAGATGTTCACAACGCTGGAATCACTCAACCGGGTGCTGCTGCGCGCCCCCCGCTGACCGCCGTGACGCAGCGGAGGGAGACCGGGCTGCCGGTTGTCATATTCGGTGCGAAACTGCGGCCCGATGGCACGCCCGGCCGCACGGTAAGGTTGCGGGTGGCCGCAGCCCATGCCTTTGGCCTCCGGCAGGGCGGGGTTGTGTATGTGCCTACGGGTGGCCCGTCACGGCCATCAGGCATGACGGAGGCCAGCGTGATGGCCCGCCTGTTGCTTGATGGCGGGGCGGCGGCAGGCAGTGTGCTGGTAGAGGATACGGCCCCCGATACGCTGGCCTCTGTCATCGCCTGCACCCGGCTCCTGCGCGCGCGGGGGTATGGGGGTGTCGTGGCCGTGGCATCCAGCGCCTATCACCTGCCGCGCTGCCTTGTGCTGATGCGAATGATGGGTTGGCGGGTGCAGCGTGTGCCCCCGCCAAAGGTTGCCGCTGCACGCGGATGGCGCAAACGCTGGTTCTGGCGCCTGCGTGAGGGAGCGGCCCTACCGTGGGATATGCTGCTGCTGGCCATATGGCGGCTGCGCTACGGGCGCGGTGGTTTCGCGCCATGATGATTGACACTGACAGCCCAACCCCGCATCACGCGGGGATATTTAAAGACAACATGAGTGTGGATGGAAGACATGCCTGTGCAAGCCTTTGTTTTTCCCGGTCAGGGAAGCCAGTCAGTTGGAATGGGCCGCGATCTGGCCGAAGCCTTTGCCCCCGCGCGTGAAGTGTTTCAGGAAGTCGATGATGCACTGGAGCAACATCTCTCCACGCTCATGTTCGAAGGGCCGATGGAGGACCTGACTCGCACCGATAACGCCCAGCCAGCGCTGATGGCCGTCTCGCTGGCCGTGCTGCGGGTGCTGGAGCGTGAGGGCGGACTTGACCTGAAGCGCGACGTGGCGTTGGTGGCCGGGCACTCGCTGGGTGAATACTCCGCCCTTGCGGCAGCCGGTGCGCTGGGCATTGCCCAGACCGCGCGCCTGCTGCGTCTGCGTGGCAATGCCATGCAGAAGGCCGTTCCCCCCGGCGAGGGCGGCATGGCGGCGTTAATCGGCGCCGATATGGACATGGAACGCGCGGCCAGCCTGTGCGCTGAAGCCGCGACCTTTACTGACGAGACCGGTAAAACCTGCAAGGAAGTGCTGGAAGTCGCTAACGACAATGGCGGTGGCCAGGTGGTCGTGGCGGGGCAGATGGCGGCGATTGACCGCGTGATCGCCCTCGCCAAGGCGCAGGGTGTCAAGCGTGCGCTCAAGCTGCCGGTCTCGGCGCCTTTCCACTGCTCCATGATGGCGTCGGCAGCGGACGCCATGCGCGCGGCGCTAGCCGATACGGACATTGCGCCCCCCGTCGTGCCCGTGGTGGCGAACGTGACGGCGGCCAAGGTATCTGACCCCGCCACCATTCGTGATCTGCTGGTCCGGCAGGTCACCGGTACCGTGCGCTGGCGCGAAAGTGTCGATGCCATGGTGGCCATGGGAGCCGACAGCTTTGTCGAGATCGGGTCGGGCAAGGTGCTGGCAGGGCTGGTGCGTCGCATCAATGGCGACGTGGCCACCCGTTCGGTCGGCACGCCCGCCGATATCGAGGCCTATCTGGCTGCACGCTGACAATATGCCCATGCTCCGTAGCGGACGGGTCACGGAGTGTATCTGGTTTATGAATACCGAAGGGAACGGACAGCTCATGTTCAGGCTGGATGGAAAAGTGGCGCTGGTAACCGGCGCATCGGGTGGAATCGGGCGCGAGATCGCTCGCGCGCTGCATGCGCAGGGAGCCAGTGTCGTGCTGTCGGGTACCCGACAGGGTGTGCTGGAGGACGTGGCGGCCGAAATTGGCGCACAGGATGGGGCTGGGCGGGTGCATGTGTGTGCGGCCGACCTGTCAGACCCAGCGGCGGCCGATGCGCTGGTCGCCAGTGCCGAGGAAAAGGCGGGTGCCCCACTGGCCATTCTGGTCAACAACGCGGGCCTGACACGCGACACGCTTGCGATTCGCATGAAGGATGAGGACTGGAGCCGCGTGCTGGACGTGGACCTTGCCGCCCCCTTCCGTCTGTGCCGCGCTGCACTGAAGGGCATGTTGCGCCGCAGGGCGGGGCGGATTGTCAACATCGCCTCAGTTGTGGGGGTTACGGGCAATGCGGGGCAGGCCAATTATGCCGCCGCCAAGGCCGGTATGATTGGCATGGGCAAGTCGCTGGCGCAGGAAGCAGGCAGTCGGGGTGTTACCGTGAATACCGTGGCGCCGGGCTTTGTCCAGACCGCCATGACCGATGTACTGCCAGATGCGCAGAAGGAAAAGCTGGTGGGCGCCATCCCGCTGGGCCGCATGGGCCAGCCGCAGGATATCGCACCCGCCGTGGTGTATCTTGCATCGGACGAGGCAGGATGGATTACGGGTACTACAATTCATGTCAATGGTGGCATGGCGATGCCCTGACAGATGTGGTATCCTGCCGCCCAGCAGACTTGCAAATAACGGAAAAGAGGGGGGTCTGTGGCCCCCGGCTGTCCCTTGATTGCAGGCCGCGCGGACAGGAAATGCAATCGCTGCCTTGGCGATCACATCAAAACCGTGCTAATCGCCCGCAGCTTCGTCCGAAGCGGGCCGGTATGCAATGCCGGTTTGCAGGGACGTTACAGGACGAACACGTTTCGAACCGCCCGTTTCTTTCAGGGGCAGACAGGAAGCAGAGACAGATGAGCGAAATCGCTGATAAGGTTAAGAAGATCGTAGTCGAGCACCTCGGTGTGGACGAAAGCAAGGTCACCCCCGATGCATCGTTCATCGACGATCTGGGTGCGGACAGCCTCGATACGGTTGAGCTGGTTATGGCTTTCGAAGAAGCGTTCAGCGTCGAGATCCCCGAAGATGCAGCTGAAAAGATCACGACCGTGAAGGACGCGATCGACTACATCGAGAAGCAGAAGGCTGCCTGATCGGTCTTTTATCCGATCATGTTTTTACGAATTCAGTCAGGTATCGTTACTTTCAGGAGCAGGGCGGGTTGATGCAGTCTACCGGATTGACATCTGGACAGCGGCGCGTTGTCGTGACCGGTATGGGTATTGTCAGCCCTCTCGGACTGGGTGTGGAGCGTAACTGGTCACGCCTTGTGGCCGGTGAAAACGGCTTTGGCCGTATTGCCTCGTTCGACGCGTCCGACCTGCCGGCACAGGTTGCAGGTGAAGTGCCTGCAGGGCCGACGGAAAGTGGCGGCCTGACTCTTTCGGACTGGATACCGGTCAAGGACCAGAAAAAGATGGACCGCTTCATCCATCTTGGTCTTGTGGCCGCGACCGAAGCGGTCGAGGATTCCGGCTGGAAGCCGGAATCGGAGGAAGATCGCTGCCGCACCGGTGTGATGATCGGTGCCGGTATCGGTGGCCTCCAGACCATCTACGAGGCATCGGTCACGGTAAAGGAAGGACGTGCGCGCAGGCTTTCGCCCTTCTTCATCCCGTCCGCCCTGATCAACCTGGTCTCGGGCCATGTCTCGATCAAATACGGATTCAAGGGGCCAAACCACTCGGTCGTCACGGCGTGCGCCACCGGCGTACATGCGATTGGCGATGCCGCCCGCATGATCATGCTGGGTGATGCCGACGTGATGGTGGCCGGTGGGGCAGAAGCTGCGGTGTGCCCATTGGGCATTGCGGGCTTCTGCTCGGCCAAGGCGCTGTCCACCCATTTCAACGACACGCCTGAAAAGGCATCCCGCCCATGGGACCGCGACCGTGATGGTTTTGTGATGGGTGAGGGGGCCGGTATTGTCGTGCTGGAAGAATACGAGCATGCCAAGGCACGTGGTGCCAAGATCTATGCCGAGGTGATAGGCTATGGCATGTCGGGCGATGCACATCATATCACGGCACCGGCAGCAGGGCATGAAGGTGCATTCCGCGCCATGCAGAATGCCGTGCGCAGCGCGGGCCTGACTACGGCGGACATCCAGTACGTCAACGCTCATGGCACCTCCACCATGGCCGATGACCTGGAACTGGAAGCTGTAGAACGCCTGTTCGGCGACGATGCGCGCAAGCTGGCCATGTCCTCCACCAAATCGGCCACGGGACATCTGCTTGGGGCGGCAGGGGCGGTGGAGGCGATCTACTCCATCCTTGCCATTCGTGATAACGTGGCACCGCCCACGCTCAATCTGGACAATCCATCGCGTGAGAGCGTGATCGACCGGGTGGCGCATACGGCGCAAGAGCGCAAGATCGACACGATCCTGTCCAACAGCTTCGGCTTTGGCGGGACCAATGCCAGCGTGATCCTGCGCGGCGTATGAGACCGGGGCGCCTGCGGGCGCCCTTTCCATTTCCAGTAAAAAGAATGGGGAGACGGCGTGCGCAGGGTTCTGGCGGCACTGGGGGGGGCATTCCTGCTGCTTGTCCTGTCAGGTCTAGGCATCGGTTTTCTGGGCCTGAAGCATTACGATGCGCCCGGCCCATTGACCGAAGGGCGCGCGGTTGTCATCCCGCATGGGGGAACGACACAGGTAATGGCCACGCTGCAGGATGCGGGCGTGCTGGAGCGTGACTGGTCCACGCAAAAAGTATTCGATGTCGCAACCGCCCTGACACGGGTGGATGGTGCGTTCCATGCAGCGGAATTGGTATTTCCCGCTCACGGGTCCATCCATCAGGTTCTGCTGGTATTACGCCATGGCAAGCCGGTCATACACAGGTTGACCATCCCTGAAGGTCTGTCTTCCATCCAGATCGCGGCCCTGCTGGAACAGGCGCCCTATATGGACGGTACGTTTCCCTTCCCCGATGAGGGGTCAGTCATGCCGTTGACTTATGATTACGAATGGGGGATGCCGCGCGCGCAAATGCTGGCGCGCATGCAGCATGCCATGGATCGTGCCCTGGACCATGCATGGGAAGGGCGCGTGGCTGATCCCGCTATCCTGAACCGTCATGACCTGCTGGTGCTGGCCTCCATGATCGAGCGTGAGACAGGCAGCGCGGATGAACGGCCGATGGTGGCGCGCGTATTCCTCAACCGCCTGCATCAGGGTATGCGACTACAGTCCGACCCGACCGTGGTATATGGCCTGAACCATGGGGTGGGACCGCTGGGGCATGCGCTGTCTCACGCCGACCTTCTGCAGCCGACACCCTATAACACCTATATCATCCTTGGCCTGCCGCCCGGTCCGATCTGCTCGCCGGGTATGGCAGCGCTTGAGGCCGCTGCCCACCCGGCGCAGGGGGACCAGCTTTATTTTGTGGCCAATGGCCATGGTGGCCATAATTTTGCGACCACGCTGGGTGACCATAACCATAATGTCTCGGCCTTCAGGGCCGCGAAGCGGGCACAGTCTTCTGTCGCGCAATAGGGACCGTGACTGCCTCTGCGCATAATGATGCGCTCTTACTGGGCCGGCAGGTTCTGACTGCTGACTGACCCGGACGGTGCCGTAGCCATGGGCTGCTGGAAGGCCGGGCTGGCCTGTGTGGTGGTGGCCGGACCGTTCTTGTCAGCTTTACTCTGGGCGGTGGTCAGCACTTCGCTCAGGGCAGAACGCAGGGGGTCCGCACCGGAATTGTTGACCCGCATGGACACCACAATATCTTCCGGGCCCACGATCTGGTTGTAATAGGCCCGGTTGGCTGCGCTGTTGACCCGCATCTTGGAGCCACCCAGGGCGGCACCGGCAAACAGTCCCTTGGATTTCTGTACGCCCTTGATGCTGGTGTTATGTTCCCCTGCCGTGCCGCTTTCCAGCCCTGAGCCGGATGAGGCGAAGGAGGTGCCTACATCGGCGCTCAGCTTGAACTGGCTGTCCAGCAGCGACTGCACCCCCTGGTCGGTCATGACGAACAGCATGACCTCCACGTCCTGCATGCCGAGCTGCAATCCGAAATTGGCCGAGGACATACGGTAGAACGCCGGGTCCGACCACGAGCCATGGGCATCGCGCGTCAGGAACACACAGCCGCCGCCGCCGCCGCCAAAGGCGATGGACATGCGAAAGACGGAGGGGCAGATAATCACGCCGCGTGACTGGGCAAGGTAACGGGTAACCTTGCTGTTCGCGGTGGCGGTGGAGAACATGTCCCGCACGGTCAGGGTGGCACGGTCCACCAGATTCTGTTCTTCTTCCATGCTTGCCGCAAGGGCACCGTGGAGCGGCATCATCAGGGCCAAGGTGGCAAGTGATGTCCTGATGAAATGAAATGTGCGCAAAACCGTGCTCCCTTTCCGATTCGTAACGGCAGATCCACCAAAACGGCCCGTGCCATGGAGTGGTGTGTTTTCATGGCTGAATCATGACCCGCAAGGCAAGCCCGTCCGGTGGTCTATCGTCCTATATTGCCGTTATTTAAGGGAGACCCCAACCGCACTGGAAAATGCATTGGCAATACCGGGAGCTGCGGCCAGGATGCTGATGCCGTCGTTCAATCCGCCATCACGCAGGAAGGGGGAGACGCATGCGCCCGCTTCTTCCAGCAACACCAGTGCGGCGGCTACGTCCCAAAGATTGATACGGATTTCCAGGTAGCCGTCCTGCCGCCCGCAGGCGACTTCTGCCAGCGCAATCGCACCTGACCCGCCCGAGCGCGGCATGGCGCCCAGATTCAGGATGGCATCAATCTTTTGCTGGAATACGCCAGGCGGTACGCGGTTGCTCCATCCCATCTCGATCAGGGACGCGGCCGTATCGGTCACGGGAGATGCCTTGATACGTTTACCATTGAGAAAGGCCCCATGGCCGCGCACGGCGGTATAGGTCTCGCCCAGGGCGGGGGCCTCAATGATGCCCGCAACCGGCGTGTCGCCATCCATCAGGCCAAGCGAGACACACCAGCGGTTGCGGCCGCGGGCGTAGTTTGACGTGCCATCAATGGGGTCCACCACCCAGCGCAGGCTGCCGGTACGGGTGCGTCCTTCTTCCTCACCCTGAAAGCCGTCTTCGGGGAACAGTGTGCCGATTCGCTCCGAGATGAAGGATTCCACCGCGCCATCGGCTTCCGTCAGCCAGTCCTGTGCGCTTTTTTGGGTGCCCTGCGGGCCGCCGGGGGCCGGGCGCATCTTCATGGCAAGGGCTGCTGCATCGCGCACGATGGAGCGCGCGGCTTCAAAGCGGGTCAGGATGGCCTGGGTCATCGGTTAGCCTTTCGTATGTCGGGAAACATTATTCTACACGTAATGCCGTTCTGAGCGTCTGGTCCAGTTGTGGCATTTCCATCCGGCCCAGACGTTCCGCTGCCTGCAGGGCAAATTGCAAGGTCAGCTTTCGCCTGCGTGCGGGGGCGAGTGCGGTGTGGGGTGGATGGTGGATGATCGCGCAGTCCACGCAGGTTGGTCTGCCATCGGCGCCCCTGTCGGTTGCGGCGACGATCAGGCCGGTGGTGTCGGGCAGTACGGTCCGGGGAAAATCCTGATTGACTGCAAAATACATCCGGTCGCACCACGGCAGGTAATCGGACCATTTACGGTCAGCCCGGAAATCGGGCAGGCCGGACTTGATCTCGATGCAGACAAGATGCCCCTGCGGCGTCAGGGCCATGATATCGGCCCGTCTGCGATCGGGCAGTGAGAATTCATGCAGCACCGCCCACCCATGCTGTCGACACATCTGGCTCACGCCCATGCGTATGGCGGTCTGGGTATGGGGGGCAGGCAGGGGGTCTGGCATCGGACAGTAACGAGCTGTCAGGTGGCAGATGCCGTGGAAAGCAGGTGAGTTACCAGTTCCAGATCTGCTGGCTTGTCCACATCCACAGCGGCCCGGCCATCAGCCAGCGGGATCAGGGCAACACGGGCATGCGCAAGCTGGCCGATACGGCGACAGACATCCGCGCGGGTCAACCGCCTGAACACGAAGCGCAGCAGGATGCTCAGGCCCAGAATACGCGCCATCCGGAACGGGTGTTTGCGCTCGGTTTCCAGCTTCTGCCACAGCCGGATCACGCCGGCCGCAGCAGGTGTACGGAAAAGGAACATGTTACAGCCCGAGAACGCACCATCGGCCAGCCGGATCATGGTGCGCTTCGTGCCCGGCACGTCGCGCATGATCGACTCTTCCATGGCGACGGCTGCTGCAACATCACTCCCGCTTTCCAGTGCCGCTTGCACAAAGCTGCGGACCCAGCCCGGCTCCAGCAGGGCATGGTCCGCTGTCGTGACCAGTAGCGGCGTACCAAGCGTGTCGAGTGCCTTCATGACACTGGCGCTCGGCCCGGCGGCAGGCGGGATGAAAGTCACGCCCGCTGGCACAATGCCTTCCAGCACGTCGGGTTGTTCGATGCAGATGGCGATCGTGTCGATGTCCCCTACTGATTGTAGTGCCGTGATGACCCGACTGATCATGGGCGTGCCACAGACCGGCAGCAGCGCCTTGTGCGAAATGCCGGCGGCCTGTGCCATGGGATCAACCCGGCCCGCCCGGCTTCCCGCCAGAATGAGGACATGGATCCCCATGCTCATGCTGCGTTGCGCGTGGTGTTGGCACCATCGGGCCGGTCACGCGGGGGGGAGCCGGTTTCTTCCATAACCCAGGGGTAATGCTGCGCTTCCTTGATGTCGTAGCCAAGGTTGAACACCGTGGGGCTGCGCGGGCAGCCACGGGCATCGCGGTAATAGCTGCGGAACAGGCGGTCAGCCACGAAGCTGGTGATGCCGTAATTGCCATTTTCGTTATGGAAATGATGCAGGACGTGGCGCTGCTTCATGCGCTGAATCCAGTTCATGCGCGGCTTGTAATTAAGGTGCTGGATACAGTGAAAGAATTCATAAATGCAGGTAATGGTCAGTCCTGCACCGAAGGCTGCTGCCGATGCCGGCATGCCGCCAATGGCGTAGCCGATGGGAATGGTCACGACGGCGATGGTGGGAATGGTGTTGAGCGGTGAACCGAACAGCACATCCAGCAGGTGCGGATCCTGGTGATGGTCAAAATGGATGCGTTTCCACAGCGATGCGCTCCATTTCATGCGGTACAGGAAGCGCCCATGCAGGATGAAGCGATGGATGGCATACCATACCATCGGATAGACCAGCATGACCGCCCCGATGCTGACAGCTACCGGAACAAAAGCGGCATAAGTATATGCCATTACGGTAAAGCTGCACAGAATCAGGGCAAAATAGAGCAGGATGGTGGGATAGGTCAGGTAGGCAATCCAGAGCTGGGATAGGTTCATTTTGCCCAGGTCGAAACTCCGGCCCGTGCGGATTGAACTGTTCTTCAGGGTGTTGGTAATCATCGCTCTTCGATCCTCAGTAGCACGGTGATGACGCCAAGGATAAAAATAAGGATCCCGACGAATATCGCCATAAGCGAGGGCAGCGTTCCTGCATTTCCCAGCGCACGCAGCAGCCCCTGGAATACAACAAACAGCAGGCCGGCGCCCAGACACCATACCGGTAGCCAGCTGCGGATGCCAGCCCGGGGGGGGATATAGACCACCGGCACGGCCAGTAACAGCATTACCGTGAATGTCACGGGTAACATGATGCGTCCCAGTATTTCGGTCAGGAAGAAGGACGGGGACTGGCTGGAAGGCAGGCTGCCGTTTTCTTCAGCCAGCATCGTGCTGATGGACTGGGTAAAGCTTGTGGTCAGTTGGGTGATGTAACCGGGGGTCAGCGTAATGGGCCAGTCAAGCCGCGTGCTTTGACCGGGCGGGATATCGAGCAGGTCGACACGGGTGGGGCTGACAACGTCAAGCACCCGGGCAGGCGTACCATACCAGTGACCATGTACATAGCGCGCCGAGTCCAGAGTCGTGACCTTCTGTAGCAGGCTCTGGCGGTCGCGGTGATAGACCATTACATCCTTGAGTACGCTTCCCCCGTTGCCAAGGAAGTGGATGCTGATCAGGTCATTGCCCGAACGGATCCAGTAATTGTGGGGGTCAGCAAGGGCATCTGGCGCGGTGAGGTTCCACCACTGGGCCAGAGCCTGTTCGGTGCGCGGGGTAACCTGATCATTCACCACTCCGCATAATATGCCCAGCACGATGGTGGTAGGCAGGAACAGCTTGATCAGTCCCGGCGTAGACAGTCCCGCCGCGCGCATGATCGCGATCTCGTTGGATGTTGTCATCTGCATCAGCGCCAGCAGGGCACCGATCAACATGGCAATCGGCATGGCGTTGCAGAACAGGAGTGGCAGGCGCATCACCGCATAATACAGCACCCCGCTCATACCCAGATGGCGGTGCATGATTTCCGTTACCTGTTCCAGCAGGGCCAGGATTTCCATGAGCGATACGACGATAATGGCGGTGGCGAACACCTTGCCCATCATCTCGCGCGACAGGTAGCCCAGCAGGACCGTGCCGCTGGCCAGGCGCAGCCGGTGCTTCATGCCTGACGTTCCGTCATGTGGCGGGGCAGACCATCAGCGGAAAGCTGGCGCGAAGCCATGCTCGGCCCACGTTCGAGCAGGATACGCAATCCACCCGCCTGCCGGATCAGAACACCTACGCAGATAAGGCAGAATACCAGTGTGGGCAGCCAGATCACCAGCAGCGGCGACATATGCATGTTGGCGACAAAGCTCATGCCCATCTGTAGCGTATGGTCGAACCCGACCAGTGTTATGGCGGCAATGGCCAGGCCGGGGTTATTTTTCTGCCGCTTGCGCACACCTGCTAGGGCACAGGCCAGAATAGGGATGAAGGGAATGGCCGTTGTGCGCGCCAGACGGAAATTCAGCTCCGCAATCATATAGGAATGGCTAATGGCGGGATTGCCGTGCCTGATGCCGTAATACAGTTCGGGTACGGTCAGTTCGCGCTCGGTCTCGCCACGTTTGCGGTAGGCTTCGTCATCGAGTTTGCTTCGACCCGAGATCAGGCGGGTGGTGCGTGTAAAGCCGGTTACCGAGGGCTGTTTGTCCTGGCTGTCGGTCACAATGGTGCCATCAACCAGGTCAAGGCGGATGTCCGATCCGTCTGCCGGGTTGAAGATATATCCCTTCTGGGCCGTTATGAAGCGGATATGCGCCTTGTCCGTTGCGTCACGGATAAAGATGTTCCACATGCGTGATCCGGCATGGTCAACATTTTCCGCAGTCAGCACGATGTCGTCCGATATGGCGAACATCTTGGACTGCAGGTGTGGCGTCCAGCCCGCATGACTGGCGAAATAGAAGGCCGAACGGTAATCATAACGCGCATAGGGCTGTATGAAGCCGTACAGCGAGAACGCCAGAAAGCCGAATATCGCCCCTGTCACCACAAAGGGCCGACATATGCGAAAGAGCGAGACCCCGCTTGCCATCAGGGCATCGATCTCATGGTTGGTACTCATGCGCCGGATGACAGAAAACACGCTCACGCACATCGCCGCAGGCAGGGCCAGCCCCAGATAATGGGGGATCAGGTCACTTAGCAGCGCGAAGAAGGTTTTCATCGAACTGCCATTGGCAGCGAGCAGGTTGAACAGCACCAGCAGGCGTTCGAGCAGGAGCGCCGACATGACAACGCCCAGTGCGATGGAAAACGGCGGCACGACCTGGCGCAGCAGGTAGCGGTCCAGGGTGCTTGGAGCAAGCCTGTCCAGTATCCGGTGCTGAAGCGACGTGCGATTCATGAGTCGGTGCTTATACCCGGAAAGGAGCGGGAGGGTGAAAGAAGTTCGAAAACGGTTTCCTGCGTGGTAACAGCCTCTCCATCTTCAGGAAAGAAACGCCGTGTAACAGCCAATGTGTACCCTTTGTCTCCGCTGCTGACCGTAATGCGATTCCATCCCGCCGCGCGCAGCGGGTCGTGCGCGCGGGCGGAAGCCGAGGCTACGCCCAGAACCGGCACGGCGCCCAGTGGGCCGGGAAGGGAGGAAATGGTCGCGGTATGAATATGGCCATGCAGTACCATTTCCGCCCCTTCGTGTGCAATACAGTCAGCGAAATTATCCGGGTCTCGGAGTGCCTTGCGGGGGATGGCAAGCCCGGGTACCGGCGGGTGGTGGATCATGACGATCCGGCACAGGCCTTGCCGTCCGGTTTCGTTCAGGATCGTGCGCAGGCGCGCCGCCTGCCGCGCGCCCATGGTGCCGGTTGCCCGAAACCATGGCGTTGGCACCGCCGAACTGACCCCGATCAGCGCAACAGGCCCCATCCGGCGTACAAAGGGAAAGGGCAGCTTACCCATCCATGGTTGCCATAGGCCCACAGTCTGCTGCCAGTCGGCATGCACAAGGGTGTCATGATTGCCGGGTATGACTGTACAAGAGGCGGGCATGCCTTCCAGCCAGCGCAGGGCATTGCGACACTCGCCCGGCAGACCCATGTTGGTCAGATCGCCCGTCACGGCAATCATGTTCACATGATTTGCCGTTATGTCGGCCATGACACGGGCCAGGATCTCGGGTCGATGCACGAAACGGCGGTGCCCACGCCATGAAAAATAGCTGAACATGCGTTTGTTCAGGCGGTCTGCAAGGCGGGGAGGTGCCATTTCCGTCGGCAGGTGAGGGTCCGAAAGATGTGCAATAGTAATGGGATTCAAGATCGCCTCTTTCCTTCCGGCATGCCTGCGCATCAGGGTTATGCGCATGTGTTGTGCCAGACCCCTGTAGGGGGGGCACCTGCTTTTCGTGCCTTGCAATAGAAGGCAGATGGTTGCTTATGACCTGTAAGTCAAATTTCAGACAGGGATGGGATGATTGGTGACCGGATGTTTTGCGCTTGTTTACAACCCGCGCAGCCGACGGAACATGAGCGACACGAGCGCCTATGCCCCGACTGCCCGTGCGCTGCTTGGAGGCAATTTCATCGATCCGGCTGACCGCTCCCGTCTGGATGCTCATATCGCGGACCTGGCTTCGCGCAATATGGAGTGTATTGTCATAGATGGAGGAGACGGCACGGTAAGCGACGTACTGAGCGCCGTGCACCGCCACTATGCCCCTGACCGCCTACCCGCGATTGCTGTGCTGCCATCGGGCAATACCAACCTTATAGCAGGTGATGTGGGCTTTGGCCTGCGCGGGACCAAAGCGCTGGAGCGCCTGCAGCAGCTTGCCGTATCCAACCGGTTGCGGCGCAACGTGCGTCGGCGCTGCGGGTTGGTGGTGCAATGGCCAGACAGTGAGGACAGGCCCCCCGTTGTTGGCATGTTCCATGGGGCGGCGGCCTTTACGCGCGGGATCGAACTGGCCCACCAGCCCGCGATCCTGAACAATTATTCGCATGAGATGGCGGTGATCGTCTCCTTCCTGTCATCCGTGGGGCGCCTGCTTACGCGGCGTTCGCGGCAGGAATGGATGCAGGGCGACCCAATGACGATTCTGGCGGGCGCGCAGACCCGGCTGGAGGGCAACTGCTTCTTGTTCCTGTCTACTACGCTCCAGCGCCTGCCTTATCGCATATGGCCGTTCTGGACGGGGCAGGACATGCGCGACGATACCATTAATTTCCTGTACGTGACGGGCCGGCCCTCGCAGCTGGCGGCGGCGGCGTGGGCGCTGCTGCGCGGCCGGCAGCCTGCGTGGCTGCGCCACAATCCCGATTACAGTAGTGGGTGTGAGGAGCAGATCGAAATGCACCTTAATTCCGATTTCGTGCTGGATGGAGAAGTCTTTTCCCCCGGTGCGACCGGGCGGATCATCCTTTCCGCCACCGCGCCCATAGATTTTATCCATGCATGAGGAAGGGACATACATGCCCCAGCCTGATCCAAACAGCCGCCTTGCCGCCGCAGGCCGTATCGCCCACCTGCTGGCGGACGAACTGGTCCAGCCGGTCGCTCCCTTCGTTACTGACTTTGTCACGCAGCTTGTGGGCGGGGTACAGCCGCTGGGCGTGGTCTTCTACGGTTCGGTCCTGCGCGAGATGGACCCCGAAGGCATCCTGGATTTCTATGTCATCGTTGAACATCTGAAGGACTGGAGGGCAGGCCCTGTGGCGCGTGAGGCCAATCGCCTCCTGCCTCCCAATGTCGAATATCACGAAATCCTGGTTGATGATCGTCTCATCCGGGCCAAGGTTGCCATCCTGTCCATTGACCAGTTTCGGCGCATGACGGGGCCGGCATCGCTTGATACGACGGTCTGGGCGCGCTTCTGCCAGCCTGTGCGACTGGTATGGATACGCGGATCGGAGGCGGCCGATGCCATCCTGTCGTGCATTGTGCGGGCCGTGGGGCAGGCAGGGCGATGGGCTGCCGCACTCGGGCCGGAATCGGGCACGGCGGATGAGTACTGGCGTGCCCTGTTCGCCCATACCTACGGTGCGGAGTTACGTGTGGAGAACGGGCGCAGGCCTCGCACTCTGCTGGCAGGACGGGAAGAACGTTACAGGGCGCTGCTGCCAGATATCTGGATTGCCGATGGCCTACCGTTCGAGCGCAGTGCAGACATGCTCACTCCTCGCCTGACGCCGGGCCTGCGGAGCAGGATGCGCGAAGGCTGGTGGTTGCGCGGGCGGGTGGGGCGTGTGCTGAATATCAGCAGATTGGCCAAGGGTGCCTTCACGTTTGAAGGGGGCGCGCGCTACATCGCTTGGAAAATACAGCGTCATTCCGGCATTATACTGCCGCTTGGCCCGTTTTCGGAACGGCATCCACTGATCTGCCTGCCGTATCTCCTATGGAAGTTACGACAGGCCGGTTTTTTCAGGCGACGCGGCTGAGACCCATTTCGGTTGCGACGGTAGCGAAGATTTCCACGGCCCTGTCAATCTGTTCCGGCGTATGGGTCGCCATGACGGAGGTCCGCAGCAGGGGGTGCTGGTCTGGCGTTGCGGGCGGCAGGCTGAGGTTGACGTAAACTCCTAGGTCAAGCAGCCGGTTCCAGAAGGCCACCGCGACTGGGATTTCATCCAGAATGACTGACACGACCGGGCTGGCCTGCGGGCCGGTGCGTAGGCCAGCCGCCTGTAGCCCCGCATGCAGCCTGCGTGCGTTATCCATAAGGCGTACACGCAGTTCGGGCCGGTTTTCCAGTTCATCCAGCGCCGCCATGGTCGCGGCGATGACTTCGGGCGGCAGGGACGCGGTGAACATGTAGGGGCGTGAGCACAGGCGGATCAGATCCAGCCCATCATGGTTGGACACACAGTAGCCACCGACCGTGCCAAGGCTCTTGGAGAAAGTGCCGACAACAAAGTCCACATCATCTTCCACGCCATCGGCTTCCGCCACGCCACGGCCATGCTTACCCATCACGCCAACGGAATGGGCTTCATCAGCCAGCAGCCAAGCGCCCGTCTCGCGTTTGACGGCAGCGAATTCCGCCATGGGCACCACATCGCCCATCATGGAATAGATACCCTCGACCACAACCAGCTTCGCACCTGGCGTACCATCCAGACGGCGCAGGCGCTTGTGCAGGTCATCGGCATCATTATGGCGGAAACGGATCACCTGCGCATGGCCAAGGCGGCTACCGTCATAGATGCTGGCATGGCTGTCTGCATCCAGAAGCAGATAGTCATCCTTGCCTGCCAGCGCCGAGATGGTGCCCAGATTGGCCTGGTAGCCAGTGGAAAACACCATGCAGTGTTTGCGCCTGAAGAACGCGGACAGCCGCTCCTCCAACTGGCGGTGCAGCCCCTGCGTACCATTGGCGATGCGTGAGCCTGTGGTGCCTACGCCATAGGCTTTCGCTGCGGCAACGGCGGCTTCAATCGCGGCGGGGGACTGGCTCAGGCCCAGATAGTTATTGGTGCCGAACAGAAGCGTCTCGCGCCCCTCGATCAGCCCGACCGTCGAGGAAATCGGCTTTTCGATGACCACGTTGAAAGGATTGCGGCCACCACCGGCGGTAACGGACTTCAGTGCCGATGCCAAGCCTTCATATTTCGAGAAAATTGACATGATGCGTCAGGATGCCTGCTTGAGGGAGACGATGCAGACCGCCAGATCATCAATGGTGCGAATATCAGCCAGCCGGTCAAGCGGCACGGAAACATCAAGGGTATCCTCGATTTCCATGACAAAATTCATGACGGCCAGTGAATCAAAGGCCAGATCTTCAACGATCTTGCTGCTGCCATTGATATCACGGGGAACCTTAGGGTTCGCCAGCAGCGTCTTCACGATCAGTGCGGAGACGCTCGCTACCGTTTCACTCATTCCAACATCCTTATGGCACGTCCTGCCTGCCGCAGGCAGGGGAACAGCATGAATGACCAGACCACGATCCATGGATCGTGGGTGGGGACTGTATTTGTCCCCTGATCGGAAGCCTTATGGGCGAAAAACAGCTTTTTGACCAGTACTGCTTTCCGCCAGTTGGCAGCGGTAATTGCCCTGACCTTCAGACCACGGATACGGATGATGCTTCCAGTGGCTGAAAAGCCCCGGAAAGCAGCATGGCCTTGGCCCGTGCCCGCGTCAGCTTGCCCGATGAGGTCTGGGGAAGCGTATGGGGCGGTACCAGAATGATGGATACATCCACGCCGTGCTGCCGACGGAACAGGTTGGCGGTGTCAGTCTTCAGCGTCTCGCGTGCTTCGGGGGAAGATGCGCGGCACTGCACAAGAGCCACGATCTTCTCGCCTTCATCCTCATCAACCGAAAATACGGCCACGTCACGGCTGCGCAGAGTGCTGATTTCCGTCTCGGCCGACCATTCCAGGTCCTGCGGCCAGATGTTACGACCGTTGATAATGATCAGGTCTTTGGCGCGGCCAGTCACGACGACCTGCCCATCCAGCATGTACCCCAGGTCACCGGTATTAAGCCACCCATCGGCATCCATTACGCGTGCGGTCTCATGCGGGCGGCGGAAATAGCCCTGCATCAGGCTGGGGCCGCGCACGAACACGGTGCCGATCTTGCGGTCTGTCAACACATTGCCTTCGCTGTCGCGCACTTCAAGTTCATGCTGGGGCAGGACCTCGCCACAGATGACAAAAGTGCGCAGTGCCCGAGCCGGATCGTTGGAAGGTACGGCCTCGCCGCGCGTCTCAAGCGCACGCAGGTCGATCGTATCGGTACGGATGCCAGAACCCAGTGGTGCGAAGCTTATGGCCAGGGTTGCTTCCGCCATGCCGTAGCTGGCGGTAAAGGCCCCGCTGTCAAAGCCGGCTGAGGCAAAGCGCTGCGCGAAATCCTCAAGAATATGGTAGCGGATCATGTCTCCGCCGATACCCGCAACCCGCCATGACGAGAGGTCGAGTTCGATCGAGGTTGCGCGCCGGGCGCACAGTTCATAGCCAAAGGACGGACTGTAGGAAATTGTGCCACGGTTACGGCTGATCAGGTCCAGCCATACATGCGGGCGCCGCGCGAACTCGCGCGTGGGCAGCATGTCCACGCTCAACTGACAGGTCAGGGGAGTC
>NC_016027.1:1717500-1885000 GCF_000182745.2 Komagataeibacter medellinensis NBRC 3288
ACCATCCATGACACCGGCCCGATACCATCCGCCGTCATGCCCCGTACCAGCACGCCAACGCTGCCGATCATGAGCAGCAGGGAGACAATGGTTGCCCATTTTACAATCTTGCTGCGGTTCATCAAATCTCTTCGCTGTCTGTCCATCGATCTGCCATGCGGGGCGATCGCGTTCCTTCTACCACCTTGGATGGGGCAGCGTCCAAACACTGCATGCGCAGCCGCAATGCATCTGCTGCACAACACATACAGCATTCATGCAAAAGTGATATGGAGGAATATTTCTTTCATGCTTGCATGACGTTGACAGGTTTGTAAGCGGACAGATCACGCAAGGAAAACAGGCAATGCAGGCACGCATCTCACCCCACAGCCCAAAGGCTGAATGGTCAGCGCGGATGCGTTACATTGTTCAGTCCTGCACGGCCTATCCCTATGCGTTCCTGCGCCTGTGGGATGGAGACTAAGCGCTCACTCCCCTATTCATGCCGCAGGCTGGCGGCGTCGAACCATTCATCGTTGCCGCTGCCATCACCGCGTACGCGGATCTGGCCGTTCTCGATGATTTCAACGACCGTCCCCTTCATGCCCCGCAGGGCCGGTGCCACCGGCGCATCATCCTTTACCACCACAATATCGCCTGCCTTAAAATCCATGCTGTCTTCTCCTGTTTGCAGCGGTAAAGTTCCTATCCATCGGGGGCCGGGTGCCATCAGCACTGCGCCCCCCTGCCGATCATGCCAGCCATGCCGGGCATCGCAAACCCGCCATGCATGCGCATGACATAGCACATGCGCATGCATGGCGGGTTGCATGCGGACCTGTCCATGCCGACATGAATTCCAGCAACAATTGCAAACGGGATATCAGCATGTCAGCAGACCATCATCTTCCTTCCGCCACCGAACTTGAGCGCGAACTGGCACAGGTGCGCCGCGATCATGACATTGCCGTCAAGGACCGGCCCGAACACGCGCAAGCTCTGGCACAGCGCATCAAGAAGATTGAGGCCGAACTCGCCCGCCAGAAATAAACTGCCCATCATCACGGACCGGCAGGCCGCTCAGGCCGCTGGTCCGTGTTCAGGCATGGGAATGGGAGCCTGTGTCACGGGCGCTGGTGGCCGCACCAGCCAGTAGACGATCCCAAGCGAAAGGGTGGCCGCCGAAAGGGCCAGCAATTCCATGACATCCACCTCCTTGAGGTCGATGACGATGAACTTGCGCACCGTGGCCAGCATGCCGATCAGCAGGACCGACCGCATGCGGATCAGGCTATGAGGCTGGGCATCGGGCAGGACGAGTATGGAATGCTTGAACTCCAGCGCGATCAGTACGGTAAAGAACATGCCGAAGATGCTCTGCAGCATTTCCGGGCTGGTCGGATTCAGGCCGCTTGCCAGCAACATCCGCCCGACTGCGACCACCACATGCACCAGCGATGTGCCGGCAATGACGACGATAAGCAGGGTGAGCACCAGCATGACCACCTCCTCGAACAGATCGAACAGGCGGGCCATCTGAAGGAAACCGGGCAGGCGTGTCATCATCAGGCGGGGTAATGCCTTACTGGCTGGGGGTGAATGGTTGCGCCACCGACTGTACAGGAATCGCGGCAGGCATGCAAAACCGCTGCGCTGTCAAGTGCTGCGGCAGGCGGGCAGCATTGCGACAGGTGGCATGGAAACACCCGCCCTGCACCCTATGTCATAACACGCAGGCACGTAATGTGTCGCCCATGGCGCCCATCAGTGCCCATGGCATGAGCAGACAGGAAGCAATCATGAGCAAAGCAGCAACAACTGGCCCCGATGCACAGGGCAAGTACAGCCTTGAAGTGAATGTCGGTGGCCTGAGCGAGACGCTGGGCGGCTTCTCTTCCAAGATGGAAGCCGAGGATTACGCGGTCTCCCTCCTGCGGCGGGTGCGGGAACTGGCCAAGGCCGATGGCCTGAAATAACGCCTGCCTTTACCCTTCTCGCCAACGCGCGTGCATCCGGCATAGCCGCTTGGCGGGAAGGGTTGTAAAGATGCGTGGGAACACTGTCGTCTTGCGGCCTTTTTTCTCTATAACAGGATGACCTGACAGGATCGGGAGATCTTCCGTTAATGGAAAAGGAACCTCTCCCCCATGAAACGACTGACCTGATCACTGTCCGATACAGATGCCTGCCAGTGGGCTTGCAGCCTGCGTGGATGACCTGCGGGGCGGCTATGGCGACACGCGGCGTTAATGGTCCGGGCTGCCCTCCTGGGGAACCGGCCCGTTCCCCTATCCGTGGTGCCCCGTGCCTGACAGCAGGTTCATGACCAGCACCCCGGCCAGTATGAGCGCCATGCCGCCTATAGCGGCCAGATCGAGCTTCTGACCCAGTACCACGCGACATACCAACGTGATCAGCACGGTCCCCACACCGGACCATATGGCATAAGCCACCCCAGTCGGGATGGTGCGCAGCGCCAGCGACAGCGCATAGAACGCCACCCCATACCCCACCACGGTCACGCAGGAAGGACCGAGCCGGGTAAAACCGTTGGAAAGGGTGAGGCAGAACGTGGCCGTCACCTCCGCCAGTATGGCAACGAGCAGGCAGGCATAAGCCATCGGTCAGGCCTGCCGTGCCGGGGGGGGCCTGCGCGGGGGCAGGCCCGACAAGCGAGGGCGGGACACATGTGGGGGGCGGGGGGTTTCATCCCGAATCGCAACAGCATCCTGCCCGCGTGCCTGCAGTGCGCGGGCAAAGCGCTGGACATGTGTCCATTGCGCGCCCGCATACAGTTCCCGCCCGTCCAGCATCACGCGGTGTCGTCTCAATGCAGTCCTCATCCCGCTATATCTGCGCATGAAATGGGTATCCGCACCGCTGAGCACAACAGCAGGCAAAAATACTTTACGCCGCGCAGGAAACCTTCGCTTTTCTGAAACGATTCATGTATGAGGAAGATAGGAGGTATGAATCATGAGCAACTCTGCACGTATGATCGCTCACCTGCTGATTACGGTCAGGCTGAGTACCCGCAATCATCCTTCGCCACCGGCTTCCAGCAACAAACAGGACTAGACAGTCGCCCTGCCGCACGGCGGAAAAGGCAGGCAGACCAGCGCGGCCATGTTATGACATGGTCGGGTTTAGCCCAACTTGCGCGTGCGCATCAGACGACTGCCAAGATCCGCCAGTTCATCATGGTGCAGCAGGAATACGGAATTGGAACCCGCCAGTTGCCGGGCTGAAGCGGTGTAATCCGCGTTGGAGACAACAGCCGCCACATCGGCATGATAGTGCAGGCGGGCGGCGGCAACCTGCTGTACCGCATCATTTCCCACGGCATTTCGGTACAGCTTGCACTGCACGACCAGCCGCAGCCTGCCCCGCTGGGCAATCACATCGGCCCCCTGATCCCCGCCCGGTGGCGTAATATGTGCCTCCCACCCGCATGCCCGTAAACGGTCAGCACAGTAATGCTCGTAAGCGATGGGGTCCATGTCAGGTGCATAACCCGCATCGGAACCCGCAGGGGGCTGGCAGGCAACGCGCTCGATCCGGGCCTGTACCGCTGCCGCAAGACCCGGCCAGACGTGGTCCAGATGCCGTAACCGCAACGCAGGACGCAGGACGGTCCTGCTGAACGCCGCCATCTCACGCTGCCATTTGCCGGTCTGTTCCACCCCATAGCTGTTCGGTTGCACAAGCTGCCTGCGCCGGATACGCAAGGCCTCGGCATGCTGGCGGATCAGCCCTGTGCACATACGCCATGCCCGCCGCCTGCGCCACCACCGCCAGCCCTGCCGCAGGATCGGCCATAACAGCATGGCCCCGCCCCCCATTATGACCAGCCGTAACAGGCCTACAGGCAGGGATGCGCCCACCCGTGTTGCCGCACTGGCGGGAAAATACAGGGCAGCCTCTCCCCGCTGCGCGGGAAGATGGCGTAGCAGCAACACATCACCATGCTGGCCCACAAGCTGCCATGTTCCCCCCTCCGCCGCGCGCTGGCAGTGCAGGGCGGCCAGCGCGTGGTCATGTCCTATGGCTACAGACAGGTGCCGAGCGCGATGCAGGGCCTCGGGCTGAGTGCAGCCGGGCGTTGCGGGTGCCAAATGATAAAGGGGATGTGCGGCCATGGCCGGGGTACAGCCCAGCAGCAGCCAGACCCACAGCCATGGCATAATCCCTGCACGCATCTTTTCGTTCCCGCTCCCTGCCATTGGTCGTGCGGCAGACCCTAAAACATGAGAACAAAATAAGAAAGTGTGCAAATAACCTGTATTTCCGGCATGGTTTTCCATCCCCTACACGGCTTATCATGGCGACATGCGAATCTGCTTTATCGGTGACAGTTACGTCACGGGCACAGGTGACGAGACCTGTCAGGGCTGGGCCGGGCGGCTATGCGCCATGGAACGGCAGGCCGGGCATGATGTCACGCTCTACAACCTCGGCGTGCGCGGGCAGACCAGCCATGACATTGCCCAACGCTGGCAGACCGAGACCGAAGCCCGCATTGGTGGCAGGGCGGATGGCAGGATCGTGCTGTCCTTCGGTGCCAATGACTGCACGATACGGCCCGATGGGCAGCCTCGGCTCGGGTATGAACGCAGTCTGGCCGCTGCCTGCGCCATACTGGCAATGGCTGCCGCGCACTGGCCCGTACTGATGGTCGGACCGCCCCCTACCGGCACCGCCATGACAGATGTCCGCACACAGGCCCTTTCTGCCGCACAGGCCACGGCCTGTAAGCGACTGGGGATACCCTTCCTGCCCATAACCGATACCCTGCTTGCCGCGCCCCTGTGGTGTGCCGAAATCAGCCATGGGGACGGCACACACCCCGCCGGTGGGGGATATGACGAATTGGCCCACATCATTCATGGCTGGGCTGCGTGGCGGGCGTGGATGGACGCATCGGCCCAGACTTAAAAAGACGACCTTCTCCGAAGCGTCGTGAAAAAAGCTTCACCAGAAACTTCTTTATAATTTACAGGACGTTTCAATAGCAGATTTCTGGAACAGTCCCCAAAAAAAGGCATAGACACATGAAGAAGATCACCACTCTGGCGCTGTTGGGCGTACTCGCAGCAGGCGGCGCGCCCCATGCCCGCGCCAACGTGCCGGAAGGGGAGCTGAACTCCCTTTACATCCGCCCCGAAGTGCAGTTGCCTACTCCTGCACTGTCCTTTCCCAGCTATCCCATCGTGGATGACTGCACCACCGAATTTGGTGATGAAGTGACAAATGCCTGCGTTACGGGAGAAAAGGAACGCGCGCTGGTCCTGCAGCCCGCATGGGATGAGTACAAGGACAGCGACAAGATCACCTGTCAGGAGGAAGTGGTCCACACCCGCCATATCCAGCTATACAAAAACCTGGCCTACTGCCTGGACAAGCGCCGCTACGATGCATGGCGCAAGACCCACCCCGAAGGCCACTGAACCCCTGTCCGCATTCAGTTGCGGGCAATATGGCAGTGCGCATCATCATGACTGTGATCGTAATCCACGCTCTGGTTGGCAGCACTGTCCCCGTGCACGATACGGCGCGGCAGGCCGGGATGGGCTGACAGGGCGGAACGCGCCATATCAGCCCCCTGATAGGCCAGTCCCGCTGCATCGAGAACGCTGGCGGGAATGGCGGCCAGCGTAAAGGGGGCATGCGTATTGTCGCGCGCTGCCTGCATGGCCTGCGGGCGGTCAGCCTGCCAGGCAGCGGATGCCCAGAAATAGAACGGCACCTCATACGCCGCACGCACATCCCCATGCGCGGGAATGCCCGCCGTGCATTCATTTACGCGCACCCCGTGGTCCGACACATAGAACAGCGTGGCAGGGCCACCATGGGCGGCAAGGCTGGCGCGCACATGCGCCAGCAGGTGGTCGGTATAGGCAATGCTGTTGTCATAGGATGTGCCAACATGACTGAAGGCGGCGGGATAACGGTCGGCTGCGTTCTCATGGCTGCCAAACAGGTGCAGCACGATAAAAACGGGGCCGCGCGCCTGTGCAATGGCCCCGTCCACCACGGGCAACATGCGTTCATCCAGCACCGGGCTGCTCATGATCCCACCATGCACGGTGGTGTAGGCAATATGATGCGCCTGTTCCGAATAGGCGCCGATCACACTGTCATACGGCCCCAGGCGGGGGTGGTTGCTGATCCACCATGTATCAAACCCCGCAGCATTGAACACCGATACCAGGTCATGCCCCGGTACGGCACCAGACAGCAGACGGTCATAACCCGACAGAATGACCGGCACGGCACCCACCGTGTAATCAAAGGGAGTGACCATGTTATCAAAGCGCACAAGACCCGGCACCTGCTCCATCTCGGGCGTGGTGGACACGGGGTAGCCGTACAGGTGCTGGTGGTCACGCCGCGCGCTCTCGCCAATCACCAGCACCACCACCTGTGGTGCCGCATCGGGCGGCGGGGCCAGAAAATGGACAGGTTCACGGCTGATGCGACTGGCCATCTGTGCCACGCGCCACGTCTCGCGCCGGGCGGCGACGTAACCGCTCAGCACGCTCCATGGCCATGCCCGGTCAAAGCGGGCATGGATGGGCACCATCGGGTTTTCGGTCCCGCCGCGCGCAGGCGGCAGGCTATACCAGAGCCGCACGGTCGGCACCACGATCACGGCCAACAGCACCCCCATGCACGCCATGCGCGTGCGTGGCCGCCACCGCACCACCGGCCCGCGCGGGCGCAGGCAGTACAGCGCCGAAAGCGCCCCCCACAGCACCATCCACGCACACAGATACGGCAGGACCGGCCCGATATACCCCTTCACCACCGGCAGCGAGCAGTAGAACAGGATCAGCCACAGTGGATAACCCGGCGGCACACCACTTATGCTGATGTAATAAAGCGCGCCGGGCAGCAGCACGACTGCGGGCAGCAGGCAGGCCAGCAACACCCGCCTGCTGTTGCACGCCAGCGCCACCACACCCCACAGCAGGACTGCGCGCAGTACCCCCTGCAGCGCCGTGCAGGCGGGCAGCAGCGCCAGCACCACCATGCTGCCCAGCAGCGCATCAGGCCAGAAACGGGCGCACAAGCCACGCAGGCGGCGGCGCAGGGCGGTCGGGCGGGACGGATTCATGCCGGGTTCATGCCACGGCCCCGACGTGCCTGATAGGCCCTGCAACCGTCCCTGCGGCTGCGTGATGGCACGTTTGTGAATGAACCACCCCGCAGCAGTACTTTTTATCCCCTGCCGCCGCGCTTAATAATGCACCCACCGGGAGGCCCGCACGCCAACGGGCGCCAGACAGAGCGCGGATAAAAGCGCCGAGAAAACAACGATTAAAAAATAGAAATCATAAAGGCAGACAAACGTACCATGGCAAAGATCAAGGTCAAGAATCCCGTTGTCGAGATGGATGGCGACGAGATGACCCGCATTATCTGGCACTTCATCCGCGAACGGCTGATCCTGCCCTATCTGGATATCGACCTGAAATATTATGACCTTGGCATTACCCACCGTGACGAGACCGATGACCGCGTAACCGTGGAAGCCGCCGAAGCCGTGCGCCGGTACGGCGTGGGCGTGAAATGCGCCACCATCACCCCAGACGAGGCACGGGTAGAAGAATTTGGCCTCAAGAAGATGTGGCGCTCGCCCAACGGGACCATCCGCAATATCCTTGATGGCACGATCTTCCGTGAACCGATCATCTGCTCCAACGTGCCGCGCCTTGTCCCGCACTGGACACAGCCCATCGTGATCGGCCGCCATGCCTATGGCGACATCTACCGCGCGGCCGAAACCCGCATCCCCGGTCCCGGCAAGGTCACGCTGCGCTACACCCCCGCCGATGGCGGCCCGGAGCAGGTGCTCGACGTGCATGACTTCAAGGGCCCCGGCGTGGCACTTGGCATGCACAATACCCGTGCCTCGATCGAGGGCTTCGCGCGTGCGTCCCTCGCCTACGGGCGCGACCGGAAGCTGCCGGTCTACCTGTCCACCAAGAACACCATCCTCAAGGCCTATGACGGCATGTTCAAGGATGTGTTCCAGGAAGTGTACGAACGGGAATTCAAGGCCGAGTTCGAAAAGCTGGGCCTGACCTACGAACACCGCCTGATTGATGACATGGTGGCCTGCGCGCTGAAGTGGAAGGGTGGCTACGTCTGGGCATGCAAGAACTATGACGGCGACGTGGAAAGCGACATCGTAGCCCAGGGCTTCGGCAGCCTTGGCCTCATGACTTCGGTGCTGCTGAACCCGACGGGCGACGTGGTGGAAGCCGAAGCCGCACACGGCACCGTCACCCGCCACTTCCGCGAACACCAGAAAGGGCGGCCCACCAGCACCAACCCCATCGCCTCGATCTTTGCATGGACACGGGGTCTGGCCTATCGTGGCAGGTTCGATGACACACCGGATGTGACCCACTTTGCCCATACGCTGGAGCGCGTGTGCATTGAAACCGTCGAAGGCGGCCAGATGACCAAGGACCTCGCCCTGCTGGTGGGCAAAGACACCAAGTGGCTCGATACCCAGCCCTTCCTTGACGTGCTGGATGAAAAGCTGAGCACGGCACTGGCCAAGGCGTAAAAACACGAACGTGACGGCCCACCGGTCGTCACGTTTTCACAAGACCAAAATGAAAGACGTTTTTTGGTGAAGTTTGTTTCAGGAAGCCTCAGGAAATGCCGCCTTTTGAAAAGAAAGGCGGCGCCCGAAAACTCTTATTCCCCTTCCGCCAGTTGGCGGTTTTCCAGCACCCCTTCCCACCGCGCCGCAACGGCGGCGGCATAGCCATTGCCCAGCACGTTGGTCGCCGTGCGCGCCATGTCGAGGAAGTGGTCGATTCCCAGTATCAGCGCTAACCCCGCTTCGGGCAGGCCAAACTGCGGCATGACGGCCGCCAGCGTGACCAGCGCCGCACGCGGCACACCGGCAATGCCCTTGCTGCTCAGCATCATCACCAGCACCATTGCCACCTGCTGGCCCAGCGGCATATGGATGCCATAGACCTGCGCGATGAAAAGCGCGCCAAAGGACTGGAACAGTACCGACCCATCAAGGTTGAAGCTGTAACCCAGAGGCAGCACGAACCCGCTGATGCGATCAGGCACGCCAAACTGCTCCAGCCGCTCGACCAGCAAGGGATAGACCGATTCACTGCTGGCGGTGGCAAAACCCAGCAGGATCGGCTGCAGCAGCGTCCGCGCCAACACAAACACACGTCGGCCCAGCACACAGAAGGTCATGGCGGTCAGCAGCGCCCACAACACCCCCAGCGTTGCATAGAATTTGCACAAGAACAGCCCGAACGTGCCCAGAATGCCCGCCCCGCTATGGGCCACGCTGCCCATGACGGAGCCAAACACCGCTATGGGAGCAACATACATGACCATGTCGGTCATCCGCAGCATGATGCGTGCCAGTTCCCCGGTCCATGGCAGGATCATGCGCTGCGCGCCCTTGCCTACAGCCGGGAGCGCAAGCCCGAACAGGACGGAAAACACAACGATCTGCAGGATGTCATTGCGCCCCATCGCATCGAAAATACTGGTCGGCACCACATGCAGCACAAATTCCACCGGATCAAAATGTGCCTGCGCAAGGCCCGTATTTGCAGCCGAAAGCGGCACGGTGAAGCCAGCACCGGGTTGGAGCAGGTTAGCCGCCACCAGTCCCGTCAGTAGCGACAGGAAGGATGCCACGACAAACCACAGCAGGATCCGCCCGCCAATACGCAGCACCTGCGCCCCATCACCCAGGCTGCCGATGCCCGATACCAGTGTGGCAAAGACAAGCGGGGCAATGATCATACGCACCAGTCGCAGGAACAGGCCGGTCAGCAGACTGGCGCAACGGCTGGCGGGCTCATAGGCGGCGGGGCCGGCCATGTGGAGCCCCAGCCCCACGACAACGCCAAGCAGCAGGGCCACCACGATGGCACGGGTACGGCGGCTGGCATTATGTTTGCTGGGAACGGCCAATATCGGGGTCCTGTCAATGTGGAAAACACGCCGCAAGTAACGCGTGCTCCGGTCATGATGCAAGACAGACACGTATCATCGCATCGCCAGCCGCCATGTTCCCCCGTAGTCAGCATGGCACGCGCCCTTGCCTTTCATGCCCCCTAGCACTCCCGCAAGGGTTAGCCATGACGGGAAACACATCCACGTCATCGTATGGCGCAGGCACGGAAAACCCAGCAAAGCCAATTCCATGAAAAATTATTTCATCGCGAGATAACCCTACCCATCCAGATAGGAAAAGATTAAGGGCTTAAGTCTCATGCACGATAAAACATCGCTAACACCATTCCCATCTTCCTTGGTCGAAATGCCATGGGCGAAAGGGAGGACAGGGCAGGCTCTTTTCCCTGCATGCAGGCAGGTGGCGCTGGCTACGGGAGAAATGAGGCCCTGATCAAGCTCGCGCGCTCATCAGCGCCATGTGGCACACGGCGCAATCAGGGCGACACGCTGGCGGTACAGGCAGACTTTCACGGCGCACCAAAAATATCAGGTGAGCCACCCCCCTTCCCCGCAAGGTCAGTCGCTGGGACAGAACATTCAGGCCACGGCAATGGTCAGGCTGCCAGCACCCGACCCTGTTCACGGGAATCATGGCAGAGAAATATTGGTAAAATGATTATATGTGTCACATTATGATCACATTTGCGTGATGCTATAGCACTGTATTTGTCGTCTTTAAGGGTGATCTGTTCACTAAAACCAAGGGGTAGAGAGTATTTCCAACTATAAATTGCATATTGAATACAATTTATAGAGACCTGTTTCTGCCTGCTGAGTGCATGTTAGATATTAGCATGCGCCTGACCTTGCACACCGATTATGCCTTACGCACGCTTATATACATGGGACTCCATGCGAACAGGCGCGTCTCCATCCATGAGATTGCCGATGCGTACGATATATCGGAAAATCATCTGGTTAAGGTCATCCACCGACTGTCCCGTCTTGGGTTGATTGATGCGCGGCGCGGGCGTGGAGGTGGTCTGGTGCTGGCCCATGCACCCGAGGACATCCGTATCGGGGATGTCGTACGCAAGACCGAGGACGATATGCGGCTTGTCAGTTGCGAATCCGCCCACACGGAAGGGACATCGTGCATCCTGTCCGACATGTGCAAGCTGCGGGGTGCACTGGCGCAGGCACTTGATGCTTTCATGAAAATACTGGACGCGACCACCCTGGCCGACCTTCTGCCAGACCATGAGCGCCACATGCTGCTTGCACGCCTGCCAGGCCCGCTCGCATCAGGCGATACCGTACAGCGCGCCTGACAGGGCCATTTATACAGGCCGACATGGCCGGGCAGCCCTACATGCCGCCACCACCCGGCGTTGCCGCATCCGCCCGGGCTTCACGCAGGGCCGCCTGCGTCAGGCGCTCCTCGTTACGCCGCAGAAAAAGGGCGCTGGCCACCAGTCCTGCCGCCACGACCAGCCCCAGCCCGATACTGGCCGGTCCCGAGACCTCCGTTACCTTGCGCCCCAGGTAATAGGCACCTGCGGCATATCCCCCGGCCCAGCACAACCCGCCCAGTGCATTGAAGATCATGAAACGCGGCCACGGCATATGGTTGGCTCCCGCCAGCAGGGCCACAAAGACACGCAGCAGGGCAATGAAACGCCCGAAGAAGACAATGCCACTACCATGATGGCGGAACAGGAAGCGCCCCAGTAGCAGGCGCTCGGGGGTCAGTTTGATACGTGCACCGTATTTCTGCAACAGGGGCAGGCCAATCCTGCGCCCGATCATGTAGCCGATATTGTCCCCCACCACGGCACCGGCCACGGCCGCCAGCGCCACCCACTGAATGTCAAGCCGATGGGTGGCGGCACAGTAGACGGATGCTGAAATGATCAGGGTTTCAGCCGGAAGCGGCAGCCCCATGCTTTCCAGCATGACGATAAGGGTAATCACCCCATACCCGTAATGCTGGAACAGGTATTCAAAATGGTGCAGCAGTGTTCGATCCTCCATGGCGGGTCAACAGGCATGCATCGCAGCACCCGCCAGCGACCAGACAGACAGGGAAGGATCTGCCCCGCGTGGCAACCAGCCTGAAACCCGGCAGGGAGAATGAGTGAAACACGACAGCAGAAAAACCGGCTTTAGCGAATATCTGCCACCCGCTTTTCTGTCATGCCCGCGCGACAGCGTCTGGTACGGCCCGAACAGCCATGATGCGGTTCCCTTCCACACGGGCAGGGATCGTGTCCGGTTTTAGCGGCGTACCCATTCGCGCCGTTCAGGCGCACGCTGCTCCCAGCCCCGTCGCTCCAGTTCCGGCGTGGGCGCTTGTCCATCAGGGTAGCCGACACACAGATAGGCCACCAGTTCCAGTGCCGGGTCCACATCCAGTATGGCCTTGATCCGCGCGGGATTGATGATGGAAACCCACCCGACCCCCACACCTGCCGCCGTAGCCGCAAGCCAGAACGTATGGATGGCCATGACAGTGGACCATGTCGTCGTCTGTGGCATGGTGGCCCGCCCCAGTCCCCTACCCTGTACCGGATCGGGGTGGGACAGCACGGCGACATGATGTGGAGCATCGTCCAGACCCGCAAGCTTCAGACGGGCGTAACGCTGGGCATCCGTGTCCGCACGGTCGGCCAGGGCATCGGCATTGCACTGGCTGAAATCCTCCCGCACGGCAGCCCGGCGGTCCGCATCATCCACGCGTACGAAGCGCCACGGTTCGCTCAACCCTACCGAGGGCGCAAGGCAGGCCGTGGCCAGTAGGCCTTCCAGAACGGGTTCGGGCACGGGGTCGCAGCGGAAATGCCGTACGTCCCGCCGCCAGCGGAACAGTTCATGCAACTGGTTGGAAAAGACAGGGGAGAATGCTGGCACGGAATTCATGCCCCCTGTCTGGTTCATTCTACACCGTCTGTCACGTCCCGCATGCCAGCGCGTGTGGAGGGCGCGACATGCGGGGGGGGCATACCATTTTCCTCCGCATTCACGGGGGCGGCATAGGCGGGATCTTCGCTGAATTTGGAAGCGACTTCCTTTATTTCGTCAAAACTGGCCTTGTACCAATCAACCTGCGTCATGGTATGGCGGTTGACGACAAAGCTGAGAAAGGCCGGGTCGGATATACCATAATACAGCGCGTCCTCGTCTCCTCCCTTCATGTAAAACGCAAAGCGACAGTCCGATGCATCCGAATAGCGTAGGAAGATATGATAGATGATGGTCGGTACGAGCTCATGAATGGCCTGGCCAACATAATAGGCCGGGCGCTGTGCCAGGACGGTCGAGGCGACGTTATCCAGTATGCCTTCATTTTCCAGCGCGGGGGCACTATCGATAAAACGGGACTGATTGACCCTGACCGTAACCCCACATTTGCGGACATGGTAGGAACTGGTGACCGTAATGCCGAATTTTTCGTAATCGGGCAGCTTGTTAAACGCCGTCGTAGCGGCATGGCCCACGCTGGTGCATGCCAGCAGCATGATCCCCAGACACGCACTCCCCCATGACATGTGTCCCTGCATAGACGCGCGCTCCCCTGTTCGACCACGATGGCGCAGTACCTTATGGCGCGGAAGCCTATCGTTCTACATGAATATGGCGGCGCATCACAATGCGCCGCCATTCAGACAGGGAGCGGGGTGCCGGTGGCTCCCCCCGGCCCGATCAGGCCGCCCGGTCGAAACCACGCAGTGCAAGGAGCGAGGGCGCGTTTTCAATGCCGCCATGACAGCCCGAAGGCACGGCCACGCTGGGTAGCGTGGCTAGCAGCATGATCCCCTGCCTGCGGTAGGCGGCAGCGACCATGCGCACGAAGCGCTGGCGTGCACTGGGCATGGGGACAAGCGTGCAGGATGGAGAAAATTCCACGGCGGGAACAGGAGAAAAACGACGCATTGAAGCGTTTCCCGTGAGCCTAGCGGGCGAGACTGCCGCATGCTGCTCCTGCGCGCACGCTACGCCGCATCCGGGTAGTTGCAAATACGATATTTTCGCAGATTTCCCGAGCGATCCATGCTTTTTTCGCAAGGCTTATTCCGGCGGGTGTTGCATGGAAAATACACCCGCCAGCCGCCCCATCCTTCAGATGCAGCCAACCTGCCAGCCTGCCCGCCATTCCTGACCCGGCTGGAGGTGGAACACGCCGGGGCGAGCGGAAAATTCACCCGCGAACCCGATTGGACTGGCCATGCCGTACCAGGGTTCAATACACACGAAATCGCCCCCCGGCTTCATCCATATGCCCAGTTCGGAAAAGCCCTCCCATGTCAGCCGCAGCCCCGGTCCATCAGGAATGCGATAGGTCACCCCCCGGCTGGCCAGTTGATCAAGGATCAGCGCATCAGCCGCGAACAGTGATTCGTCCAGATGCAGGATACGCCCCCGCACCGGAGTCGGGAACGAATCGGGCAGGAGCAACCCGCCCGCCAGCCGACGCACGGGTGCGGATTCGGACTGGTCGAATTCGATAACATGCCGGTTCTTGGCCACATCGGGTGCCAGCGGCCAGGCAAAAGCGGGATGGGCCCCGAGTGATGCGGGCAGAACGCGCGTGGCATCGGGGTTGGTCACGCAGTAGCGCACCGAAAGTACACCGTTTTCAATACGGTATTCAATGACCAGGCTGAAGGCGAAGGGATAGCAGGCACGGGTATCAGGCGTATCGGTCAGTTCCAGGCGGCAGCCTGTCTCGTCACGTTCCAGCCAGCGGAACGTACAGTCACGCGCGAAGCCATGCTGGGTCATGCGGTAGGATCTGCCATCCACCCATGCCGTATCCTCCACCAGTCGCCCCACAATGGGGAACAGCACGGGAGAATGCCGTGGCCACGGAGCCTGCCCGTTCCATAGCAGATCACGGTCATCGGCCCGCAGGGCACACAGTTCCGCACCATGCGCCCGTACGCTGGCCGCAAGCCGTCCATCGCCAAATGTATGGATAGTGTCTGTCATGCTTGGGTGACTCCCTTAGTTTTATCAAGGGTGTCACCATGCACGATCAGGACCGCATATACTATTAATGGGTTGCGGGCGCCGCAGTCCGGTCCTGTGTGCCCGGCCCCTGTGCGCTCTGGGCCGCCGGTATGGCGGCCTTGGCCACGGGTGTAAGGCGCAGGGTCAACCGCTCCACCGAGAAGGCAAGCCGGGCGCCACTGCTACTGGAGGTGAACTTGATATGGATGCCGTTATTGTTCTCCATCACGGCCCCCCCCTTGCCCGCGCCAATCGTCGCCTCACCCTGGACGGACCAATATGTCCCCTCCACATCCTGCAGGCGATAGAGGTTGTAGACGGTACCCGTGGCCTGCATGGTGGAAAAACCTATGGCAGCCCCCGAACCGCCCCGGATGCGGAAAGGATAGTCATGCCCTTCAAACGACAGGACTCCCTTCCCCCACGAGACACCAGCCCCCAGGTCCGCCGCAGATAGCCTGAAGCTGATGGTGGCCGTGTGTTCGCCCAGCGCATCCGCCGCATGGGTCTGGGTTATGGAACCGATCCCGGACAGGGAGACAACAGCCGCCGCAACGGCCAGAGATGCTAGGCGCAAAAGCAGACTCCATGACTTGCGGCGAACTCCGTCGCCCCGGGCTTTTCACATGGCTGACATGTTTCCATATCACGCTATCCACACTGCCGCACAAGCCACGACCATGCAAATCATATCATGAATGGCGGGGCAGTCTGGCAGATTCAGGGCCGCACCGCAGGGGTAAGGCGTTCCAACTGGGCCCTGGCCTCCCCATTGGGTTGGGCCTGCGTGTGCAGGTTGACATAAATCTGACCATTCTGAAGGGTCTGGGCCTGCTCGGATGACAGGACAAGTGCGCCATGCTGGCCCGATTTGTAAGGGCCACCAATGGGCACGATTACACCAGCTTCCTCCCCCTCAGAGGCCGGACCATGGAAATGGGCTGCCGTGACCGGCCCGCTCAGTCCACTCCATGTAATGACATAGCGGACCAGGTTCGTGCGGGTGTTCAGCGCGGCCTCGACCTTGCCATCGGGATGGGACGTGGTGCCATGCTCACCCACAAAATGGCCTTCAAAGCGCAGGACCGCCGCCATGGCGGGTGAGGCGACTGCCATACCGGCCACGACAAGGGTAACCACGGCAGGAAAACGGATCATGCTAACCTCCAACATTTCAGAACCATGCCGACATGCACATGCTGCCGACCCTGTAGATCCAACGCCTGACAGGGGCATGCGGCAACGGGGGACGGCATAAATGTTTGCTCACACCCCTGCGCCGGACCGGCCCGCACTGCTGCATTCATATGTCCAGCGGGCGGGGGCGTTCCAGCCACCCCATGTCGGGGCTGAACCAGACGGAAGCACGGCGGTAACAGCCATGATGGCGAGGCCACAGCATACCGGCCAGATGCCCCATACCCATTGACCATCTACGGTTCATCATATGCCAACACCCACCACAGACGCCCCTTACCAGGGGTGTGCATCCGATATGAAGCGCCCGGCATCCGTAATCATGCCAATGGCGAAATAACATGCCGCGACACCCAGCAGCATGAACAGGCAGGATACGATCATACGCATCCATGCCATGTGCCACCGCAACGCTGGTGCCGCAAGGGGTACGCCGTATCAGTCCACACCCGTCCCGCCAGAGACCGCGTAGACCAGTCCGATAATGTAGCTGGCTTCCGACGAAGCCAGCAAAACATAGACCGGCGCCAGTTCCACCGGCTGGCCCGCGCGGCCCATGGGGGGCTCATACCAAAATATGGATATTCCCCTCCGTCTGACCACCACTGACCTGCAATGCCGTCCAAAACGGGCCGGAGGCCACGGCGTTCACGCGGATACCACGATGGACCATCTGCTTGGACAGCGACTTGACGAAGGCAACAATCACCCCTTTTGGTGGCCGAATAGTCCAGCAGGATCTCGGACGGGCTGAATGCGTTGACCGAGGCCGTAGCAATGATCGCGCCGCCCCGTGGCATGAACGGTATGGCGGCCTTGCTCAGGTAGAACAGGGCGTAGATATTGGTGCGGAAAGTCTCGTCAGACGGCTCGTCGGTAATGTCGAGTCCGGTGGGCTGGTGGCGCTGGCGGCCAGAGCCACGGTAACTGGTCTCACCATGGTCGGGGCGCGGCATCATCTTGCCCGCAAGGCCGGGCCATGGCTGGGACTGCTGGAGAAAGGGCGGACGGGGATAGACGCCTTCGGGGGCCATGTCCGCCGCCTGCACCCTGCCCGCAGCCGCGGCACCGACAAGACCGGCTGCAACGTCCGCCGGAACGGTACGGCGGGAAGAAGGGGGCATGCTGTCATCTGGCATGGAGGTGCACCTGTCCTTTACATGACAGAACTGCCTGTCCGCCCCACGGTTGCATGGATATGGACCTGCCAGCCCCCCAACAGCCCAGCGCGATCAGGGAAGAGCCGCGATACCGGTGATCTCGACCTTCCAGCGCGGATCAGCCAGACGGGCTTCCACTGTGGCGCGGGCCGGTTTGCTGGCGGGGTTGAGCCAGGCATCCCAGGCGCGGTTCATCGCGGTCATGTCATTCATGTCGCTGAGAAAAATCTGGACCGACAGCAGGCGTGCGCTGCTGGTGCCCGCTTCGGCCAGCAGAGCATCGATCTGGCGCAGGATGTCAGCCGTCTGTCCTTCAGCATCAAGGCTCGGGTCATCGGCGACCTGCCCTGCCAGATAGACAGTGCCGTTATGCACAACGGCGCCGGTCAGGCGTTCCTCGGGTTGCAGGCGTTTGATTGTCATAAATGTTAAGTTCCTTGTGATGCATCCGTGTGCGCCCGCAGGGATAACGGATCGGGTGCGACATGGAAACGATGCGTCGTATCGAAAAAGCGCGCATGCGCCACCAGCTCACGCACCAGTATTTTCAGGTACGCCACGCACCATCCCAGATCAAGACGGATAGACAGGTTGCCCACCCGCCCTACCTGCGCCCACACGTCCGCCAGTGTCCTGATCGAGAAGTTTGTATGATTATTCTGATGGCAGGGGTAATCGAATGGGACGTGAGGCGGTTGTAAGGTGGTGAGATGAGCAGCTTCATCCCGTTTGACCGGTCTCAGCCATATCTTCTGCCGCCTGATCTGAAGTCGTGGCTTCCGGCTGATGATATGGCGCATTTCGTTGCTGCATCGATTGAGCTGGTTCCGATGAATGCGTTCTGCGTGCCAGTGCGCACGGGAGGCAAGGCGCAGTATCATCCGCGCCTGATACTGGCCCTTCTGATCTTCAGCCATGCGAACAGATTGTTTTCCTAACGCCGGATCGAGCGGGCGACATATCGCGACATCGGGGTGCGTTTCGTGGCGGCGAACCTGCATCTGGATCACGACACGATTGCCACTTTTCGGCGGACGAACCGGACAGCCA
The DNA here is from genome assembly GCF_000182745.2 of Komagataeibacter medellinensis NBRC 3288. Taxonomy (NCBI): domain Bacteria; kingdom Pseudomonadati; phylum Pseudomonadota; class Alphaproteobacteria; order Acetobacterales; family Acetobacteraceae; genus Komagataeibacter; species Komagataeibacter medellinensis. The sequence goes on from NC_016027.1 coordinate 1,735,857, forward strand.
TTGAAGCGGCATTTGCGCAGGTCCTGCTTCTGGCGCGAGACGGGTCTGCTGCGTCCGGGTGTCGTATTGATCGACGGCACGAAAATCGACGCCGACGCTTCGAAATACCGTTCCCTGCGCTACGACCGGATCAGGGCGCTGCGCGAACAACTGGCGGCGGATATATCGCGAAACTGATGGAGCAGGCGGAGCACGCAGATGCCACAGACAGCGATCCGCAGGCATTGCCCGAAGAGCCTGCCCGACGGGAAACACTGAAAGCGAAGCTGGACGAAGCCTGCGCCCGACTGGAAGCAGATGCGAAGGCGCAGGCCGAGGCGGCGCGACCGGCATACGAGAAAAAGAAGGTAGTGTATGACACAAAAACAGGGCGTCGCGGCCGGGCCGCCCAAACCGCCTGATGATGAACCACCACCCGACCGGCAGATCAGTCTGACCGATCCCGACAGCCGCCTTGCGGGTTCGGACGCCCACGAGGTCCGGCAGGCTTACAATGCCCAGGCCGTGGTCTGCGCCAAAGGCAGCCAGTTGATCGTGACAGCCGACGTTGCCGCCACGTCAGCGGAGGCGTCGTCCTTTAAAAAGCTTTTATAATTTCAGGATATTATTGAGCCTGACTTCATCAAACAGCCTCTTTTGAAATTTGCCCTTAACGGTGGCGGAACATTTCATACAGCGCGACCGCTGCCGCATTGGATACGTTCAGACTTTCCATCCGGCTGTCCATGGCCAGGCCCGCAATCTCATCGCAATGCTCGCGGGTCAGTCGCCGCAGTCCGGCTCCTTCCGCACCCAGCACCAAAGCCACGCGGCGCTGGTGAAAGGCGGCGCCATCCAGCACGCCGCCGCCCGCGTCCAGCCCCACAACCCACAGGCCACGGGCCTTGAGTGCTTCCAGAACGCGGGAAAGATTGACCACACGGATCAGCGGTACGATTTCCAGCGCACCGGATGCGGCACGGGCCAGTGCCCCGGTCTCATCAGGAGCATTACGGTCCTGCATGATCACCGCCACAGCCCCGAAAGCTGCCGCCGAACGCAGGATGGCACCGATATTGCGCGGGTCTGTGACCTGATCGAGCACCATCACCGGACCGGGCTGTTCCAGTACCGTATCCAGATCCGGCGGGCTCAGCACATCCACTAAAAGCGCCATGCCCTGATGCACGGCATCGGGACCGCACAACGTATCAAGTGCTGCGCGTTCGCTCCGCACGGGCTGGATGGGAAAGCCGCCTTCCAGCCGGGTAGCCAACGTTTCCTGCGCTTCGGCTGTAACAAGAAGCTGGCGCAGCTTGCGCGCCGGGTTTTCCAGCGCAGCCTGCACCGCATGCTGGCCATACAGCCAGCATGTGCCACGCGGGGCGGATGCCGCACCACGCCCCCCTCGACCACTACGGTCAGGCGTGGAACGGGCAGAGGAGGTAGACTGGGCCGTGGGCGGGCCGCTACGGCGGCGAGAGGGTCGCATGTTCATGATCGTTCTTTAAGCCCAACCGCAACCGGCGTCATGCCCCCAAACCGGGGTTGGGCAAAGTTTTTCGTACAAGGTTATTGACACCCCTCCGCAGACCCCTTAATTACCGCGCCAACCCGGAGGGATGCCCGAGTGGCTAAAGGGGGCGGACTGTAAATCCGCTGGTGTACGCCTACGTTGGTTCGAATCCAACTCCCTCCACCAACTACCTTTCCCAAACAATCACATGCTGTATCAAAACGCTGGTTTTCCGGCGTTTTTCGTGTTTCTTCTGTCCCTATTGTTCCCTATTTGTATCAGGCAGCACCAGCAAACAGCGGGTATGCAGCGGGTATGAAATCCGTAGGGAGCGGGTAAGGGAGGGAATCGGCATGCTGACCGACACGAAGATCCGCGGTGCCAAGCCAGAAGCCAAGGCGTACCGGCTGGCAGATACCGGCGGCCTGTTTATGCACATCATGCCTGGCGGCAAGAAGGTCTGGCGCCTGCGCTACAAGTTCGAGAAACGCGAAAAGCTGCTGACACTGGGCGACTACCCGGGCGTCTCTCTGGCCGAAGCGCGCCTTGAGCGGGAGGAAGCCAAGCGCATCCTGCGTGAAGGGCGCGACCCCTCCCTGGATAAGAAGATCGTGCTGCAGGCTGCCCGCACAGATCCCGCCACCACGTTCGAGGCAGTAGCCCGGGCATGGCATGAGCAGCGCAAGGTGCTGTGGACCGCGCATTATGCAACGGACGTACTGCGCAGCCTGGAGCGGGACGTGTTTCCGGCCGTGGGGCACTATCCCATCAATGACCTGACGCCGCCCCTCGTGCTGGCAGCGCTGCGCGAGATCGAGGACCGTGGTGCGATCGAGACCGCGCACCGCGTACGCCAGCGCATGAGCGACGTTTTTGTGCATGCCATCGCATCCGGCATTGGCTCGGCCGATCCGGCCGCCATCGTGGCACCGGCACTGCGGCCGGTCATTCGGGGCCGGCAGCCGGCCATCACGGATCTGGCCGAAGTCCGCATGCTGATCAGCAAGACGGAAGCGGAAGATGCCCACCCCACTACCCTGCTGGCCTTCCGGCTGCTCTACCTGACGGCCGTGCGCCCGGGCGAACTGCGTGCAGCCCGGTGGGATGAGTTCCAGAATATGGATGGTGACCGGCCTCTATGGTGCATCCCGGCCGAGCGGATGAAGATGAAGCGCGAGCACCTGGTCCCGCTATCGCGGCAGGCCGTGGCAACCGTGCAGGCGCTGCGCCCCTTTAGCGGCCACTGGCCGCACCTGTTCCCGAACACGCGGCGGCCGGCACAGGTATTGAGTGAAAATGCACTGGGCTATCTGCTGAACCGTGCAGGCTTCCACCATCGGCATGTGCCGCATGGCTTCCGGGCCTCATTCTCTACCGTGATGAATGAGCGCTGCCCGGCAGACCGGCAGGTGATCGATGTGATGCTGGCCCATGTGCCAAAGGATAAGGTGGAAGGGGCCTATAACAGGGCGCTCTACCTGGAGCGCCGGCGCCAGTTGGCGCAGGAATGGGCCGATCTGGTCAGTGATGGGCAGACCGGCCTGGGGGATCTGGTGGCAAAGAAACGGAAATCAGCCCCCTGATGCACCCGCGCCTCCCCTGATCCAGCTGTCAATCACGCCCGAGTGCCAGCGGATAGCCCCGGCCGAAAGTTTGCGCGGAGCCGGAAAGGTGCCCGCTTTCACGTAGCGGTATATCGTCATCCGGCTAAGGCCCGTACGCGTCATGACTTCCTTGGCCGTCAACAGCCGTTCTTCACTATTGCGCTGCATCTCACCCACCTTTCGGTTCCTCCCCCGTGTCGTTCGTGCCGGTCAGTAGCCCCCGGCCTTTCAGCATGTGCTTGCCGCCCTGGTGCACCAGCTTGGCAATGATCGAGATCCGGCAGCCCTCGGGGTCGGACAGGTAACCGACATAGTTGCCATCCCTGTCCTGCTGCAGGTTGAAGTCATAGACTTCCTTGCCCAGGACCGTACCGCGAAAGATCGGGTGCTGGCGCCAGTCGCGCCTTTGCGTATTCATCCCGCTGTGTCCTTACCAAGGGATGCGACAGCCTGGTCATGCAAAGCCTTGGATGCCTTTTCAAAATCCCCCAGCTTCAAGACGCCCTTTAACAGCTTGAAGATCACATAGGCCTGTTCGGCTTCTGCTTTGTGGGGGATCTTGGCGCCGGCGGCACGAAAGGCATTCGCATATGGCGCCGCCTGAAAACAGATAAGGCCCAATGCAGCCTCAATGTCCGGCGTCATTTCATCGGGCAGGGCATTTTCTTTGAGCCGAGCAATCTCCATGTCCCGCACTGTAACCTGTGCTGCCATGTCAATGCGGCGGACGAGAGGCGTTATATCGCGACAGGGAAGATGTTTCGATGATGTAGCAGAAACCCTTGGTTTCCACACAGAAGGCGCACCATAGTAACCCAAGTTTACTTCATAATACACGCCAACCGTCTCTACATCCGTACAGGGCTGGATGGGGGTGCCGATGGCTTCAAGCGCCTGATGGACGCCGATCTTTTTCGACGTGTTCAGCGCGATTACGGTTGCGACTTCTGATGCCTGTTCGTCCGATACTTCGCCTGGCACAAGATACATCGGTGTTTCATCTGGCATGCTCACGGTCGCCCCTCCATTTCATCCAGCGCGGCGTTGGCGCCAGCAACGAACTGCCGGGCTTCCTCGCTGTGCGTTTCATATCCGTAGGATTTCAGGGCATCGGCCACGCGTAGTGCGCCCAGCCCATGCGCCCATTCATAGCCATGCTGCCATGCCTGTGGCCTGCTCAAGGCACCACCACCATCCACAGCACGATCAGCGCCAGCCAGATCAGGCTGACCACCACTACGGCGCGAAGCAGCTCGGCCGTGGTGGGCATGTTGCGTGTGGCCCATGTGATCCATTTTTCGTCCTGGGGCTGGATTATGGCTCTTGCCCCGGCGCATCTATCAATCGGATATAGTCATCAGCATTGGGACAGCCGATCACAACCGTATGCTGCTCACCGGTTGCGATATCTTCGAGAATAATGGCCGGGTCAGTAATCCAGCCCATGGAACGATATATGGGGCCGCCATGACGCCGGCGGTAAAGCTGGACCGGATCGTTCTCCGGGTCGAACGGTGAAATCGGCATCAGGCTGCCTCCCCTTTCCTGTCGGCATTACGCACCCACGGCTCGCAGCGCGGGCCAGGCACGCCAAAATGGACCGGGCACCAGTCCGGTGCGCGGCCGACCAGCCACTGGCGCAGGTCGGTCACCTTCGCGGGCGCCTTCTCGCCACGCGGTGCATAGTCTTTCGCAATGGCCTTGAGCGTGCTGCCGCTGACATGCGCCAGCATCTCGGCCGTATCCAGTTCGGGCATCTGGGCATCGGCGTTGATCAGGGCACCGATATATTCAGGCCGGGCATATTCCTCGGGCGGTTTCCATGTCGATGTCTGGCGGTGTGGCGCCACCACGGTCAGGGTCCGCGCCAGCGCCTCGCCCGCCAGTTCCGCCATGCGGGTGAACTCCAGTTCGGGAAGGTCGCCTGCGGGCGAAACCAGCGCGGCCAGAATGTCACGCATCTGGCTGTTGCCGGCCACATAGGCGATCAGCAGGGCGTGGAAGGCATCTTCCGGCGTCATGCGCAGCGGATTGCGCAGCGCCGAACGCAGGGCATTCGTGCGGATTTCGGCCAGATAGTCCTGCCCCGCCTTGGTAATCTGCGGTTCCTCGGCCGGGGTATCATCCGTCTCAACCACCTCGATTGCGCCCGGATCGGAATCGGGTTCCTCAACCACGTCATCGGCCTGGTCATCCGCCACCACGGCAGCGGTAGCCTTCACCGGCTTGATAATGACCGACACCACACTGCAGGCATCATGGTAATGGTTGAGTGGCACGATGGCGTACGCGCGCTTGTGCCGGCTGCGCCTGGTCAATGTCTTGTCCGCCCCGCCGGAACTGTCGGCAAACATCCAGCCAGCCGGCACCTGCGGCAGCAGTGTGGTGGCGTTGTAGTCCACCAGCAGCGCGGGCTCATCGCCGGTCTGGATCAGATCCTCTACCGCGCCGCGCTGCGCTGCCATGAAGCCGGCCGTGTCCGTCGTGGTGAACTGCTCGGGCGATCCGGGCTCGGCAAACAGGTCCTCGTCAAACACGATGCCCGAGGCCTCAACGTCAAACAGGGCGCGTTCGCGGGGGATGCGACGGGTAATGCACTCACCCGCGACGCTGTTCCACTGAACAGCGTCACCATGATAAAGATGGCGCTTTAGCGCCGCTGCCTGAACCTCATGCGCCGCCTGCGAGATCTCGCCCAGTATCCGCCAGCTGGGCAGTTCGCGGCCCGTAAGGGCATCAAGCACTTCGGGCGCCAGCCCGCCCAGCTTGCATATCTGCCCTATCTGCCGATCGGTCATGCCCAGCGCCAGCCCGGCCTTCCGAACCGTGTAGCCGTCCGCCACCATGCGCTCGATGTGGCGCCACTGGTCAACTGGGTCCACGGGTACGCGCTGGATGTTCTCGGCCGCCTGCGCCGCCTCGGCCTCGACCTCACTCAACAGATGTGTCACGGCCGGGATCTCGGTCAGCCCGACACTCCGCGCCGCGTTCAGCCTGCGGTAGCCTGCAATTAAAATGTAGCCGCCTTCGGGGTCAGGCCGCACCACAACCGGCTGCAGCACGCCAAGGGCACGGATCGAGCCTTCCAGCGCCGCCGTGACTTCCGCCGTGGGCTGCACCCGGCGCATGTTGCCGTTTTCGTGGATGTCAGCAATGGCAACCATCATGACACTTTCCCCCGAAAGGGAACGTAGGCCGTCTGCATCGCGGTCATCAGCAGTGCCTCCAGCCTTTCACGGCAGGCATCGGCATCCCGTGCGCATGCCCGGGCTGCGCGGTCATAGCCCATTTCCGCCTGCTGGCGGCTGTAGCGGTCCAGGTTACGGGCATTGGCCTGATAGATGCGGGCCTGTTTGGCGTCCTCGTCGGTCAGGCGCGAGAACAGCACTTCGGCATCAATGATCTGCATGGGGTTTCCCCTTGTGTTGGGTCGGGAAGAATGTGGGGAGCGCACAGGCGCGCTTCGGGGCCTCGGTCGCCAGCCGGTCGGCAAGGTCACTCGCCTGCTGGGCCACGTCACAAAAGCCATGGATGGTCAGGTCGGCCGCCAGTTCGCGGTAGGCATCAGCCGCGATCAGCAGCGCATCGGCCGAGAACCGGCGCGATGCCAGCAGCAGCTGCGCCGGCGCGCGGTAGCAGCGCGGCAGCTGGCGGGTCATATCTCGTACCCTCGGGCACAGATGTGCAGCCGGGCGCTGTGCTGCTCAGGTGTTTCGATAATAAAACCGCTGCCCAGCCACGCGCCTAAAGCAATGAGCGCAGCATAAGAAACGGCAAGCAACAGAATAGCAGCAGGGCTGAAACTCTCGCCTTGTAATGGCCTGGAGGACGGCTTTGGCCGCGGTGGCGCAGGCATCCTAACCACGATGCCCGGGTCCAGTGACCCTAAACCGACCGGTTATAGTCCCGACCAAAGGCGCCATTCTCGCCAGGCCCCGGGCAACTGCATCACGATATTCGACGTCAGCCCATTGGCATGCGCCCATCATGAACATCAGCGCATTCTGGTGCGAATAGTCCGCAGTGATGCATTGCCCATCTTTACACAGCTGCACTGGGAAATGATGGCGCAGCCATGTGTCGTCGCCGCCAAACAGATCCACGAAGCGGTCGCGGCAGGCCAGCTGGCCGCGCGTAAGGGCCTTCGTCTGCCCGGAATAATCATTAAAAACGTAAGTGCCATCTGTCCGCATGCCGATCGGTTTGATCGGGCATCCGCGCAAAATATTGTGCACGGTCTTCCTCCATCGCTGGTGACGATGAGGGGATGTTGCTTATTGCAACATGAGAGGTCAAGCGAAAATGTTTATAAATGCAACATGACACAACGGTGCGGCATCACGAAGCGGGTCAGTTGACCGTAAAAGTCCTGCGAATATCGATTACCCGGCCCAGCCCCATCGCCGATTCCTTGACGTCGGGACCATTAAGGTTCTGGCCGTTGTCGCCCAGCAGCTGCTGCACCTTCGGGTCATTCTGGAATTGGGAAACCGTGCTGGTGATCAGCAGATTGTAGGGACCAACCAGAACATCCGCCCCATTATCCGAAAGCGGTCCGACATGCACATGCCCATTATGAACCTGATAGATATCACCAGCGTCAAAGCCGCCGCCTACAGGGTTTATATCGACAGAAACATCCATGTTTTCCGGCAGGTTAGTTGCGATGTCTATAACCGGGTGCCTGCCGCCTGAAATCGTCACTTTCATATATTCGTCTGGCAGTGCGGCCGCATGAGATGGCATCACCTGGAAGGCGAGCATAAAAAAGAGCGCCAGAGCGCCCTTATGCTTGGTCATGAGTTTTTTCCTGCTGTCGAACGCGACATGATCAGCTGCAGATGCAGGTCTGCCTCATGCTCTGGAAGCTCCCTAAACGCCTGTAACAAAAGCGCTTCTTTTGGGGTCATCGGGTCAACAAGACAGCGTTCGCCTGTCCCGTTGGCAAGCCAATCGACCGACACATCAAAATAGCGAGCAATAGCCAACATCAGGTCCCTTCCTGGTTTGGCCCGACCGCGTTCGATGTTGGTCAAATGCGTCCGGGCTGTTCCAACTGCCTCTGCCAAGACAGCTTGGTCCATTTGTGCCTGTTCGCGCAACGTTCTTATTCGTGTGCCGATCGTTTGCTGCTCGCTCATGTGGTTCATTTTGAAGCAGCGGGAAAAGGCGGGGATGTTTCTAGCAACATGAAGCTTGACCACTCATGTTGTTTTTTGCAACATCCAGCCCATGAGCACACGGGAGATCATCCGACGGGCCGGTGGCGTCACCAAGGTCGCGTCCATTCTGGGATTGCACCATTCCACTGTCTCCTTGTGGGTCAGGCGTGGTGTGCCTGCCAAATACGCTGTCGATATAGCGGCGATGGCCGGGCTCCAGCCCGCCGATGTGTGTCCCGATGTCTTTCGCGATCCCCTTCCCCAAGCAACGCAAGCTGATGGAGCTGCAGCATGAACAAAAACCAAGACGCTGGTGAATGCACTATGGGGCGTGCCGTTCCCGTGCAGGAAAGAATTCGGAATGCCGAAAGCCTGATCGCAAAAGGTCGGGCCGATCTGGCGCTGGCCAAGGTCAAGGAACTCAATGAAAAGCTGCAGGAAGTGCAGTGGCTGCGCCGTCGTTCGGACTGTCCGCCTACCACCTACATAATAACGGGCGACGGCGTTGCCCTGGTCCGGGTCAGTGAAGATTCGACCGTCTGCGGGTTCGAGCACGTGGAACTCGCGCGCCGGAACGAAATCGGCTGACCATGAACTGCGGCATGCCTCGCATCGGTAAAATGACGCCGGGTGCGCGAACGGTCTCCCCAGTCCGTCGCGCACCCTCTGGCGTGTCGTTTGTGTCCTCCCTCTCTGCAAGTCTCTCCGTCACCAACATTGTGGAGACTGACAGAGAGGACACCCAAGATGTTGGGTATTTCACCCACGCGCGCGGGTATTTCACCCAAGGCCAGCATGCAGGCACGCCCCATGTCCGGTAGCACCCTGTCCGAACAGTTCCAGACTGCGGTCTGTGCCGAAGTCGAAAGCCGCCGTGCCCATGGGCTCAAGGCAGCGTTTGGCCAGGTAGCGCGGCTGTTCGGCCTGACCGAACGCCGCGTGCGTGCCTGCTGGCACCACGAAATCCGCCGCGTCTCGGCCGATGAATGGGAACTGGTGCGTGCCCGCCACCGCCAGCTGCTCCAGCAGCGCCACGACCAGCTGGCGCATGAAATGGAACTGATCATGGCGGCGATTCAGGATGATGGAGGCGTACCATGATCCGCCTGTGGGTTGCCGTGATCCGGTTCGGTGCTGCCTGTTATGAATGGATCGTGGTGGTGGTGCAGGGCGGCCGCATCCGGCTGCATGTGCTGCGCATCAAGGTCATGCAGCACCGGATCGAGGCAACCAACCGCCGCGTCCGCCGCATCATGGCCCGGCAGCAGCGCCGCAAGGCCACCATACAGCAGTGGATCGACCGGCTGTGAACGCCGGCCCCACCCTGCCCGATGCGCGTGAGGTCTCGCGCATGCTAGCGCACAATATGCATGCCCTTGCGCAAACGCTGCTGCCCGGCGGCACGCGGCAGGGTGCCGAATGGGTATGTGGCTCGGTCGCCGGTGAGGCCGGTCGGTCCATGGCCGTGCACCTGCATGGCGACAAGGCAGGCAAATGGGCCGATTTCTCGACTGGCGAGACCGGCGACGCGCTGGACCTGGTCGCCGCCGTCATGACGGCAGGCGACCTGAAAGAGGCATACCGCTGGGCCGTCAATCACCTTGGCCTGCGCGACATGGGACGCGTGGAAGAACACCGGCGGCAGATCGCGCAAAAGGCCGATGCTACGCCAGATGAAACGGCAGAAAAGCGCCAGAAACGTGCCCGCGCCATGTGGCTTGGTGCGCGGCATGACGTGATCGGCACGCCAGTCGATCTGTATCTGGCCGGGCGTGGCATCCAGCTGGCCAGCCTTGCATCCGTGCCGCGCGCCCTGCGCTTTTCGCCGGAACATTACTGTCATGAGGTGCGTGGTCCGCTGCCCGCCATGCTGGCGGCCATAACCGATGGCACCGGCGCGCATATCGCCACGCACCAGACATGGCTGGCGCAGGATGACGGTGGCGTGTGGCGCAAGGCGCGGCTCAATGCCAGCAAGAAGATCATGGGCGCGTTCCTGGGCGGATCGATCCGCCTCCAGCGCGGCGCCTCTGGCAAGTCACTCAAGGATTCACCGGCAGGCGAGACGGTCGCAATCGGGGAAGGCATCGAGACATGCCTGTCCGTCGCCCTCGCCTGCCCGGAGATGCGTGTGCTGGCAGCCGCCAGCCTCGGAAACATGGCCAGCGTGCAGCTGCCGGAGCAGATCCGCAGCGTGATCCTGCTGGCCGATAACGACACAAATCCCCAGGCGCAGCGTGGCCTGCGCCGGGCAATCGATTTCCATCTGGCAGCGGGGCGTGAGGTTCGCGTCGCCCGCTCGCCAAAAGGCAAGGATTTTAACGATGCCATCACCTGACTCCTTGCATGATGTCCGCGCCGCCGTTCTCTCGGCCGACCGGCAGTTTCAGGTCATTGACGGCGGCAGGCGTGGCGGTGGTCCGCCCGAAGGCGATACCGATCCCGGTCATTGCCCCGTCACACCCATTGGCCATCTCGATGGCACCTATTACCTGCTGGACAGCGTGGGCCAGCTCCGCAGCCTGTCCGCGCGCCAGATCGGTAATCGGCACGACCTTGTCGGCCTGTTCGGCGGCCACGATGACTGGCTGCGGGCCGAGTTCCCCAAGAAAGCCCAGTGCAAGATCAAGGATTCGAACGGACAGGACACGACCGAGGAACGGATTGTCGATTTCCGCATCAATTCCGTTGCGGCATTCCTGCAGGCCGGCTGCACGGCTGCCGGCCTGTTTGGCGATCATATCCTCATCCGCCGTCCCGGCATCTGGGCCGAGCGCGATGGCATGCCGGTGGTGCATTGTGGCGATCAGGTGCTGATCGGTGACCGGCTGGAACCCGCTGGCACGCGCACCGGCAACCAGATCTGGGCGGCAGCGCCACCAGCTTCACGCCCGGCGCAGCCCTGCGGCCCGGATATCGGGCGTACGCTCCAGCATCAGCTGCAGGAACTGTGGAACTACCGCTGTGCCGGTGGCGCCATCATGGCCATGGGGCTGCTGAGCTGTGCCTATTATGGTGCGGCCATCCCGTGGCGTCCTGCCGGATTCCTGATCGGTGGCGCAGGTTCGGGCAAGTCCTCGCTGCTGACCGTGCTGCGCGGCGCCAGCCCCATGAACTTCTACACGAACGACACGTCAAAGGCCGGCCTGGAGCAGTCGCTCGATGGCCGCGCCATGCCCAGCTTCATTGACGAGGCATCCGACCGTGAAGACCAGCGCGGCGCCCGCGCCCTGCTCGATCTCGTGCTCTCGGCATCGGGTGGCGAAGGAACGCGCGGCAGCCGTGGCGGCGTGGATGGCAGGGCCCGCAAGATCGAGGTTGCCGGCAGCATCATCATGGCCTCCATCTCGCCGCCAGACATGAAGTCACAGCATCTTGGCCGCTTCACCATCATTGACCTGGTGCGGCCTGATGAAGGGGCAGACTACAGCACCGAGCACAAGGAACTCGCCCAGTGGGCGCAGAAGCACGGCGCAGCACTTTGGGGCCGCGCGCTGGCTGGCTGGACACGCTACCGCGACAGTCTCGCCATCTACCGTCGCGCGCTTGCGGCCATCGGCTGTGCCCCGCGTGAGATGGATCAGCTGGGCGCGCTGCTGGCGGGCTGGTTCATCCTGACATCGGACGGCCTGCCGAACGAAAAGCAGGCAGCCGGCGGCGTGGAAGCCGTGCGCGACTTCATCCGCGACCGTGAGGACGTGGTCGCACAGGATGCGCCCATGCAGATGGTCAGCCACCTGCTGTCCACCACCGTCCAGCTGCAACGCTCTACCGAGCGCAAAAGCATCGGTGAACTGATCGAGCGCGTGCTGACACGCAAGCTGGCGGTCGAGGCGGATGGCCCCGATTTCTCGCGCGGCGTGGCTGGCGAGGTGCTGGCGCAGCACGGCATCCGTGTCATCCGCGCCGATGAGCCGAAAGACAAGCGCGGGCGTGACGCGCCGCGTCTGGCACTGGGCAACGGCATCTGGTTCGCGCCCAACAATTCCATGCTCAAGGATCTGTTCAACGGCACGCCGTTCGAGGGCAATCGCTGGGTTTACGAGGTCATGAGGCTGGAAAGCGCCAGGCGCTCCAAAACCAACGTCCGCATTGGGCAGACGCCTCCAGGCAAGTATTTGTGGGTTTCTGCGGAAGAACTGGGTTTCGATTATGATGAAGATGAGTAATATCAGGGCACGACATGCGCCCCTTGTGACCGGCTGTGACTTTCTTGTGACAAGAAAGTTTAGCATTTTCAGGTCTGTAACCATGTGACCAATGTGACCGCATTTCTCCATACGTATTGGAGTTTCGCGGCCCTTGTCTCTTTTGCACTCAAAATAGTGGTCACATTAGTCACATAGTCACATAACTATATAACTAACTGATATATATAGGTATTTTATGTGACTTCCCTTGTGACCTCTTGTGACCGGCAGTTAACCGTCAGGATCGAGGCCAGCATGTCCCCAGTCACCACATTCCGCCCGCATGCTCACCTGCAGGCATCCCGTGAAAGCCAGCGTGGCTCCGCATCCGCCCGTGGCTATGGCCGTCGCTGGCAGCGTGCGCGCCGCCAGTTCCTGCTGGAGCACCCCGTCTGCCAGTGCGGTGATCCCGAATGCCAGCGCCCCGCGACCGAGGTCGATCACATCCAGCCCCATCGTGGCGATTACGACCTGTTCTGGGATGAAGCCAACTGGCAGGCCCTGACCAAGGAATGCCATTCCCGCAAGACGCGCCGTGAAGGCGGCCGGACGTACTGATGCGCACGGCCGCACACATCATGCCTCAGCGTGGTCCACTGGCGTTCTGGCGGCGTCCCTGCGGCGTGCGGCTGTTCCGTCACTGGGGCGACTGCTCACGCATCGCCGCTGCCTGCAACGTCACGCCACAGGCAGTTAGCCAGTGGAAGCGCGTGCCGACCCACCATGTCGAGACCGTCTCCCGCCTGCTCGGCATCACGCCTGACCGTCTCCGTCCCGATCTTGCACAGAGGAAGCTCATGACCGCCAGCAGCATGGACCCACGCGACGCGGCAACCGCCCAGGCGCAGCGCGACGAACGTCTGGACCAGCTGACAGCCGAACTGGACGCGGCCCGTCTGGTCGCACAGCAGGCAAACGTCCGCACCCAGTCCGCGCTGACCCGGCTGGAGGAAGCGCGCCTGACATACGAACAGGCGCGCAGCGAATACCGTGCCAAGCGCGCCGCCATCACCCGCCTGCACCGCCAGCTGCGCGACGCCGGCCTGCCCATCCCTGACTTCGATGCCGATCCCGTCCAGCCAGAACCTTCCCGCTCCCTGCCTGGATCACCCGCAGGGATAGGGGGGGTCAAAACCACAGACCAAAAAAGCGTGGACCGCACCCCCTCAAAACTCTCACCGCCGCGAAATTCCTGAACTTTTTTTTGGAGACAGACATGATCCGGGGACGCAAACCCACACCGGACGCGATCAATGAAGCCCGGGGAAATCCCGGCAAACGCGCCCGAAAAACTATCAATCTCGATGCCCTTCCTGTTGCCGGCATCGACGCGCCCAAGCATATGCGCGCAAAAGGTCGCAAGTATTGGGTGGAGGTTGCAGGATGGCTGTCAGACAGCCGCATCGTGCGTACGTCCGACCGCAACGCACTGGCGCGGTATTGCGAGACACTGGCCGATTACGTGAAGGTCACAGCAGCGCTGGACAAGCAGGGGCATGTGTATGTCACCGAAAGCAACCACGGCACCATGCAGCGGATCTCGCCATACTTCATGGTGCAGGAGCGCCTGACCAAGCGGCTGCAGGATCTGGAGGACCGCTTCGGCCTCACGCCAGCGTCACGTCAGCAGATCCTTGCCCGCATGGCTGCAGGCACACAGTCCTCCCTGCCGCTGGCAGGGGCGCAAAACAATGCAGACCAGTCAACGGGCACGGGGATGCCCGATGCGCCTGCGGTTCCATCTGATCCGCTGGATTTCTTTAACCAGACGACCACACGCCACTGATGGACCAGCAGCTGCCCATTCCGCCCATGCCACGGGGTGCCGAGAAGTTCGGCGCCTGGTGGGATGAGGCTGCAGCCCAGCGCGCCTGTGCGTTCTTCCCCGCCATGCTGCGCCACACGGAAGGGGAATGGGCAGGCAAGCCATTCCATCTGCGGGACTGGCAGCGTGACCGGATCGTGCGCCCCCTGTTCGGCTGGAAGCGCGAGGACGGGACACGCCTGTACCGTTCCGCCTGGATCGAGGTGCCACGCAAGAACGGCAAGACAGAACTGGCCGCCGGCCTCGCACTGCTCCTGATGTTCGTCGATCAGGAGTTCGGCGGCCAGGGCTATTCCATGGCCGTGGACGAAGACCAGGCCAAGATCGTGTTCAACAAGGCCACCGTCATGGTGTCCATGAACGAAGCCCTGTCGAACCGTCTGGAGCTGCTGAAAAAATCGATCTTTTGCCCTGCCCTGTCATCCTCATTCAAACCGCTCTCATCGGGCCCGCGCGGCAAACACGGTTTCTCCCCCACCTTCGCCATTGGCGATGAAGTCCACGAATGGCGCGACGGTGAACTGGCCGATGTCGTGCACAAGGGAACGGCCGCCCGTCGCCAGCCGCTGGAAATCTACATCACCACGGCCGGCATCAATGGCGTGGGCTATGCCTGGGAACAGCATGAACTGGCCATGGAAATCCTGTCGGGAGACGTGATCGATCCGACCATGCTTGTCGTCATCTTCGCCGCCGGTGAGAACGACGACTGGACCAAAGAAGAGACCTGGCGCCAGGCCAACCCGAATTACGGCATATCGCCCAAGCCCGATTACATGCGCGAGGAAGCCGCCAAGGCCGCCCGCTCCCCACGCGCCGAAAACGATTTCCGCCGCTTCCATCTCAACCAGTGGACCGAACAGGTCACCCGCTGGCTGCCCGTCATTGAATGGAAGGCCTGCGCCGGTCCCATCGGGTGGCAGGACCTGACCGCCCATGTGCGGGGGCGCCGCTGTTTCGGCGGCATCGATCTGTCCCAGGCGCGCGACTGGAGCGCGCTGTGCTGGTGCTTCCCACCCTTCGATGACCAGCCCGATGGCGATTACATCTTCATCTGGCGCTTCTGGCTTCCCAAGAAGTCCCTGAAGGACCAGCCGGCCGGCCGCCGCGCCCGCTTCCAGTCCTTTGCAGACAGTGGTGCGCTGACCCTGCTGCCCGGCGCCATCGTGGACAACGCCTTCATCCGCCAGCAGGTCAATGACGACGCCAAGCTGTTCCAGCCGGAATGGATCGGCATCGATCCCTTCAACACTGGCGACATGCCCAACCGCCTCAAGGATACCGATGGCCTGCCCATCGAATATTTCCGGCAGGGCTACCTTTCCATGTCACCCGCCTGCAAGGGCTTCGAGCGCCTGGTCATCGGCCACAAGATGCAGCACGGCGGCAACCCCGTCGCATCATGGATGGCGCGCAACATCTCCGTCACATCCGACCCGGCCGGGAACATAAAGCCTGACAAATCGGTCGAGACGGGCGCATCGGGCAAGATCGATGGCATCGTCGCCGCGATCATGGCCTACGGTGGCGCCACCCTCAAACCTCCTGAAAAGCCGGTCGGTGTCCAGAACATCAACGGCATCCTCGTCATAGGGTGACTGCACATGCCTCCTGCTATCCGCCGTGAACCGAAACTGTCCTTCCCCGAACGCAAGCCCGCGCCGGTGAACAAGGATGTCGGCACCACAACCATCCCCAGCCTGGGCATGTTCGCGGCATTTGGCGGCTACCCCGCCAGCACCGGCACGCCTGTTACCCCGTTTACCGCGTTGCAGGCCTCGGCCGTTTACGGCTGCGTCAACTGCATCAGCCAAGACATCGGCAAGCTGTCGCTCACCATGCGCCGCAAGCTGCCGGGCAATCGTGGCTACACAGCCGTCACCGACCACCCGTTGCTCACGGTCCTGCGTAAACCCAACCCGTGGCAGACCCGCAGCCAGTTCTGGCGCTATCTGTCCACCTCACTCAAGCTGCGCGGCAACGCCTACGCCGCCATCCTGCGCAACTATGGTGGCGAGCCCACATCCCTGATCCCGCTCTCGCCCGATGTCACCACGCCCGTCATCTCCGATACGGGCCGCGTCTTCTACCGCTTCTCCCATCCCATGATCGGACAGGGACAGCTGTGGTATCAGGAAAACATCCTCCACTTCCGCGACATGATGGTGGATGGCGGATATGTCGGCCTGTCCCCCATCGCCTATGCGCAGGATGTCATGGGCGTTGCCATCGCCGCCCAGCGCCATGCCGCCATCCTGTTCCGCCAGGGCAACCAGACCGGCGGCGTGCTCTCCACGGACAAACCCCTCTCACCCGAAGGCGCGGTCCAGATCGCCAATGAAGTCGCCAACCATTACCAGGGCGTGGAAAACTCCAGCAAGCCAATGGTGCTGGGCTCCGGCATGACATACGAGCGCATGACCCTGACCAATGAGGAAGCCCAGTTCCTGGAGTCCCGCCGGTTCTCGGTCGAGGAAATCTGCCGCATCTTCCGCGTGCCACCCCACAAGGTGCAGCATCTGGTCGGCGGCACGTTCTCCGACATCGAGAACGAAGAACAGGCCTATATCAATGATACGCTCCAGCCGGTAGCGACCGAGATCGAACAGATGGGCAGCGAACGCCTTCTGTTCGAGGATGACATCGCCGCCGGCATCGAACTGTATTTCGATTTCGACAGCCTGCTGCGCGGCAACCAGAAAGCCCGGTATGAGGCGTACAGCATCGGCACCCAGACTGGCATCCTGTCGGTCAATGAAGCCCGCGCCCGGGAAGGCCTGCCCCCGATCGAGGGCGGCGATGTCCACCGCTTCCCGCTCAACACCGGCGACATCAAGCCGCCCTCCCCGCCACCGACCGGCGCACCGGGCAACACCGCCCCCGAAGTCACACCCCAGACAGCACCCGCACCAGAGGACAACTGACCATGCGTACCGTCTCCCCCGCACGCTTCGCCAAGATGGCATGGGAATGCCGCAAGCGTGGCGGCGCATCCCGCCTGACCGACCTGCGCGTCGTGCGCTCCTTCATCACGAAGCTGGACGTGGCAGAGGATGCCGACACCAGCCGCCAGCTGCGCTACACCATCACCACCGATGCCGTGGACCGCATGCAGGATGTCATCTCGGCCGATGGCTGGGATCTGAAATCCTACCTGCAGAACCCCGTCGTGCTGTGGGGCCATGACCATGACCTGGTCATTGGCAAGGCAATCGACATCTCCCGCGCCGGCAACGGCCTGGACGCTACCGTCCAGTTCCAGCCCAGTGACATGCCCATCGTGGGCAGCTGGGCGGATTACGCCTTCCGCTCCGGCGTGACCGGCTTCATCCGCGCCACCAGTGTCGGCTTCCGCCCTCTGGAATGGGATTTCACGGAAGACGAGGAACGGGACGGCGACAGCTGGTTCCCCGGCATCGATTTCAAACGGCAGGAACTGACCGAGTTCTCCGTGGTCAGCGTGCCGGCCAACCCCGAAGCCCTGCTCGCGCCCACTGCCACCGCGCCGGATGCCGGTGGGAAAAGCCTTGAAAATCCCGGAACACAGCCGGTCCCGACCAGTATCGCCGTAGCGCATGCGCACCTGCGTGCTACGCGGGCAAGACGGTTCGCGCTCCCGGCCTGATCTTCCCTACGGGTGCGGGCGCGCCCTCAAGAGGACGGAACATGCCCGCACCAATCAATCTCGAATCCCTCAAGGAACTCCGCCGCCAGCGCAAGAAGGCGGCGGATGATTACCGCAATACCGTAGCACGGCTGGAAGAACGCGCCATCGCCCGCGTCAAGGCCGCCGAGGATGGCAGCCCGGTCGATCCCGAAACCGCCCAGACCGAAGACAAGGCGGATACGGACGCCCTGACCGCGCTCCAGCGCACAATTGAAGACCTCGACACCCGCATCGGCCGCGTGGAGGAAGTCCTCAACCTCGACGCCGCAGCGGCAACCGATCCGGCAGAACCCGAAGGCCAGCAGGAAATGGGCATGCGCCAGAACGTCCAGCGCACCATCATCGGCGTACCCTTCAAGCAGCAGCTGAAAGCCGGCGGCCAGTTCATCCACTACATGCTGACCGTTGGCCACGCCAAGAAATACGGTTTCCAGAGCGCTCTCAAATACGCCAAGGAAGGCCTGGGCAACACCGATGTCGAGCGTGCCCTCGCTGCCGGCGGCCAGACCACCGGCGGCGCGCTCGTGCCCCAGCAGTTCGTGGCCGACCTCATCGAGCTGCTCCGTGCCGCCACCGTCGTGCGCCGCGCCGGCGCCCGCACCATCGACATGGCAACCGGCAACCTGACCGTGCCGCGCCTGGCCGGGGGTGCCACGTCTGCTTACATGGATGAACTGGACGATATCGGCATCAGTCAGGAAACCTTCGACGACCTGCAGTTCAATGCCAAGAAGCTGACCACCATTGTCCCGGTATCAAACGATCTTATCCGCCGCGCAGCCATGTCGGTGGACCAGATTGTGCGTGACGACCTGATCGCGTCAGCCTCGCGGCGCGAGGATCTGGCATTCCTTCTGGGTGCCGGCGCACTGAAAGACCCGATCGGTATCCTGAACATGGGCGGTGGCGTTGTTGCAGGTGGGGCAGCTACCCTGACCGGCGCAATCAATACGCTCCAGTCATGTGAACTGACGCTGAAAAACGGCAACAGCCGCATGATCAAGCCCGTGTGGATTTTCCACCCAGCGGTGGAAGCCTTCCTCAAGGGCCTGACCAACGAAGTCGGCGGCTATTTCTTCCGTGATGAAATGAACACGGGGAAGCTGTCCGGCTACGATTATTACACCACCACGCAGCTACCCACGAACCTCCAGACCGACGGCAAGGGCAGTTACATCTTCTTTGTCGACATGGCCGATATCCTGATCGGGGATGCCTATACCGCCGACATCGAGGTCTCTTACGAAGGTGCCTACAAGGGAACTGACGGCGAAATGGTCTCGGCCTTCCAGCGTGACCAGACTGTTTTCCGCATCATCCGCGAACACGATATCCAGACCCGGCACCAGCAGTCCATCGCTGTGGCGGACGTGGATGCCTGGATGCCCGGTGGCTGGACCGGAATGTCTGCTGGTGCACCCTTCACCACCCAGACGCTCAACACGTCCGGCTCCGCAGCGCAAAGCGCCAACCCAACCAATGGGACGACCACGTCGGGCACGTCATCCAGCGGTACGACGGGCACAACGGGCAGCTAACGCTGCCCACCCCTCCCCATTCCTAACAGGAACATCAGACCATGAATTTCCGCCGTGCCACAACTATTGCCCAGAAAGCTGCAGATCCAGGCGAGGTCGTGCGCCTCGTTCGCTGGTGGCGAGGTTACCAGAAGGGGCAGGTTGCCCGGTTCGACACGATCACCGCCACGCAGCTCAAGGCCAAGGGCTGGGCTATCCCCTACAAGCCCACAAAGGACGAAAAGGAAGACGACGAACGTCGCGTGCAGATCCAGATGGATGGAATCATGCAGGACCGCCGCCTGCGCGCATCCGTCATCCAGGGCCTCGCTGAACCCACCAGCCCCAAGCGCGCCCGCGCCTGATGCCCACCACGCTTGTCCTGCGGGTCAAGACGCCACCGCAACGCAAGGCCATTTCCCTTGGCTTTGCGAAGCGGCACTTGCGTATCGACCACGATGATGATGACGACCTGCTGCGCACCTACATCCGTGCCGCAACGTCATGGGTGGAAAAGTTCACCGGCCGCGCCCTCATCACCACAGAATACACCATGGCCATCGGTGACCAGCCCATCGCCAACGCATGGCCCATGACACCGTCGCCCCTGCTGGTCCTGCCGCTGGCCTATTCATGGCCACCCATGCACCCACGGCCGTACCGCCTGCTGCGCGCCCCGTTCCAGACTTTTGGCGGCATTCAGGTCATCGACCCGGAAGGCGCGACCGAAACTCTCTCCCCCACCGACTACTGGCTCGATGTCGCGTCCGAGCCAGCCCGGTTTTCCATGACCGGATCGTTCGGCCTGCTACGCGGCCGTCACCTGCTGGTCACTTTCACCGCAGGCTATGGCGACACCCACAAACAGATCCCCGCTGACATCAGGCTCGCGATCGCCATGCTCACCGCCTACATCTATGAAAACCGGGGCGACATGACCATGGAGGCCATGCCCGACTGGGCCGAGGCCATGCTCTTCAACTACCGCCTGGTCTGGTTCGGTGCCTGAAGACGAACGCATCCGCGTGGGCCGCCTGCGCTGGCCGGTCCTGATCGCGCGCCGCAACCAGATGCCCGACCAGACCGGAACGGGCATCGTCACGTCGTTCGATGGCATGGCAAAGGTCCGGGCCGATGTGCAGGCAGTCGGCGCCATGACCTACTGGGGCACCATGCAGACCGACAGCCCCGCCGTCACCCATCGCATCTTCATGCGCTGGACGGATGCCATCCCCAACACCCACGCCATTTTCCGCACCACACGCCGCAATGACGGCTCGCTGCGGTGGGAACAGTTCCGCGTGCGCCGCTGGAAGGAACTCGGTGGCCGCAAGCGGTTCGTGTGCATCGAATGCGAGCTGGAACAGCAGGGAACGGACAACCAGATCGATGCCACAGAATAGCAACATTCAGATCGAGATATCCGCCTACGCCCCCGAGTTCTCAAAGAAGAACCTGCGCAAGAACCTCCAGATAGCAGGCCGTGAAGTCGCCACCGCAGCCCGCAGGCTCATCCGCTCATCTGTCGGTGGTGGCCGTCTGTATTACGGCGGCGGCGGCAGTATCAAATACCGCGGTGGTACCAGTCCCGGCAAACACCGCGCATCAGCACCCGGGCAGGCGCCGGTCAATGTCACCGGCACACTCGCCCGTTCGATCCGCGCCCGGCTGCTCAAGGGCAAGACCCGCGATGTCGAGTCCATCCGTGACGCTGCCTTCTACGCCAAGTTTCTGGAAGCCGGCGCCAGGGGCGGCAAGGCGGGCAGCCGGAACAAGCGCAGCCGCAGCCAGCTCTACGTCTCCAGTGGTCGCGTTCTGGCACCCCGCCAGTTCCTTTCCACCGCGCTGGCCCAGCGCGCGCCCTCCATCCAGCGCCGCCTGGCCGATGCCGCCGTAAGGGACATTGTGATGGAGCGCGTAAAGACATGAATATCGATGCGGTCATCATGCAGATCCGCGCCTGTTCGACGTTCCTGTCGCTCGATGCCAATGGCGAACGCTGTGCGGCCGGTGCAGCCGAACTGGCCCAGGTGGTGGACAAGGCATGGCTCAAACGCCCCGCCGCCTATGTCATTTCGCTCGATGATGCAGCGGGGGACAACCTCTCCAGCAACGGCCTGGACCAGGACGTGACCGAAACCATCGGCATCGTGGTGGACCTGCCCAACCGTGCCGACCAGCGCGGCCAGTTCGCCTCCTCCCTGCTTGATCTCGCCCGGGCCGACCTGTTCCGCTGCATCCTCAACTGGCGACCGGACTGGGCCAATTCATCGCAGGGTTTCAACTATGCCGGCGGCCATCTCGTGCACATGGATCGGGAGCGGTTGCACTGGCAGTTCGATTTCTCCTTGAAAATCCTGATTACCGATCAGGACGGCTGGCAGCCCCCGGCCGATCCCATCATAGGGATAGAGGCAACATTGACTGATCCCGAGAACGGCAAGGAAACGCCGTTCGGCTTCACGCTCGGTTCGCCTGGAGGCACATAATGAAAATCTACCCGGTCGAGGGGCGGACGGTAAAAGACCCCCGCACCCGCGCGCCAGTTCCCGAAAAGGGCCTGACCGTCTCGGATTACGATCCGTTCTGGGCACGCCGCCTGCGCGATGGCGATGTCACGAAAACACCACCCGCAGTGGATGCGCCCGCACCCGTCGCACAGGCCACCGCCAAGCAGGATGAGGCGGCAGCCCCGGCTGCTGCCAAGGCACAGGCCCCCGCGCAGGAGGATAAGTCGTGAGCGAATCAATCACCTTCCCCAACTATCCCACCACGAACCGCGTCCCGGGCGTGTTTGCGGATATCGACCCCAGCCAGGCCAATACTGCAACGGTGGCGCTGCGCGCGCTCATCATCGCCCAGCGCCTGAAATCCGGCACGGCACCTGCCGGCACGCCGGTCATCATCCCCAGCCCGGCCGCCGCCGTCACCATGTTCGGCGCCGGATCGCAGGCCGCCATTGCGGTATCGCACTATCGCAACATCGACACCTTCGGTGAGCTGTGGGTGCTTCCGCTCGATGATGATGCGGCAGCGCAGGCTGCCGCTGGCGCCATCGCCATATCCGGCACGCCAACCGGCTCGGGCACCATCGTGTTCCTCATCGACGGCGCACTGGTCCCGGTCGCCTATGCCGTGGGCGATGCCGCAGCCGATATCCTTGCCCGCATCCCCACCGCCATGGCGCAGGTCGCCAACATCCCCGTATCGGCCGGCACCATCACCGATGCCTCCCTGCCACTGACCGCGCTCAATGCTGGCGCGTGCGGCAATGACATCCTGCTCGGCACGTCCGATACGTCCTCGGATTACACGTCCGACGGCCTGACCATCACTTTCACCCAGTTCACGGGTGGCAGTGAAAACCCGTCCGCCGCCATCACGCCCGCACTCGCCAACCTCGGCAACCGGACGTTCGATTTCGTGTGCTGTCCCTACACGGACGCCACAAGCCTTGCCGCCATCAAGGAATTCTGGAACGACCAGACCGGCCGATGGTCGTGGCTGCAGATGCTGTTCGGGCATGTCTTCTCCGCCGTGCGTGGCACGCTGGGGGAAGTGACCACCTTCGGTGGCACGGTCAATGACCAGCACCTGACCGTCATGCCCATTGCAGACAGCCCGCATTCGCCCCTGCGCTGGGCGGCAGAAATCACGGCAGGCGTGGCAGTCAAGGTGCGCGCCGATCCGGGCATCCCCATCACCCAGGTAGCGCTGACGGTTCTGCCGCCGTCCCAGCCCAACCAGTGGACGTTCTCCGAACAGAACAGCCTCCTGTATGAAGGCCTGTCCGTGTTCTCGGTCGGTGATGACAGCACCGTCTACATCCTGCGCCTGATCACCACGTATCAGGAAAATGCCGCCGGCATGCCCGATGATTCCTATCTCGATTGCGAGACGATGAATCAGCTGGCCTACGTCATCCGTGACCTGCGCGAGTTCCAGACGCCCTACCTGACCAAGAAGCTGGTGTCCGACACAACCCGCATCGCGGCCGGGTCCAATGCCATCAATGCTCCCGTGGTCAAGCAGGCGCTGATCAGCCGCTACGCAGCGCTGGAAGATGCAGGTTACGTGCAGAACAGTGCCAATTTTGCAGCCGCCATCATCGTGCAGAACGCTGGCGGCGGCCAGCTGCGCGAGCTGCTGCCGATCGATGTCGTCAACCAGGTGCGCGACATCCCCATGCTCATCCAGTTCCGCAAGAGTTAAGGACCGAAAATGGCCAGTTCAGCAGGCATGCGCCGCGCCGGCGTTGGTGCCGGTTTCATCAACGGCGTGCCATACGACATCATCGAATGCCGCTACAGCCCCGCCAGATGGACCCGTGAAACCCTAAAGGGGCAGAACGGCATCCACGGCTATTCCGAAAACCCCCAGCAGGGCCGCATCATCATGTCGATCCGTGATGCCGGCGGCATGACGGTCCGCGACTTTAACGACATGTCGGACGCCGAAGTGCAGCTCCAGCTTGCCACGAACAAGACCGTGGGCGGCTCGGGCCTGTGGTGCACCGAGGCTGTCGAGGTCAGCACCGGGGAAGCAACAATGGAAGTCACGTTTGAAGGCGTGAGCGTTACGGAGACCCCCACATCATGAGCAAGCTGCCCGATCCGGTAAAAACCATCGAGCTTGAAACCCCGATCAACACGAAATCAGGGGCCTGCTACACCCAGCTGGACCTGTGCGAACCCACCGGCGGCCAGGTGCTCAATGCCGAAAAGCACCTCAAGGGGGCCACCATCGGCCCGGTGGACCTGCGCATGTATTCGCTCACGCTGGTCTCGCAGAACGCGGGAATACCGTTTGCCGATATCCGCGACTACTTCCCGATCAGCGTGATCAATGAGGCAACCCGTTACCTCCAGTCTTTTATCGAGGCTGGCCAGGAGACTGGCGGCAGCTAGCCGTTCTCCTGTCGCAGCGGCTGGGCTGGTCAGCACGGGAATCACACAGCCTGACCGGTTCGGAAATGGTCTGGTGGCTGGAGGAAATAGACAGGCAGACTGAAATGGAACGCGAAAATGGCTAGCGGCTTTACCATCACCATTTCCGCAGTCGATAAGGCCAGCCGGGTGATGAACGACATCACCAGGCGGGTCAACGGCATGAATGCCCCCATCCGCCGCTTCCGGGGGGCATTCGGTCGGTTCATGGATGCCAGTGGTGTGCGCCGCCTCGCGGGCGCATTCCGGGACTGGACGGCGGCAGGCCTCGGCACGGCAGCATCCCTGCTCAAGGTCATTGAGCCCATGGGCATCCTGACGGGTGCCGCATCGCTGACAGGCCTCTACAAGCTGACCACCGCCTGGGCGCAGTTCGGCACGCGCCTGGGTTTTGACGCCCAGCGCATAGGCATCCTGCCCCAGAAACTGCAGGCCCTGCAGGGGGCAGCAGAAGAAGCCGGTGCATCAGCCGGGTCCATGACGACCGGCCTGCGCTCCCTGCACGACAACATGGTCGATGCCATCGGCGGCCGGAACAATGAGGCCCTGCTCTATTTCCGCCAGCTCGGCATCCGCATAGGCAGCATGCGCGGCGGCGTCCGCGATGTGACGCAGGTACTCCCTGAACTGGCCGACAAGATTGCCCGGCTGCGCGACCCGACCCTGCAGGCCCGCGTTGCCACCCAGTTGCTGGGTTCTGCCGGTGAAGATCTGCTCCCTTACCTGCGCCGTGGCTCAAAAGGCATGCAGATGCTGGAGGCCGATGCCCGCAGGCTGGGCGTGACCAACCAGAAAGGCGTGCAGGCTGCATCCGATCTTCAACTGGCCCAGACCCGGCTGGGGCTGGCCACGCGCGGCCTCGCCTATTCCATTGCGGAAAAAGCAGGCCCGGGGCTGCAGTCCCTGCTCAACTGGTTTACCGACCTGATCGCCAAGAACCGCGAGGCCATTGCCGCCCGGATCGGGCAGGCAGTCGAGTCCTTCGCCAAATGGATCATGTCCGTGGACTGGAAGCAGATCGGCGATGACATTGCCGAGGTTGCCGATGATGCCCAGAGCGTGGCCAGAAGCCTGGGCGGCTGGAAAGAGACCGCGAAGGATGTCGGCAAGGTCATCATGGCCGTCCTGATCGGCCGGATGCTGCTGGGCCTCGGCATGACGCTGGGCAAGATCGTACAGGTCACTCTGGCCCTCAAGGCCATGCGCACGGCAACCATTGCTGCCGAGGCCGCATCAGCCGCCAGTGCGGCTGCGGCCGCCGCAGCAGGAGGCACTGAGGCGGCAGCGGCAACAGGCGCCGGATCTGTGGCGGAAGGCGCTGCAGTGGCAGGGGGAGCCGCCGCCGCTGCGGGCGGCGCTGCCAGAACGGGCATTGTGGCGCGCACAATGAACATGGGCCGCGCCGGTCTGCGCCTGGGCGGCCGTGCGTTGCCTCTCCTGGGCATGACCGCCCTGGCATATGATGTGTGGAATGAAGTCCTTACCGGTGGCGGCCACCTGGCCCGCAATGACACCATCGTAAGAACACCGCCCCTGAAAAAGGACGTGGCGGCAGAAGCCCGCATCGCCGCCGCGCGTCATGGTCTGGACCCTGACCGGTTTTCCAGCCTGCTCCAGACCGAAGGGGGTGGCTATCGCAACGTATCGCCAGCCGGCGCATTCGGACCGGCCCAGCTCATGCCGGGAACAGCGGGTGGACTGGGGCTTCCCAGGTCCATCAATGATCCGCACTACACCTGGCAGGGCAATCTGGATGGCGGTGCACGCTACTTCAAAAGCCTGCTCGACCTGTTTCACGGCAATTACGAAGCGGCGGAAGCGGCCTATAACGCCGGGCCGAACAAGGCAGGGGTAAAGCTGTTTGCCGCCACCGGCGACCCGTCACGCCTCCCCCGGGAAACGCAGGATTACGTCGCCTCCATTGACGCCCTGACCAGTTCCGCCAAACGCATGCATGCTGATGTCGCGCACGGTGATGGTGTGCCGGTCCCCGCAGATGATGATGCCGCTGGAGAAACGGCTGCCGCTCCGGTCGGTGCACCGCGTGGCCCGGTCTGGCAGGACCGGCCGGCCCAGGGCGCCGCTGCCCGCTCCGGTTCGGACAACGATAGTGCCAGATCTGAAACCGCATCCCGCTCCGGGGGGGGCACCTGGAACGATTTTGCCCGGCGCCTGACCGTTGATCTGCGCGTCCACAACGATGGCCATCCGCAGGCCCCGCGTGTCAGCATAAAGGGCGCACGCATGGCGGGCGGTGGCCCCGCGCCAAAAATCTCCACTGCCATGCCGTCGGAATCGATGTAAATGTCCGTAATCGACCTGTTCATCCCCGCCATATGGCGGGGTGTCCCGTTCCTGGTGCGTGAAGGTTCGCTATCCGGCGGACGACGCACTGCTGTCCATGAATATCCATACCGTGATGACCCATGGCCCGAGGATATGGGCCGCGCACCCCGCGTCATGACACTGGCCGGGCGCCTGGTGGGCGATGATGTGTACCTCCAGCGCGCCGCCCTGCTGGCTGCCTGTGAACTGGAAGGCCCGGGCCTTCTGATCCATCCTACCCTGGGCCCGGTGCAGTGCAGCCTGGTCGAGCCGGTCCAGTTCCGCGACCGGGGCGAAGCGCAGCGTGAGGTCCAGTTCGATCTGGTCCTGATGCAGGCCGGCTCGCGTCTCTATCCCAACCTGCTCATCAATACCCAGAATGCGATCCTTGTCGCGGTTGCGGCTGCCGTCCTGGCCGTGGCCGACGTTCTGGCCAGCCAGCTTGCCAGCATAAAATCCACCGCCAGTGCCGTAAGCCTGGGGGCGCAGAATGTCGCCAGCGCATGGGGGGCAGGCGCATCGGCGGCAGGCCGCGATCCCGCCGCCATCGCGAACGAAACCTCGGGCCTGACCAGCTATAACGGGCGCTATGCCGGCGGCATGCTGGCCGCGCCCGCACCTGCCAACGCCACTGTGGCCAGCCAGCGCGCTGCCGTCATCACGTCCCGCACCGCGATCGATGCGGCCGTGGCAGCCCTGTCCACAGCCGCACTGTCCGCCGTATCCGATCCTGCCGCCTGCGCCACGGCCGCGCGGGCCGTGGTCGTGGCCATCCGGGCCGCCACCATCAGCCCGGCCGACCAGATCCGCGTGCTGTCTACGCTGGCCGGCTACCAGCCATCCGTCATGGCCACCACGGCCCCCATCGGGGCGGATGTCGCCACCGCACAGACCGCCATGGGCAACGCCCTGCGCCGCTCCGCCATCATCGGCCTGGCCGAAGCGGTCGAGGCGGCCCAGCCGGACAGTGCCGAACAGGCGCAGGCCATGCTGGTCAGCATCATCACCGTGCTCGATGCCGAGATCATCACGGCAGCCGACAGTGCGGACAGCGAAAGCTATGCCGCGCTCCGCGCGCTCCGCACCACCGTGGTGCAGGATCTGAGCGAGCGCGGCGCCCAGCTCGCTCACATCGAGACATTCACGTTCAACGCCTCCATGCCCGCCATCACGCTGGCATGGCGTCTCTACAAAGACCCGACCCGCACCCGCGACCTGGTCGCCCGCGCGGACTGTCCCCATCCCCTGTTCATGCCCCTGCAGTTCGAGGCCCTGGACCAATGAACCTGATCAACGCCCTGGCAGGCGGCGACCTGCCGGACATCAACACCGAAGTCACGCTGACCGTGGGCAACACGAAATGGTCCGGCTGGCAGGAAATCCGTGTCACGCGCGGGGCCGAACGCTGCCCGTCCGATTACGATATCGGTCTGACCGAGAAATATCTCGACACCAGCCAGCTCGACATCATGCCCGGGGAGCCCTGCACGCTTTCCATCGGCGATGTAAAGGTGATCGACGGATACGTGGATATTTACGAAATCGGTGTCGGCACAGGCCATCAGGTCCGTATCGGCGGCCGCTCGCGCTGCTCCGATCTGGTCGATACGCATGCCGTCGTGCCGCGCGGCCAGCTGGGCAGCTGTGATCTGGTCCAGCTGGCCAAGCAGCTCTGCACGCCCTACGGGATCGATGTGGTGACAAAGAACATCACGCTGCCATCGACCACCAGCGACCGCATCATCCAGATCTTCAATGTAACACTCGGGCAGACCCCCTATCAGCTGATCGAGGAATGCGCCCGGTATATGGCGGTCATGGTTTACGATGATGCGGACGGCAACCTTGTTCTGTCATCTGTCGGCACAGACACCCACGCCAGCGGTTTTGCCGAGGGTGTGAACGTACTGGAATGCAGCGTCACCTACCGCATGGATGAGCGCTTCAGTACCTACCTGCCCGTCCTGTTCAGCGTGCAGAACTTCAACGATTTCGACAATGCCAACGCCGGCAACCAGTTTACCCCGCTCAAAGATCCCGGCGTGCCACGCTACCGACCCTATTTCGTGGTCAGTGAACAGAGCTACAACGGCCAGTTCCTGGCTGAACTGCGGGCCAAGTGGGAACTACAGCGCCGGCGTGGCCGCTCGCAGGCCGTGCGCCTGGTCTGCGATTCCTGGCATGACAGGGCTGGCGTACTCTGGACCCCGAACACCCTTGTGCCCGTTCACCTGCCGGCCCTTAAACTGCCCGGCAAGACATGGCTGATTACCGATGTGACGTTCTCCAAGAGTGCCGAGCAGGGCACCACGGCGGAACTGACCCTGATGCCGCCCGAGGCCATGACAGTCGAGCCCGCCGTGCAGACCCCGTTTGACTGGCAGGTGCAGAATGATTTGGCCAGCACTGCCGGGCAGGAACAGGCATAATGAGGCACCTGCTTTCCCGCCTGTTCGGTATTGGCCGCACAACGACTGCGCCGAACGATAGCGGCCCCGTCCAGACCGTGCAGATCAGCCTCAATGAATATGAAACGCTGGATGGCAAGCCGGTCATCATCGCCTACGGCCTGATCAGCTGCCCGCCTGTCGGGTCTGATGTCATGCTCACATGTACTGGCGGCAAACGCACGGACAGCGTGATCACCGGCCACAACCACCAGAAATACCGCCATACCGGCGCGCAGCCGGGTGAGGCCGGCATCGCGAATCCGGTTGTCGGCACCGTCATTCTCGCAAAGGCGAATGGGGATGTTTACATCAAGCCCGCATCCGGCAAGGTCATTGTGGATGGCGGCACAGTCACGGCAAAAGATTTCATCACCGCCGGCGGCGTCAAGCTGTCCGATCACACCCATAGCGGGGTCCAGCAGGGCAGCTCCAGCACACAAGGGCCACAGGGATGACCGATATCCGCCTGGTCTATGACAACACGAAAATGCACTGCGACTGGGTCATCACCAATGGTGATCTGGACACGGACGCGGATCTGGAAACCGCCGTCCTGTTCAGCCTGTTTACCGATGCCCCTGCCCCCAGCGGCACGGTCACGCCCGACGGATCGAACGACCTGCGTGGCTGCTGGATCGACGGGCTGGAAAGTTTCCAGATGGGCTCCCTGCTCTGGACGATCGAGGGTGCGAAGAAACAGGGCAACAGCCTGCTGACCCACGCCCGCACCATATGCGAACAGGCCCTGCAATGGCTGGTCGATGACGGGATCGTGGGCAGTATTACCGTGCAGACATCGTGGCTGAACGCCACATCCTTGAATATCGGCATCCGTCTGACAAAGCCCGATGGCACCGACACATCCTTCCAGTATGCGTGGGCATGGAAGGACACCGCCCGGAATGCCCTATCAACAGCCAACCCTTTCTGACCTGAAATCCCAGGCCCTGAACGATATTGTCTCAAGCAATATCACGAAGGGCCTGTCCCTCCTGCCGCGTTCCGTACTGCGCACCCTGGCATGGTGTTTTTCCAACCTGACCTGGGGCAATTACGACTATCTGGCCTACTGCTACCGGCAGGCGGTCCCTTTTACCGCCACGGATGAAAATCTGGACGGCTGGGGGGCGATGCGCGACATCCTGCGCAAGGATGCCACCACGGCCAGCGGCCAGGTCCAGTTCACCGGCTGCACGCCGGACGTCCCGCTCCCGTCCGGCACCGTCATCATGCGTGCCGATGGGGTGGATTATGCCACCACCGCTGATGCCACGGCCGATGCCTCGGGCACGCTGACGGTGCCCGTTACCTGTCAGTCCACGGGCGCTACCGGAAATTGTGATGCCGGCGTGGCTTTCAGCCTGCTCACATCTGTCTCCGGCATCCCGGCACAGGGCAGCACGCCTGCCGGCATGACCGGTAGCGCCGATCAGGAGACCGACAGCGAATACCGCACCCGGGTGCTCACGGCCTACGCATCCCGCGCGGGTGGCGGCCGCCAGTCCGACTATGTGGAATGGGCGGAAGATGTGGCTGGCGTCACCCGCGCCTGGTGCAACCCGCTCGCCTTCGGCCCCGGCACCGTCACGGTCTATGTGATGCTGGATGATGCGCAGGAGGAAAATGGCGGATACCCGCAGGGAACAGACGGGTGTGCAACAAACGAAACCCGATACACTGTTGCCACTGGCGACCAGCTAGCCGTTGCCAATGCCATCTGGACCGAACAGCCGGTTACTGCACTGGTGGCCGTATGCGCGCCCAAACCGTTCCCCGTGGATGTCATCGTAGCGAACCTTTCCCCCAACACCGCAACCCAGATCGCAGCCATGAAAACCGCTCTGTCTGACCTGTATTTCAGGTCTGGCACCCCTCTGGGCATGACACTGGAACAGAGTGATATCGAAAGTGCCCTGATTTCCACTGGCGCATCGTTCACCATCGCCTCGCCCTCTGGTCCTGTATCCATACCGGTCGGCTCCCTGCCATCCGTCGGCAATCTGGTAGCAACATCCTGATGGGCATTCCCGGCTACTCCGCTGACCGGACACTGGCAGCCTTCAAGCGCACCCTCCCGCGGGGCCGTGCGTGGCCGCGCGGAACCGATACGGTCATGCATGCCGCGCTTGCAGGCTTCATGCCCACGGCCGCACGCTTCATCAACGCCGCCCGTTCCATAGTGCCTGATGTCTTTCCGGCTACGGCCACCAGCGTGCTGGATGAATGGGAAGCAACCCTTGGGCTGCCCGATCCCTGCGCGGGTAACAGTCCCACCATCCAGCAGCGTCGCAACCAGGTAGTGGCCCGTCTGGCTGATACCGGCGGCGCGTCCGTCGGCTACTTCGTCCAGTTTGCCAAAAACCTCGGATACGACATCACCATCACCCAGTTTTCCCCTGCACAGGCGGACTTCCTGTGTGCGGATGACCCGGTTTACGACCCGTTCTGGGCCTATGTCTGGCGCGTGAACGCGGCCAGCACCACCGTCACCTATTTCTCCGCTGATCAGTCCTACGCTGATGATGCACTCGCCGTCTGGGGCAATGCCGTCCTCGAGTGTGAAATTACGGCGCGTGTCCCTGCCCACACCTCTGTCCTGTTTGCATACGGATAATCAATCATGGTCTATCGTATAGACGACACCACAGCAGTTGCGACATTACCAGCAAACCCCACAGACAATATTGGAAATCCGGGTTTTTTTACTGGAGGCTCCACTGGGGGGCAGTCCGCGACACGCGTACGCTACTGGTGGCTCAATATGGTCCAGGAGGAATTATTCGCCATCCCTGCTGCCGTCGGCATGGCGCCCGACAAGAGCAATAACGGGCAGGTTCTGGCAGCAATCAAACAGCTGATTTCCACTGCGCTGTCTGATGGCGGCGTCCTGCAGCTGGTGAACGATGCCACGACTGGCATTGCCTCGCTGGGCTTCAACACCCAGCAGAAAATCGTGGCGGCAACAGATACCGCAGGCACCGTATATTTCCTGCCCCAGACATACACGGACAGCCAGACCGACTATATCCAGCAACTGGGGTACGTGCCCGGCGGCGGGAACGCGGCAGGTTACCTGTCTGTTGTGACGGCCAAGGGCACCTATCAGGGGGCGATGCAGCCGTGGGTCACCGCCAACTTTGTCGCCGGGCTGGCCAATGACGTGACCGTGGCCATGCAATCCATGGGCTTCAACACCCAGCAGGACATCGTGGCATGCACCGATTCCGCAGGTGTGGTCAGGTTCCTGCCCCAGACCTACACGGACAGCCAGACCGCCTACATCGAGCGGCTCGGGTATGTCGCCAAGGACAGTTCGGGCCTCTCCTATCTCTCGATCGAGACGGCAGAAGGCAATTACCTGGGCGCCACCCGCGACTGGACAGCCGCTTCCTATGTCGCGCAACTGTCCAATGCCTATACCACGCCGGTTGTAAGCATCGGGTTCAACACCCAGCAGAACATCGTGGCATGCACCGATTCCGCAGGTGTGGTCAGGTTCCTGCCCCAGACCTACACGGACAGCCAGACCGCCTACATCGAGCGGCTCGGGTATGTCGCCAAGGACAGTTCGGGCCTCTCCTATCTCTCGATCGAGACGGCAGAAGGCAATTACCTGGGCGCCACACGCGACTGGGCAGCCGCCACCTATGTCGCGCAACTGTCCAATGCCAATACCACGCCGGTTGTAAGCATCGGGTTCAACACTGACCAGAACATCGTGGCGTGCACGGATTCCAAGGGTGTCGCACGCTTCCTGCCCCAGACCTACACGGACAGTCAGACAGCCTACATCCAGCGGCTTGGATATGTCGCCGACGATGGAAGCGGCGCGGATTACCTCTCTATCGAGACAGCATCGGGCAATTACCTGGGGGCAACGCGAAGCTGGACGACCGCGCAGGTCGATGCCGTCTCTCCCGGTCGTCTCCTGAATGTCCAGAAATTCGCCACGCCCGGATCGGCAACCTACACCCCGACGGCAGGCACCAAAACCATCGAGGTGTTGGTCCAGGGCGGTGGTGCCGCTGGTGGTTCGTGCGCAGCAACGGCCAGCAATGAGATTGCAATGGGGGCTGCCGGCGGTGCCGGTGCCTTCGCGTTTGCCCGCTACGCGATATCCAGCCTGGATGTCTCGTCTGGCGTTCCCATTACCGTTGGCGGCTATGGCACGGCATCCGCAGGCAATGCTGGCGGAAACGGGGGCGCATCATCGTTTGGCAGTTACTGCACGGCTCCGGGCGGGATTGGCGGCTTCTATGGCACCGCAAATGTGTCGGCCTCCAATATCTTTTCGGGTTCTTCGGGCAGGTCGGCTACGCCCAGCGGCAGCGGCATACTGGTTTCCGAGATTGGTGAGAGCGGCGGTCCCTGCATTGCAACGGGCGTCGTTACCGGGAACGCCATTGGCGTCATGGCGGGCGGCCGCTCCCGTTTCGGGTCCGGTGGCCCCCCGATGAGCGGCGGTTCGGGTTCCCCCGGCAGCGCGCAGAACTTCGGTGCAGGCGGATCGGGGGCGTGCTGCGGGCCGAATAACACCACGGGCGTCGTGGCCGGGAACGGCGGCGGCGGCCTCATCCTGATCAGGGAGTATGCGTAATGGCCACATCCACATATGCATGGGTGCACAATGGCGTCGTGGGGCAGATCATTACCACCGATGCAACCCTGTCATCGCTCTACGCCCCGGATTTCGTGGCGGCCTGCGTGGACGTCACGGCCGTTTCGCCTGTACCGCAGGAACGCTGGACCGCAACGCAGGCGGCCAGCGGGGCATGGACCTTTGCCGCACCGGTTGCTGCTGTCGTGCCGCTGAAAACACAGGCGCAGGATGCATTGACATCTGCTGCGTCCGCCACATGGCAGGCCTATGGCATGTATGGGGAATCAACACCTGCAGATATCGTGGCTTACCTGAAAGCCCTGCAGGCAATCGCCAATGGCTCTGATGTAACCAGCACAATGTTGCCTGTGGCGCCTGCCGATCTTAATGGGACATCGCAGACATCATGACCGCGTCTTGGGTCGCCAGTCGGGCACGCACAATCCTTTTTCCGGTTCCGGGTGACTCTGCCCTGCGCGGTATCTCCGTTCGACCGTTTCCACGGGCATGGCCGCCCAAGGTTGCCGGAGATGCACTGGACTACAGTGTCGATTACACACCATGGCTGGCAGACTGTAACGACACGATCAGCACAATCGCGGTCAAGGATGTATCCGCTGCTCCTGCCACGGGCCTGTCGATCGACTGGGCGGTCTTCGTCAACGGTATCGTCACCCTTGGCCTGTCTGGCGGCCAGCCTGGGCCACGTTACGAGATCCTCATTACTGTGACCACGGCACAGAAACGCACCATTACCGGGCGTTTCACGCTGTCTGTTTCCGCCTCGGACGACATGCCGGCCGCCAGCGCAT
The DNA here is from genome assembly GCF_000182745.2 of Komagataeibacter medellinensis NBRC 3288. Classification (NCBI taxonomy): domain Bacteria; kingdom Pseudomonadati; phylum Pseudomonadota; class Alphaproteobacteria; order Acetobacterales; family Acetobacteraceae; genus Komagataeibacter; species Komagataeibacter medellinensis. The sequence goes on from NC_016027.1 coordinate 1,770,450, forward strand.
GCACACCGCCTGACATCACGTTTACGGCCGGAACAATTACCATAAACGGCACCGCGAACGCGTAGCCTTTAATAACGGTGCACCCGGCATTTCGCTGTGTACGGGTGCACCGACCATATGCAACCTCTGTGCTCGTAATCTGATCGTGCACAAGGGACTGCCCTATGGAACTCTCGCCTCCTGAACCGCCGGGGCAGGAACAGCAGATCAGTCTTCTTTCGCTGGACCGAAGGATGACTGTGATGGAAACGAAATTCGACCTGGACCGCGAAAGCCGGACCCGGTTCGAGCATGGCGTCGCCGCCCAGCTGGCGACCATGAACGGCAATATCGTCTCGCTCCGCGATGAAAACACCCTGAAGAAGGGTACAATCCGGGGAATTGTCCTGGTCCTGTCGTTTGCTGGGTCCAGTGCGGGCGCCGGCGTCATCATGCTGCTCAAGCATCTGGCTGCAGGTGCATCATGATCATGTCGGTATGCACTGGTCTCGATATCAGCCAGCTCAAGCATGAAATCATCGCACCTACGCTACAGGCCATCGCGTTGGATGGTCCGGCCGCCGTAAACCTCGTGACCGGCATCGCCCTGGCGGAAAGCCGGGCGGCCTACCTGCGCCAGTTCAATGGCCCGGCGCTGGGCCTGTGGCAGATGGAGCCGGCCACGCATGATGACTGCTGGACCAATTTTCTCAACAGCACGGCGCAGTCCGTGCTGCGCGGCCGTATCGAGGGTCTGCTGTCCCCCGAACCGCGTTTGACCCAGCTGGTATCCAATCTGCGCTACGCCTGTGCGATGGCGCGCGTGCGTCTGTTCCGCGCCCCGGCCCCGCTGCCTGTTGCTACCGATGCGGCAGCGCTCTCCGCCTACCACAAGCAATTCTACAACTCGGTCCTGGGCGCCGCGAACGCCGGGTCCAACCGCGTCCTGTTCCAGGCCGCGATCGATGCAACGTGAAAGGTCGCACCATGAACCCCAAATCGGCATCCGCATGGGTGCGGCAGCCCACTACCCTGTTCTTCCTCGTCATCGTGATCGGGACCGCCGTCGCCACCTGGTGCAATATCATCCCACAGGGGGCGGCCGTCATCATGCTGGGTGCATCCCTGCCGCTCCTGCTCAATGACACCACATCCGACACGGCGGCCAATCCCGCCCTGGTCGCGGTCGTGAATGCGCTAGCCACCCACCATGAAGTCGGATCGGCCGCCATGCAGGTCATCCGCGCCACGGCACCGCACCTGCTGACCGATGGCACGCTGGCCATCACAAGACCGCCGGCGCCCGCACCATCATCCCGGCCGACCGGTTTATCTGCCATCGCCTGCCTCATTGCCACCGGACTGCTTCTGACCGCCTGCGGCTCAACCACGCAGGTCAAGCTGCGCCAGTCGGTCAATGATCTGGAAAGCGCTTATGACGTGCTGGCCGAGCCCATGCCCGACGTGATGGCCGGCAAGGTGCCCGGCATCACCCTGACGGACGCGGACAAGGCCCTGATCAAGAAAGCCAGCCAGACCGTCGATAACGAAATCGCCACGCTCCAGACCGCGATAGACGGCGGCAAATCCCTGACAGAGACCGCCGTATCCGGGCTGGAGACGGATTTCGCCAGCTTCCAGACCTGCTGGACCGGCGTGCAGGCCGGTACGGTCCCCACGTCCTGCACCGACCTGGTGCCTGCCACCACAACAACGACCACAGGGAACTGACCCATGGACGCAGCAGAAATCAGCGCCATCCTCGGCGCTGCCACCACCCTTGTCGGACTGGCCGAAAAATATGGCCCGCAGGTTGTCGATGACGTGAAGGAAGCCGTCACGGCGACCCTAAGCAAATCCGGTCCCACCACGGCCGCCATGGATGCCCTGGCCGCCAAGTGCAAGGCGGCCAACGCTGCCATCCAGGCATCATGAAGGGCGTGGCAATCTTCGCCAGCGGAATGGCGGCGGGAGCCGCCATTTCGTTTGGCACCCTCATGTGGCGGTTCGTCAGCGATTGTTGGGCGCGCCCCGATGCATGACCTTCTGGTCTTCTCCGGCGGTGCGATCATCGGCCAGATCCTGGCGATCACCGCTGGCCTCTACCGCAAGGCCCGGCGCGCGCGCGTCATCGATGACCGCCTCGGCCCTCCTGCTCCCTGACCACATAATTCCCCATATCCCGGTGCCCTGATGAAACCATCCGACCTGCACGTTATCTGTGTCTATTCCAACAACCGCCGCTGGAAGTCGCGGGAGCGGCTGCTCTACCGCTTCATCTCTCATATGCTGGACAGCGGCGTCAGCCTGACCATTGTGGAGCATACGATCGGTGAGCGCGACTTCGCGCTGCAGTCCGATGATCCCGCCTTCCGCCATACCCAGCTGTTCCAGGTGCGCGGCACCGACCGGCAGGAGAACTGGCTCAAGGAAGGCCTGATCCGCTATGGCCGGCAGCGCCTGCCGGATTCCGCCCGCTACATTGCCCAGATCGATGCCGACGTTGCTTTCCAGCGCCCCGACTGGGCCAGCGCTACGCTGGACATGCTCCAGATCCACCGTGTGGGGCAGCCCTGGTCCTACTCGGTCGATCTGGGGCCAGACGAAAACCCGGTCATGGATGAGAACGGCCGCCTGATGGACCGCTCATTCTGCGCCGCCTGGGCTGCCGGCGACATCCGCGTCACCCCGAACGATTACGGCATGGGGCAGCCCACCGCATCGTGGATGCTCAAGGAAGAACGCCGCGACTGGCGCCAGCATTATGGCTACGCCTGGGCATTCCGTGCCGATGTATATGACGCCATCGGCGGCCTGCCTGACTGGCTGGTGACCGGGTCGGCCGACTACATCAGCGCCATGGCCTTTGCCGGTCTGCTCAACACGTCCGACACCTACACATCCTCCAGCTGCACGCGGCGCCTGCAGCAGTTCGCGGCCCTGTGCGATGAGCATGTGAAACAGGACATCGGCGTGGTGCCCGGCATGCTCTCGCACGGCTTCCATGGCCCCAAGCGCAAGCGGTTCTACCTGGACCGCAAGGATATCCTGCGCGAATCCGGCTTCGATCCCGATCTCGACATCGCATACGACCGCCACGGGCTGCCCTGCCTGGCGCGTGACAACCGTATCCTGCGCGACGGCCTGCGGCGCCTGTCGGTCATGCGTGACGAAGACGCCAACACCATCTGAAAGGAGCCGATCAATGGCCCACAATTACGCAGCCGACAGCACATTCCAGGATGTCATGGCCCGTCTGGCAGGAACGGATGCGCCGTTCTCCGCCGTCTGGCCTACGCTCAAGGGCGCGATCCTTTCCGGCCGCGCCCTGACAGCCGCCGAATACCGCCCGCTCAACGCCCTGATCAGCGAGGCACACGCTACCCGCATCGCCCGCAATGAGGCCCTGAATTCCCCTCACATGCACAGCACCGTGGGCGAGGTAGCCAATTCGGTCGGGGCAACAGATGAGCCTGCACAGACAAGCCCCACTGACATTCCCGCGTCTCATATCGAAAAAGTGAACGAGGAAATCACAAAGGCTGCAGAAGCACCGGAATCGGAAAAAACAACGGATAAGACGATAGAAAAAGAAGCCGAGGCCCCAGATACAAAGGCAGAAGCAGACGATAAAAAAAGCGGGTAAGTAAGCGGGTAAGGCACCGGTAAAACTGTGTAGAAAACTGGCCATATCAAGGCGATATGGCTAGTTTCTATTAGAAACTCCCTCCACCAGTTTTCTTAAAAATATCAATAAAATCAGTTGGTTATCATGACCCTGATTTTTGTACCCATCTTGGTACCTACCTTACGCACGCTGTAAGCCTATCCCTCCTCGGAGCTAGGCTTCACCTCGTAACTTACCGAATTCCTCATACGACCGGACCAGTTTAGCGGTTGCCCAGGCGGAGCCTGAGCGCCTGCTGCAAGATCATGGACCGCCTTGAGGAAGTCATCCCTAGTATAGTCGCCCTTTGGGAAACGGTCCTTCAGAAGATTCGTCAGAGGGGCATTTGCAGGAGATGTGGTTGCGTCGATCTGGTCCACGATCTGACTGGCCATAATAGCGCCGGTGCCCGCCAGTGCGCGATCAACATCAAAATCTGTCTGATTCAGGGCGCTTCCGAGCGCCTTACCCCATCCGTCTTGGTGCTGAGCAATAGTTGGGCGCATGAACGGACGCGGTGGAGCAGTTGCAGTGCCAAACTCATCCCATGCCGCGACTTGGGCCACTGGCGTATGTTTCTCATCATCATACGTCGCGCCCTCCAGATAACCCACACGCACATGCGTCCCGTCTTTCACCTTCTGCGACAGATTTGCCAGCGCCGCTTTCAGCTTCCCGCCTCCAGAAATCTTAACATTCCTAGCCATTACCGCCCCTTTTTCAGCCTAGCGCCTGGAGCGGGAGTATCTGGATTCATAGCAAGCATCTGAGCAAACTGCGCCCACTCCGTGGACTCGACCGGATGCATGGGCACCTTCACCAAATCGCCATGCTTGTGAAAGCGGTCAGCCAGTTCACCGAAAAGACCATGCAGCTTGCCGACCGGCACACCCCGCCGCTTCAGGATCTGGACCTCGCTCACGGCACGCATAAGCACAGCTTCCGCTTGCCTGACATCTTCAAGCATGGCGGCAAACTCTGGGCTTTCAGCCGTGATGCGATTGGCTTCCTGCGTGGCCTTCACCTTCAGCGTATCAAGCAACGTCTGGTATTCTTCCGAACGTGCCCGGACCTCAGCGCAATATCCTTCAGCCCGATCCAGATCGGCCTTTGCAGCCATGACACGTTCTTCCTGCGCCGTCAGATCGGACGGTCCAGCTACATCACGCCCCAGCGCCACATCAACCAGTCGAGACGCATCCATATGACGCGCCTGTTCCAGTTCCTCTGTCGCCTTCTGGAGCGCCTGTTCGGCTGTCATGCGCTTGCCTGACAGTTCCCATCGCAGGTCCGAAACCTTCACCAGATCGCTTTCAACCTTGCCAATCTGAGCTACCAGATCCTTCAGGCGATCACGGCTGACCACGGGCGCGCCCATCAGCCCAGAACCTTGATGCGCGAGAGTGGCGCGAGAACCCCGGACAGCCTTTCCGGCCCGCTGCGCCAGCCTGCGCCCGACATGCGGCGACCATCCATTGCCCTCGTGTCATCCTGCTGTTCGCCAGTCAGGGCTTCGTCAAGCTTGGCAAGCCACGCCTCGTTAAAATCATTCGCGTTGACGCCGCCCGGGTTTTTTAGAAACGTCATGCGTTCGGAGATCAGGTTTTCAAGAGAGTCAGCCATTTTCTTCATATCCATAGTGGGGAGAGAATCGCCGATCACCGCATCAGGAACGCGCGGAGCTTCGACAAGAGCCAGGTGATTGAAATGAATGGAGGTCATGATGCCGTCATAGCGTTCGCCATTGTGCGAACCGGCGGCCTTGACGGCGCGGTAGCGATACCCTGCTGACACGGAGCGCATGCGCCCCGACTGGATGGCCTCAATGGCCTCGGGCGCCCAGAAGCTCAAGGAACCGGCCAGATTAGGATTCTCAAAACGCACATCGGACCCGACCGCACCCACAACCTTCTGATGGGGATGGGTCTGTGCCGTAATGGCCGTATGATCCATGAGGATCGGTTTGCCATTGAGAGAGGGTGCCGCAGTCCGCAGGGCATCTGCATCCCTGTAAAGCCGGTACAGGCGATCCCGCGTAAAGCCGAGACTTTCACCGTCCGGGATTTCCCACCCGTAATACTGGCTCACTATGGCCGAGGATAACGTGCACTTATCCACGAACAGGTGCCCATCCTTGTCCACGCGCCGGACAGACCGGTCATAAGCCAGGGGAAGCCGCCTGCCATGCAGCGGTGAATGGAGGCTTACCATGCGAGGTCTCTATTCCAGAAAGGTTGTGGGGTGATCGCTGCGTTGTCAGAAGCACTGAAAATAACGACCCGCTTCGGAGCCGCGACGATGGCCCCGGCGACAGCATTCACAAGGTCATCGTGCTGGCCCCGTGCATGATCGACGGAATCCTTTCCGCTACGCGCTGTGCGCCGCTCCAGACCGCAGAACTGACGTTCGATCTGCTTCAGGTCCAGCAGTTCCACCTTGCCAGAATTGAGCTTCGGCAGAACCTCAATGTAGAGGGCAGAGCGGTCTTTCTCGCTGACCTTGTAGGTAACGCCATATTCCCGGAACCGCTCACGCGGCCACTCCCCGGCGTAGCGGTCGCCCGTTACTTCATGCAGGCCGTACGCCTTGATGGTATCCGCCATCTCCCGTGTGGCGGCATCAGGGGAAAAGGGAGCCTTGATTTCACGGACGCAATCAAGGACCGTCACCTCATCTTCATCATGGCAGATCGCAAGCGTGAAGCTGTCCGACGATCCACCTGATGGATCACAGAAGGCGCGGTATTTATTGCCCCGCATGAAAGGCAGTTCATACCGGCCGCCTATCGTGCACGCCTGGATGACTTCGGACGAGACGAAGGACGCAATATCGCTCCTGAAATCAGCCCCATATTCCGCCGCGGCGGAAGCCGGATCTTCCTCGTAAGCCTGATCAACTTCCGCCTGATCCAGTGACGGGTTCATTTCCAGCGTGGAGGCTTTCCAGACAAGGGTATGTGCACCGTTCTGGCCATAGTCCTGTCGGAAGGCTTTCCACAATGCCCCACGTCGCGCGTAAGGGCTGGAAGCCATCAGCAGCATGGAACCGGGGATCGAGAGCAGGCCAGGGCGCAGGGCCCGCAGGATTTCCTCATCAGGGTTGGCGCTGGTATCATCACGCCAAAAGGCGATCTCATCCGCCAGCACAGCGGCATAGCTGTAGCCACGGGTGGCGCGGAAGCTGGCCGTGCCAATCTCGATCACGACCCGGCGGGAGGCCATTTCTATGATTTCGTCAGTCTCGCGCGTTACCTCCGATTCCATCGCCGGGACAGAGGCCAGCAGACCGCGCACATAGCGGAAGATGGTCCGGGCCTGCTTACGATCGGCTGCGATGATCCCAACGGTTGCAACCTCACCGGCAGACAGGTAGGGCCGATAATCCTTCAGCGTTGCCAGACAGGTTCCCAGCAGCGCCAGAATGCGGCTCTTGCCCGCACGTCGCCCACAGATCAGGGCAGCCCGCCGGAACGGCTCGGCAGGCAGGTCATTACGACCGGTGGCTGCCCAGCATATCTCCTGCTGTCTTTCCGTCATGGCTGCGCCTGTAAGCGCGGCCAGGAAGGCACGCCATGCGTCCCATGTCTCCCCCTCGAACTCCCGCCCGAACAGGGCAGGATCGTCCATAGCCTCCAGCACGTTCATGATGCTGCCCTACGGCTGGCAAGCAGCTCATCGAGAGAAGGTGGACGGTTCCGCTCAGAAGTGTCACGGACACCAAGCTGAGCAATCGCGCGGGTAAGAGTATTCGACCAGGCAAGATACTGCCGTGCATCACGCTCAGATGGAACATCCCCCAACATCTTACGATCCATCATACCCAGATGCAGTGTCATCCATGCCGCACGTTCAATGAGGGCCTTCTGGGTGATGGTCGGCCTGCCGCCGATATGCGCTGTCAGTTCCGCACGCACTTTCCGCAGCAGACGCGCTTCCTTGCTGCGACCGTCGAGTTTCCGCAGGCTATCTGAACTGGAATAGGGCTTAATCTTACGCATGCCCTATTCATATCAGGCACATAACGCATAAAACAAGTAATTATTGGTAGGTTTTGCCTTGTATACTCAATCTATACTGTGAACACACAAACGTACAGAAACATAGGGAAACATGTATAAACAGTATATCAGCCCGTATTTTTTTCCGATTTTTCTCCCTCCAGAGCCCGATATACGGACATGCGGGATACCCCAAGCTGCCGGGCGATCTCACTGGGGGCGATACCTTGGGCCTTCATGTCCTGTATCTGGCCCTTATCGATAGATGGTCGCCGCCCCTTGTATTTGCCGTCCGCCTTGGCCTTGGCAATCCCTTCACGCTGGCGCTCCAGCATCAGGGAACGCTCGAACTCGGCAACCGCACCCAGCATGGTCAGCATCAGCTTGCCGGTCGGGGTGGTCGTGTCCAGAACCTGCCCGGACATGGACAGGATGACCAGACCAGCCTTGCAGGCTTCCACACGCTCGATCAGGGCTAACAGGTCAGCTGTGGAACGGGCCAGACGGTCGGGTTTGCAGACCACCAGCACGTCACCTTCGCGCAAATGGCTGATGGCCGTCTCCAGTTCTGGGCGGCTTATCTGGGTGGCGCTAATCTGTTCCGCGAAAATCCGGTCGCACCGCTGCGCCTCAAGATCTCGCACCTGCGCCTCAAGTCCAGCATCCTGATCGACTGTGCTGGTCCGTGCGTAACCGATCTTCATGGCTCACCTGTAACATTTACATCTAAGATGTTTGCAAGGTATCGTATCAAAATACGAAAGTCAATTTATATGTGACAGATTTCCGGCTGTTTTTCTGGAACTCTGTTACGTCACTTTTAAGCCAGCTTTATTGTGACATGATGCAGAGACAGGCTGACCATCGGGTCATGCTGGCCCGCTGGATTTTATAGCCACGCAAATCGAGAAATTTTTTGAGGCCGCTTTCAGCCTTCATTCATACGCAAAAAATGACAGCAAATTACCGTCTCCGTCAGACCTGAAAACGCACAGAGCCAAATGTGTCAACGCAATATCAGAGACCAAAGACGGGGCAGGATGGGTGAAGGGTGCACCTTCACACCTGGGCATATTCGCACCAAGGTGCTCAAGCCAATCAAATAGGGGGCGGGGTGGGGCAGGGTCAAAAGGTTGAAGGCTACATGCGCGCGCGTATGCGATTAACGGTAGAACCCTGCCCCACCCCGCCCCCTGCGCCCCCTCATGTTCAATCCATCCATCGCGCATGTGCAGCATCTTCGGGCGGACGCAAACCAACACCACGCCACCGTCGAGCGCCTTTTATTTTAACGTGCCGCACTCCGGCCGTGCGCTCCAGCATCCCGCGAAGCCGCTTGTTATCGCTTTCCGGTTCCCCGTTCTTCCGGCACCATTCCTGAAAATCCTTCAACAGATCGGCAGGCTTGCACTCCAGACCGGGATCAAGAATGCATCGCTCTCCCAACCATTGCCCGAAGCTGTCCTGCGCCTCGAAATATTCGGCTGTGGCTTCCTTCACAACTGCGGGCCGGGGCAATCCATCCTGCTGCCATGCAAGGCACCCCTCGATCATCCATTGCAGGATACCAGGCCATTCCCCTTCCAGCTTGTGCTCCAGTTCCCGATCTGGGTTGGGAGGCTTGTGAATGAACGGGACGATATTGAACCGGCGACGGGCGGCATCATCCACGTTCTTGAGGACGGGCTTGTGATTGCCGACGATGGTCAGCTTGAACTGGGGTGTGAAGGTAAAGAAGTTCTGACGCATGAACCGGGCAGTAATCGGATCCCCGCCGGTCATCTGCTTGATGCGGCTTTCTGCCCACGCGCGGCCTTCCTCTGTCTCGGTGGCCGTCACAAGCCGCGCACCATGCAGCATCGCCAGATCGGTCGGATGCTTGTCACTATTGCTGGCTGTGAACGTGTCCATGGCGGCAACCGTGGCATAATCCCCCAGGATGCGGGACACGGTATTGAGAAACACGCTCTTGCCATTGCCGCCGGGGCCAAACCCGAACAGCAGGGCATGTTCGCGGGTATCGCCGGTCAGGCAGTATCCGCACCACCGTTGCAGGAAGTCGACCAGTTCACTGTCATTGTTCGTCGTGTCCTGCAGGAACTGTTTCCACAGAGGACAATCCACACAAGCGGGGGCCACGGCGGTGATACGGGTCATCATATCATCCGGGTCGCCGGGCCTTATCGAACCGGCGCGAAGGTCAACAGTGCCGCCGGGTGTCGCCAGCAGGTAAGGGTCGCGATCCCAGTCCTCCGCCACGACCGAATGCGCGGGATCGCATCGGGCAAACCGCTCAACGCCACCCGCAAACGACGCCTTGCCTGTGATGGCCTGGGACTTGAACTCGCTATGCCTGTTGCTTTTCGCGATCAGTTCACGGGCATATTGAAAGGCGCGATGCCGCTTGTCCTTCTCCCAGTGCGTGCCCGACCACAGGAACCATGATCCAGCCGAATTGCAATAACGCAGCGTATCCCGGAACTGGGCGGTGAAGGCTTCGGCCACGCCATGTTCGGTCAGCAGCACATGCGTATTGGTCCCGCGCGGGTCCGGCAGGCCGCTACCTTCGATCTGTGCCCGTTCCATCGCCTGCCGTGTCAGCTCGGTAAAATCGCTAACACCCGTCATGTGCCGATCCTTGCCCGCAGGGCACTTGCAATGGTTTTTTCAATTTCACGCTGGTTAAGTCCGGCCTGTAATCCAGCCGCCGCCATCGCCTGGGCAATCTGCCCGGCTGTCAGCAGTCCTTGCGGCACGAAACGGGCCAGCGAATAGACTTCGCCGTTCAGGGTGTCATTGCGCCGCCCTTGCGGGGCTGTAAGCACGGACTGGATAGCCGCACGCACTGCCCCGGCAGCATAGCGGTCTGCATCACGCAGGGTCTGCTCTGTTGCGGCTGGGTCCATCTTCGACGGGGGAGGCGGCATGGCCTGTTCCGCAAGCCATGCAGGCCACTGGGCAGCGGGCGAGCGGTCCACAATGTCGAGGCCCGCGGCAGGCCACCAGATGATGTAGCCGCCGTCCCCACGCACATCGATGCCTTCCGCGATCCGGCTTGCGCTGTTACGCATCCCTTCACGGTGACGGAACAGCATGTGCAGACCGCCCGAGCGCGTGGCGTGCGTGCGGGTACGAGGCAGATAGGTGCAATGGGCTGAATGCCATTCGTCTGCACCTTCTTTATGAAGGTCCAGATCCAGCACATCGATGCCGGATACGGCCCCTGTTGCCACACCGATCAACGGACCTGGATAACGCTGCCAGAGCGTAGCGGCCTCATCAGGGCTGGATACCGCATCCTTGAACCCGTGCGGGGTGGCTGGACACTTGTTCTCAAGGCAGGGGAAAACGGCAACGCCATGCCGGGCCAGAGAAATCGCCTGGACCACATGCGGGGGCGCTACATCGATATGACGCAGGGCGCTCATGGCTTGTCCCCTGCAAAATATACGAGACGATCAAAGCCAGCCTTGAAAGCCGTCTCAGCCCTTTCTGCGCGGTCCTCGACCAAGGTGCCATCATCCCAGCGCATTTCTTTGTAGAGCTGCACAATTCGTTCCTTGAGACGCACCAGCCCGTGTGCGATTGTCACCCCTTCCTTCCTGACTTCATCAGCCAGCGAACGCCCATCATCCTCCGGGGTCTTGATGTAATCGGCATCGGACCAGTCCGTTTCGCGCAGCCACCAGACGGCGGCTTCACGCACCTTTTCCATCCATGGGCGTACGTAGTGCGGCTGTACGAACTCGCACGCACGGAATATCGCTTCGATGCGATCAAGACCGGGCGTAAGGGCTTCAATCTTCTGATCCAGCGTCCTACCGTGGTTCATGACCTTTATCGCAAGGTCAGTGCCGACACAGGCCAGATTCAGGCGAAACCGGTTTTCCTTGGCGTCATAACTCCAGGCATCATCCGTGATATCTCCCCCGAGATCAGCAGGGGAAATATCGATCAGATTACCTTCTGGTGAGATGGCAGGAAGCCGGGGCCGCGTCATGTCACTGACTGACGCATCGTGAATTGCGGACCATCGGTGGCAGAGGTGCCGCGCGGCATCCAGCTCTCCCATCGGACCAATGGGAAGCCATGTTCCATCAAGGAACACCACGCACGGCGCATAGACACGCGACACATGACCATCCCGCTCAAGCGACATGGACTGAACCCACAGGTCTCGGACCATGCTCCAGTCGATTTCTCCTTCGGGTGCGACCTCATATGAGGTGCATTTCCCCGAAGTCAGTGTGGGGCGCGGCAGGAAGGCCAAAGTTTCCTTACTCATGCCCGCACCTCCATCGCTGCCATGGCAGCCGAGACCGAACGATAAAGGACCGGCAGGCGGAAACCGGGCATCAGCAGGGCGGCACGAGGCTCGCCATCAGGGCCGATTGCATCGGGTATAAGGATTACACGGGGCACAGTTCCCCCACTGCGGACACACTTCGGGCGTCCACGCCTTTCAAGGCTTGGCATCGGCACTTTTCCTATGTGCCAGCTACGATTTTTATGGACAGAGACCCGGCAGACGACTTACAAACGGGGAAGGGATTCCATTGTCTGCATCTATCGGGTCGTCAGTCTGTTTAATCGCGGACTGGCGATTTCTTTTTATCAGGCAACAACAACGCGGGGCAGGTTCTTCAGCCAGGCATTATAGCTTTCAGCGGTAATGCGGGTATTTGACCCGATCTTCACTTTTACAAGCTTCCCGTCTTTCACAAGCCGCCAAATGCTTGTGCGACCCAAGCCCGTCTCCTGCATCACTTCCTGAATTTTCAACAGGCGGCGTGAAGTGTTCGGCGGCACCATTAGTAGCTCATCCTTATTTCCTGAAACACGTTGATCCGTCTGGGAACAGCATCATCTATGCACCGCGAAAAGTCAGTCGGCGTTGTATCGTCCGATAAAGTGACGGGTTGTATGATCCAGATGTACAATGGCAGACAGCTATGCCAATTACCGATTTTTCTTGGAAAAAAGGACACTTTTCACTACCCCACGCAGGAAATGGCGACCTGCCGTCACCCGCTTTTCCTCTCGGTCATCACTTTTTTCCGCTCCGAAGATCTTAAAAGCCTTCTGCCTCGCTACATCCGCCTTCATGCCCTGTCCTACCAATGCATTGTAAGCAAGGGCTTGGGCGGCCATCTCCTGATGGCTTCTAAGGTGGGAAAAAGCACTGGTACGCGGCTTTCCACTTAGACCGAGTACTTTAGGCACAAGTTTCAACGCTTCCTCAGTTTTGAGTGACGCCTCACGTAACTTAGATGTCCAGTCTTTCGTGATAGGTATTTTCTGCTTTTGACCCCATCCCAGCAGGGTTAATGAAAAAGCAGACCTAAGAAGATAGTCGGCGATCTCAGCTGGAATAGTAACTTCCTGACGGACTACCAACTGACCATCTTCTTTTTCATGCGCATGCAACATAATAATGTTAGACAAAGCCGACCACAAAAAAAGTGGATTATTGGACTGTCTATACATATCAATTTCCATATTTATTGCATTTATGATCGCAGGAGAAACACTAGATGGATCTGGATCCCATCCAATATTTTCTGATGTAGATTTGTTTGTGTTATCCGGCATCGTATTCCTCAATCATGAAATGCAGCACTCAATTGTATTAGCATGCCGATCGATCCCATCGGCCAGCCATGCCAGTTCAGTGCCGGTCTGTTTGTCCCCCTCCGCCATGCGGGCCAGTATCCCGGCCATGACACTGATTTCCGTGGTGCAGCCTGTATGGCCGCCAGCCGGTCGGGCGTTGCGAGGCTGGGTGGCGCGGTATGCGCGCGCCATGCCCGGTGGCAGGACGCGGAACTGCTGCTCATCGCCTCGCCAATCTGCCGCCATGTCAGGCCATCGCTGCGAAGTCTCTCGATACGATGCAGGTCACGGGCGGACCAGATGCGTGCGGGGCGGCTCATTTCTTGTACCCTCCAGTCTTCACAGCTTCGGCGTCCTCCTGTGCAGTCGCCTCCATTTTGGCGGTGAAGTCAGCCAGCCAGAACACCACGTCCATCCACCGACTCTTGATCTCCATGGTAACCTCATCGGTCATGTCCATGTCATGCGCGAGGGTGTGAAGGGTATTCCGCAAGTGCTGGGCTGTGTGCTGCTGCCAGTTGAGGGCATATTCCCCTCTCTCCGGGAAGTTCGAGATACAGCTCATTTCGTGGCCCTCCGCAGACCGGCGATGATCTTTTCCAGCGTATGGGCTGCCCAGTAAGGCCCGTCTGCCCATCCTCCAATGTCCTCTTTGGTAGGCGCGGGCGCTGGAATGTCGGCGGCGTCCATCATCTGGCTACCCATCAGCCGAAGGGCATGCACAAGTCGGTCCAGTTCGTTACAGCTATTTTCCGTGGTTACGATTAACCTGCCGAGATCATAAGGGTCTTTCACTTCACCTCTCCCTTCATCGCCAGAATGTCACGGACAAGGCTGGCCTCGATCTGGTGGGGGTCCGGGTCGAACAGCATTACCAACCGGGCCTTGTCCTGAAGGTCGGCAAAGGACCGGGCCGGGGTCTGGATCACCTTGCGATAGGCAGCCCGGAAGCGATTGGACTGGGCCTGTGCATCGGTCGTGCCAGATTCTTTCCAGCAGCGGCGATCAGCGCCAAGGGCGGCCATGGTGGCCTTGCGGATGGGGCTGGTCATTTAGCTCTCTCCCGGCGCTCATCGGGGATACCCAGCCATGCCACATCCAGTTCGGTGTGGAGGCGCTTTACCCATCCATGCATCCACTGCACGGGGACAGGTTCTGAAGCGGAGATCAGGGCATCCAAGATTTCAGCCAAAGATCCCAAATCGCATACGATGGCATGCACACGCTCTTTCGGTGTTTCGATCATCGGGCCACCTCCGCCAACGCGGTCACTGCGGGGTGGGGTTTCGCGCTGCTGTGACGCAGAACCTCCGGCTGGGCGAACCCGGCCAGGGCGATAACCATCAAGGCAGGAGTGATGAGAACTGCAAGCCAAACTTCAGTCGTCATAGGCAGCGGAGTGATAGAGCCCCGGGTCTGGAGAGAATTGCGATCAGAAAGCCTTGTACAGACCTCCTGCTGTGAGCTATGAACATGGTTAGCCATTGCCTGCTCCTTGGATGAGCGGTTGTGGTCAGGCCGGGCTAGGTGTGCCAGCACCTAGTTCGGCCACATTGTGTTGCGGACTATGCGCCTCACATTTATGATGTAACCTCACTCCGCTGATGCGGTCAACACTATTGATGTAAGGTTACTCTTTTGGTGGAACTTCTGCCCGCTCAATGCCGTGCTGCACGCGCATTGCTCAACTGGTCTCAAAGCCAGCTTGAAGCAGCGTCTCAGGTCGCCAAAAAGACGATTGCAGATTTTGAACGAGAAGCCCGCACGCCTTATCCTCGAACATTGACAGCCCTCCGCACCGCCCTGGAGGCGGCTGGGGTCGAGTTCATTGCTGAGAATGGTGGTGGGGCTGGGGTGCGGTTGAGGAAGGACGCAGAATGACTCACATGCCTCTTTACAATGTCTATTGCGACGAAAGCTGTCATCTTGAGCATGATGGCGTACCAGTCATGGCTTGGGGGGCAATAACATGCCCTAAAAGCGCAGTCTGGAACGTTGCAGAAAAAATCCGTAGATTGAAAATATCACATGGATTAAGCATAAAATTCGAAGCAAAATGGACTAAAATTTCACCGGCGAAACTATCTTTCTATTTAGGTTTAATTGACCTTTTCCTCTCCGAAGACTGTCTAAATTTTCGTGGCCTCGTTGTCCCTGACAAGCAAGTTTTGGATCACTCACGCTTCGACCAATCCCACAATGACTGGTACTACAAGATGTATTTTGTTATGTTGCGCCATATCTTTTGCGCACAACATCGATATTGCATCTATCTAGACATAAAGGACACATGTGGTGGTCCCAAAACCCGTAAACTACATGAGGTCCTAGCCAATAGCCTTCACGATTTTAATCAGCAGACTATTCAGCGTGTACAACAGATCCGTAGCCACGAGAGCGAGTTGCTGCAGATTACTGATATTTTGATTGGCGCATTGACATATGCCAATCGTGGCCTCACGACTAGTCAAGCTAAATCAGCCATTGTCGCACGAATCCAAACGCGATTAGGAACAAATGCTTTAAATTGCACCTCCTCCTTTTCGGCGACAAAATTCAATATTCTTGTTTGGCGAGCACGGGAGATGGCGGAATGAAGCCGCCTGAACTAATCGAGTTCTGCAATGACTGGTCAGCTTATGAACACGAACTCAACCGGGTCTTTATTACTGAAATTGCGCAAGGTGGCCTTACCTTTCGCGGGGATTCAGTAAGTTGCCGCCGTTTCCCAGAAACTGCCAACCGATGGGCTGCCTTTTGGCATCTGATACAGGAAGGCATGATAGAAACCGAACGTACGCCTGATCTACGTAGATGTGAGCGAATTCGCTGGGTACGTTGGGTAATCGAAAATGCGGAAACTAATCCCGAAATCAATATCTGGCAGAATCAACGCGGTAATGAGACCAATACGCTACTCTGGTTTCGTACAGAATACCTAGTGGTTCTCTCACATCGTAACGGTTACTATTTATTGAAAACAGCGTATTGCACAGAGAAAAGAGGGCGCATTGCACAACTCACAAAAGAACGCGACGCCTTCCTAAATTCTAATCCCTAAAAACGACTGAAGCCGCCCAAGTTTTCTTGGACGGCTTCGAATGCTCTGCCTACACATGGCAGGTGAGACAAGGTCTATATAACTCTATGAGCGTAAGGTTTCAAGGTCAAAAAACAGCAAGGTTCACGAGGCGGACAGCCTGACCAATATGATTGAAACCATCATAGTCAACATTTGCCGCGCTGACGCTAAGGTCGAGCGTGTTGAACCTGATCCTATGATCGCCTGACAGATATCGCTGCCTGCTCCCAATCCTTCATCATTTCCTGTCGCTTCTCAAACAGGTCACCTCTCCGATAAGCGGCCTCCACCTTATTCCCGATAGCGTGCGCCAAAGCCATCTCGGCCACCTCACGGGGATAGTCGGTTTCTTCTGCTGCCCAGTCGCGGAATGTGGATCGCAGGCCATGCACGGTCACATCTTTCGTGCCAGCCGCCAGATGCAAAGCCTTCGATAGCGCCACATCCGATAGAGGCTTGCCCGTTTTCTGGCCCGGAAAGACCAGATCCCCATTCCCGGCATCCCGAAGCGGCAGCAATTCGCGAAGGATGGTCAGTGCACCGTCACTCAGCGGCACACGATGCTCACGGCCGGCCTTCATCTTTTCCTTGGGAATGATCCAGACCTTCGCATCCAGATCGACCTCCGACCATACGGCGCTGCGGACCTCTCCAGACCGGGCTGCGGTCAGGCAGACAAATCGGACTGCATAGGCAGCGATGCCTCCAGCCCTGCTCAGTGCGTCCATTACGGCCGGAAGATCCTGCCTGGGCACGGCAGCGTGGTGCTTCACCTTGGCTACAGCGGCAGGCTTGGGCAGGATGGCCGCCAGATGCCCTTTCCACCGGGCCGGATTCTCACCCTCACGCCAGCCACTGGTGCGGGCATAGTCCAATATGCGCTCGATTCGGCCACGTAGGCGGCTGGCTGTTTCGGTCATGCCTGACCACAAGGGGCGGATGATCGCCAGCACGTCATCGGTATCGACGGCATTCACCTGCCTGGCGCCACAGACAGGGAACGCGAATCGGGTCAGTGAACTGGTCCAGATATCCACAGCACGGGGATCACGCCAGCCTGGGGCCTGATCCTTGATATAGGCACGAGACACTTCCTCGAAGGTTGGGGCGGTCAGCTTTTTGCGTGCGGCTTCTTCCTCACGCTTTCGATCTATGGGGTCGATTCCCTGAGCCATCAGATTACGGGCCTCAGCGGCCAAACGCCGGGCCTCTGCCAGACTGACCGTCGTGGCCGAACCAATCCCCAGCTCACGACGCTTACCGGTCAGAGGGCTGGTATAGCGGAAGGTCCAGACCTTGGAAGGATGGCGAGCTACCACCCACAGGTTGCCGCCATCGGCAAGGACACCGTTCTTCAGGGTATCAACCTTACGGGCGGTCAACTGGTGTGGGGCGAGTCGGCTCATGCTTCTGTACCCATCATGGTACCCATCTTAAAAACCATACTTCCGGCGAACATAGGGGAACATCTGTGAACAGATATTCCCTTATATCCCTATAATATATCACATTTTTGGATAACAGGCGAACACACTGGACTATTATTCCGGTGGCAACTCCCTCCACCATCCCCCCTTATCCATTGATAACATGCTGTATCAAAGCGCTGGTTTTCCGGCGCTTTTCGTGTTTCTTCTGTCCCTATTGTTCCCTATTTGTATCAGAGGCTGTTTGAAAAGTCGGGTTCAATAATATCCTGAAATTATAAAAGTTTTTGGTGAAGCTTTTTCCAAAAAGCTTCAGAAGACGCCGCCTTTTTGAAAAAAGGCGACACCCAAAAACTTTTCTTATTTTTTATCAATGATTTGTTTTCAAACAATCTCTCAGGCACCCTCAGCAAATAGCGGGTATGAAATCCGTAGGGAGCGGGTAAGGGAGGGAATCGGCATGCTGACCGACACGAAGCTCCGGGGGCCAGGCTGGAAACCAAGGCGTACCGGCTGGCAGATACCGGCGGCCTATCGAGCCTGCATGCGCGGTGCTCAAAATGTCATCATTACCCTATTGGAACAGTTAAAACGGAGCACACTGAATGGCGGTCCATGCCTAGAGATTCGCCTTTTCACTATCAGGTAATGTATCCAGCCAATACGAACATGGAAGCGCTGCCCAGACGCCTTGCCGCCCGGTTCCAGCCGTTTGATTAACGCAACATAACCCCATAATATAATACAGTATTATAGGCGCACTTTATGGCTATGTGCTGAACCACTGCCACCGCACCACCGATTTCAAGATCGTGTGAGACAGTATCCATTCTGTTAACATTGTGGAAACGTATCAGAATATCAGACGCTACACCCATCATACAGGATCACTGACGGGAAAAGCGTGAAATGCCAAGATACATTGTTCTCCTGACATTAGGGTGCCTGCTTGCCACTACCAACATGAAGGCCCAGGCTCAGCACGTTGCTTCTGGCCATCGGGATATGTTGCTGCAGGCCACCCATTCGTGGAATGGCATGGCTTATGATCACTATCCGGCCACCGCGCCAGAACTGACCATGATCCGCCTGACCATTCCCGCCCACACCGCTCTGCCATGGCACACCCATCCAGTGCCCAATGCGGGCTATGTGCTGGAAGGCCAGTTGACCATTCACGATCAGGCCAGTGGCAGGACGGAAACTTTCCATCAGGGTGAAGCGTTTGCCGAGTCCGTCAATGATACCCACCGCGGCGAATCAGGAAATACCCGGACCGTAGTGTTGCTGACCTATGCGGGCACGCCAGGCACACCCACGTCTGTTCCGGCCAAAGGTGAAAAGCCTGAATACTGATTCTTGATCCATACGAAATTTCAAATACAGGACAATCGTAATTTCCGAAAAAACAGTCAACGGATTCAAAAATCATGCAATCCGCACACCCTTACGAGGCCACAAAACTGCCGTATTATTTTTAATAATCTCTTCATAATCTGTTTTTGCTGACTAAAACTGCCCCCCCCCCGCCTTCTGTCTGACCTTATTTCCGACCATACAGTATGAAAGACATAACCATGACGGACATCACACGGATTGCTTCCTCCCTGCTGGAGAAACTGCCGCTGGCCGTCATGATGGCGGATGTATCCGGCAGGGTTGTCTATGCCAACAGGCAGGCCATCATCCTGACTGGCCATGACCCCGCAAACCAGGAGGAAATATGGCTTGGCCGCCTTTTTCCCGAACAGATGCAGCACGCCAATACCCCGGCCGCGTGGGAGGGCACGCCCCCGCCACCTGGCCCATCCGGCATCACACGGCAGGAAAGCTGTGCAACCCTGCGCCGCAGGGACGGACTGGGCCTACCGGTGCGCCTGTGGCGCGAAAGCGTGGACTGGGATGGTACGCTGCATGAACTGATTGCCCTGCAGGACCGCACGCAGGAAGAGCAGGCGCGCGAGGACGCAGCCATCAGCGCCCTGATCATGCAGGCAACTGACCGGGGAATCCTGCTGCTTGACCCGCAATACCGGATCACCCATGCCAACCGGGCTGTGACCAGCCTGCTGGGCATGCAGCCGGACGCCCTGCGCAATGCCCCTTTTGGCGCGCTCCTGTCGGGTGCCGAGCGCGATATCGAGACTCTGCGCCAGTTCCGCCAGAACCTTGCACATCGCATCGGTTTTGAGCTGGATGTGCATACCCGTGGCCCGCAGGGCACAGACCTGTGGCTGCGCTGCGCGGTGACTCCGCATTTTAGCGCTGAGGGTGAACTGACAGACATCATCGTCATCCTGCATGACATTACCCATGACCGGCAACTGCGCGACCTGCAACGCGATGTGGTGGAGGCGCTGACAGACCAGTTCTCGCTACGTGAAATGCTGGATTTCATGTGCCGTCGTATTGAACTGATCGCACCGGACTGCATGGCGGTGGTCATGCTCAGCACCGGCGCTGTTTTGTGTGCGGGCGGCCATGGCGGGATGCCCATGCCTGTGCTGCAAGCGTTCGAGGGGCTGGAAGCCAGCATGGCTGGGGGTGCGTGCGGCACCGCCATCACCACGGCAGAGGAAGTGGTGATACCCGATTTCAATCAGGAAACCCGCTGGCCGGTCCTGCGCTCGGTCGCAGGCCAGCACGGGCTGGCCGCAGAATGGGCCGTACCCATCATCCTGCGTAATGGTGATGTGGCAGGCAGCTTTTCGCTGTATTTCCGCAAACCGGGCAAACCCGACCGGTGGCACCGGCGCATTGTCAATGCCTGCGTGCATCTGGCCATGCTGGCGGTGGAGCAGCAGCGCAGCCGTGAATCCATCATTCGCCTGTCCTATACCGACCGGCTGACCAGCCTGCCCAACCGTACGTGGCTCAACCGCCGCATGGCCGAACTGACCGCACGCCCCCCTGCCGTGCCACTGAGCGTGCTGATCATCGATCTCGACCGTTTCCGTAAGATTGTACAGGCGCTGGGACAGGGCCGCGCGGACCAGTTGTTGCTGGAATTCGCCAGCCGCCTGCGCCAAGGCATTGTCGGGCGCGACGTACTGATCCGAACCGAAGGCGATGAGTTCGTGGTGCTGACTGAAGAAAGCAGCGCCGACATTACCCTGCTGGCCGAACGGATCATCCACAATCTGGAAGAACCCTTCAGCGTGGACGGCATTCCCGTCAGCATATCGGGCAGTATCGGCATCTGTACCCATGACGACGGGCACGACGTGGAAGAACTCCTGCATCAGGCCTATACCGCGCTGGCACAGGCAAAAAAGGCAGGCCGGTGCTGCTACCGTTTCTTCCATCCCTCCATGAACCGGCAGGCGGATGACCATGTCATTCTGGCATCTGCATTACGCGAAGCCATTGCTGATAACCGGCTGACCCTTGTCTACCAGCCACAGATTGACCTGCGTACCGGCGAACTGCACGGGGTGGAAGCCCTGTCACGCTGGAACGACCCGGTACTGGGCATGGTCTCGCCGGGACGTTTCATTCCCGTAGCCGAGGAAACCGGTCAGATCCGTGAACTGGGCCTGTGGTCGCTGCAGGTTGCCTGTGAACAGATGGCGACGTGGATCGCACGCGGCGTTATGGTGCCCACGGTCTCGGTCAACCTGTCCGCCATCCAGTTCCAGGACCCCGAACTGGTATCGCGGCTGGCCACCATCCTGCACCGGACCGGCGTGCCGCCGGAACGGCTGATCGTGGAACTGACCGAAACGGCGATGATCGAGAATTTCGACCAGACCGTAACCACGGCTACCGCCATTCGCAACCTTGGCATCGGCCTGTCGATGGATGATTTCGGCACCGGCTATTCCAGCCTGTCCAACCTGGCCAGCCTGCCGATAAGTGAGGTCAAGATCGACCGCAGCTTCATGAATGGCTTTGGCAGCACCGGCAACGTACGCCAGGTGGTGACCGCCATCATCCGTATCGGCCACACACTGGGCATGACCGTCATTGCCGAAGGGGTGGAGGAAGCCGAACAGTGCCAGCAGTTGCGCGCGATCGGCTGCGACGTGATCCAGGGCTATTATTTTGCCCGCCCCATGGATACCGCATCCCTTGACGCCTGGATCAACGAACGCAGTGCGGAACCCCTGCCCGTGGCATGAAGGCTGCCTGTCCATTCAGATTACTTCCCCCCACGGATACTTTTTCGTAAGACCGTTTCAAAAGTAATATGGTACCCCGTCATGAAGAACCTGACGGGGCTTATACCAAAGATTACTGTCTCTGACTTATCTGTGCAGTGACACGAATGGCCTGTTCGGCTGGCTGCTCGTGCATGGGATGCGCATGTTGCGCGGCATCTTTTGTCTCTGGCTGCGGTGCGAGAGGGTATCAGCGAGGGGACGCGGTACGGATCGGTGGCATGAACCGGCAGACCCTGCGGGACTGGGGCACCGGTTCAATGCTGCGGGATCAATGGCGAAATGGCTCTGCCTGCTGCGTGACCGCGGACCAGCAGAATGACGCCAAAGCGTTGCTGGATAGAATTGATGAAGAAAAGGTCAAAATGACCAAATAATTCATATCCGCGTTTCCCTATATTCGACCAGGAAACGCGGACGGTCAGAAAGTCGACCGCCTCAATGCCATGCGGGAAAAGGCTGGTGATGAATTCTTTTATATTCGCTTGCGAAATATTGGAAGGCTTGACTAAATCCGGTTAAGTCTACCGTACTCGTACCTGAATCGCTTGTGGCACTGAAGGTTTCAGCACTCATTAGTGCTTGAAGTGCTGGCGTCCAGATGGACAAACGACCTTCATCTATGAACCATGCTCCTGGTGGGATTGTAACCCAACCGTTGATATAATGATAGGAGCCAAAATCGAACGTGACGTTTTTATTTATATCTTTGTTATGGAGATCATAATAATATAAAATTGGAACCCTTTTTTTCGGGCTTCCATCGTCAATCGTAGTTCCTATTACGATACTTGGTTCTGTTTTAATCTCTCCACAAAACACAATAACCGCATCAAAATCATTGTGAGAAGGACCGACCGCGCAGTGTCCGAATACTCTCGGCATTACATCTGGGTCAGCGTACGTCGTCGACATCAAGGAAGCTAATGTTCCAAATAAACCGACTGAAAACGCGACGCGAACGAGATGTTGTCTCGCAGTTTTACGCATGATCTAATCATCCCCATATTGTTTTTCCACTTTGCGACTATGGGAAATATCATCACGCGCGACGCTATACGTAGGCCGGAAAATGCATTCTAGAGCGTTTTCTGCGCAGAATGAGTCGTCAGGGATTCCCAAAGTGGTTGTGATCTGATTCAAGATGATAACCGGGATGGGGGCCGGCTGTGGATGTCATCACGCACATTGTCTCTGGATCTTCGCGAACGTGTTGTCGCTGCTGTCTCGAATGGTCTGTCGCGTCGTCAGGCGGCTGAACGGTTTGGCGTCAGTCCTGCGAGTGCGGTTCGCTGGTGCGCTCTTGCCGCCACGACCGGCAGCGCTGCCGCCAGACCGCGTGGCGGGGATCGTCTGTCTCACCGGATCGAGGCGCAGGCTGAACGCATTCATGCTCTGATTGCCGGGAAGGATGATCTGACCCTGTCCGAGATCCGTGCCCGACTGGCTGAGGATGGCCATCACTTTGCAATCGGCACGCTGTGGCGTTTCTTCGCCCGTCATAAGATTACATGGAAAAAAAGACCGCTCACGCGTCGGAACAGGACAGGCCGAACATCCTGACACGACGCCAGGAGTGGTTCGATGCCCAGCCCGATCTCGATCCAACACGGTTGGTCTTCATTGATGAAACCTGGGCCTCCACCAATATGGCACGCCGTTATGGGCGGTGTCTGCGCGGCCAGAGGCTGCGCTCTGCCGTGCCACATGGTGAGACTGTGTAGAATTTTGTGCGGTGCCATTTTTTCAGGCCATTGGGAAACGATCATCGAACATGATAGCGAGCTGGCATCTGACAGCGTACCATTCGCGCACTGAGCGCTTCCACTGTGCTGAGGTAGCATTGAGCGCCAGGTAAATCAATTTTGCTGCGGCCTCTTCACTGGGGAAATGGCCGCGGGTGCGCACGGCACGACGGATCTTTGAGTTCAGGGCCTCAATGGCATTTGTTGTGTAAATCAACCTGCGCACTTCTGGAGGATAATCGAGGAACGGAATGACCTCATTCCATGCCCTGCGCCAACTGGGCGCGATGGCCGGGTATTGTCTGCCCAGATCGCTTTCTTCGAACCCGCCGAGGGCTGCCTCGGCCTCTGTGGCGTCCACTGCTGTATAGATTGCCTTGAGAGCTGTGGCGATGGCCTTGCGGTCCTTGTAGCTGGCAAAGCTCATGGAATGACGCAGCAGATGAACGATACACGTCTGAATGCGGGTTCTGGGGAAGACCGCCTCAATGGCCTGCGGAAAGCCCTTCAGCCCGTCGACTACGGCGATCAGGATGTCCTGCACACCCCGATTGCGCAGGTCGCTGAGGACCTTGGCCCAGAATTTGGCCCCTTCATTCGCCTGGAACCACAGCCCCAGAACGTCCCGTGTGCCGTCAGGCAGGATCGCGAGCGCCACGAAGACAGCCTTGTTCGAGACAGTCCCATCACTGCGGATATTGACCCGGATCGCGTCCATGAAGACGATCGGGTAGCAGGGTTCCAGCGGACGGTTCTGCCAGGCGGCGACCTCCTCCATCACGGCGTCGGTAATCGCGGAAATGAGGCTCGGGGAGGCCTCAACGCCATAGATTTCTTCAATATGCCCCTGGATTTCGCGGGTTGTCAGACCTCGGGCATACATGCTGATGATCTTGCGGTCGAACTCGGGAAAGCGACGCTGATACTTTGCAATCAACATCGGATCAAACGTACCGTTCCGATCCCGGGGAATATCCAGAACAACCTTGCCGCTCTGTGTCGTCACGGTCTTCTGGCTATTGCCGTTTCTGCGGTTGGGCGGCTGATTATCCTCAGCAGAGGCGCCATCGGCGCGCTCCTCATCAAGATGAAGTGTCATCTCCGTGTTGAGCGCCCGCTCCGCCAGAGCCTTCGTCAATTCCGAGAGTATGCCGCTTTTGCCAAACAGGTCGCCCGGTGAACGACCTTCCATCAGACGGTCCAGAAGATCTTTATCAATGCTCATGCGGGGGCTCCTCTTCGAGCAGATTATCACCGCACCGCACAAAATTCAGGATAGTCCCCACATGGTCACTGGAAAACGACGACATTCGTCGCCGGGTTGCGGCTGAGCGGTATCGTAGCGCCCATGGTGCTGGATGGTCCGATCAATGGCCGCAGCTTCCAGACCTACGTCGACCGCGTGCTGATACCCGATCTGCGGCCAGACGACATTGTCATCATGGATAACCTCAGCTCTCACAAAGGCTCAGGTGTGCAGGCCGCCATCGAAGCCGCAGGAGCAACCGTGCGCTACCTTCCACCCTACAGCCCGGACTTCAATCCAATCGAGAAGGCCTTCTCCAAACTCAAGGCCCATCTCCGTAAAGCCGCAGAACGCACACGCGACGCCCTCTGGGACAGGATCGGCACACTGATCAATCAGGTCTCACCAGCAGAATGCGAAAACTTCTTTACAGCCGCTGGATATGAGCCAGATTGAGAGGAAATTGCTCTAGATATACAGGCGAACTTACGGATTGGTATAATACCAAAGGCAATTACATCTGACTCACCTGTAAAGTGACATAGTCATCCTGTTCTGTTTCTGTCTTGTGAGGGAGGATAGGGCTTCAATCATGTCAGCGCACGACCCTGCCATCCGGGACAGGACCTGTCTGTCATGGACGCCTTCAAAAAAACTTCCCGACAATCCTGAAGTTCCACACCGGCCATCTGCCGCGCAGCAAACAGATTGAAATCTGATTCCAGAACGAAGCGCGGATCGGGCAAAAGAACGGTGTCGTCCGGCAAGGAGCCAGACGGGGAACCCGGCCATGCCAGCCCGCTGACCAGCGCCATGCCAACGCCTGGCTTTTCGGGGTAATCCGTCCCGCATGGGGCAACAAGGCCGCAGACCTCGCTACGGACAGTATGCACCTGCATCTCGACGGGATTGCGCGCTGTGTAGCCCGGGAAACCCATGCCGTCGTTCTGCCTGATCGCGCGCCATGGCATACGACCGCCAAACTCAGACTGCCGCGCAATATCAGCCTGGTCTTCCTGCCATCGCGTGCTCCCGAACTGAACCCGGTCGAAAACGTCTGGCAGTTCCTCCGCGCCAACTGGCTGGCCAACACCGTCTTCGATCATATCATCACTGCCGCCAGTAACGCGTGGAACAATCTCGTCGCGCTCCCCAAAACCATCCGGTTCATTGGCCTCAGAAAATGGATGCATCAAGGTCAAAGGGGATAGTCGTTGGTATTATTCAGGAAACCGTCCCCGCAGGTCAGAGATCGGCGGGTGGGCCTGTACCATGGGAATGCAGCAGGATAGACCCTTGCGTGAATTTAGCGAAATTCTCTGGATTCATTTAAATCTATATTTATGAAATAAAAATTTCATAATTGATAATTCAGTTCACATCCCTGTGTTGCAGAACAGCACCGTCATAAAACCTTAATATGAAATCCCGAAAATGAATCCCTATACGGTTCCTGCTATTTATATTGCGGGAAAAAAGACCTGTGGCACCGAAATTACTGCTCAATGGCCGTATTACCCTAGGCCTGTTCTGTTCCGTTCTGGCGCTCTCCACGGCACATGCACAGACCATCCAGCCTTACACAAAGGACCGCAAGCCTGCGCGGGCTTCTGCCCAGGCTACGAACACGGCCGGCAAGGGTGTGCAGGCGTCCTCTGCCAATGTGGAACAGATCATGGCTACCGCCAAACGTTCGCGTTCCGAGCAGAGCGTCAACCATACCCAGTTGCAGCGCCTGCTGCCGGGCATAAACCCGCTCAAGGCACTCGAGATCCTGCCGGGCGTCGTGTTCGAAAATGCCGATCCTTGGGGCAATAACGAACAGAATTCATCACTCTACATTCATGGTTTCAACCAGAACCAGCTTGGATTCACCCTTGATGGCGTCCCGCTGGGCGATCAGTCCTACGGCAACTATAACGGGCTTTCCCCCCAGCGTGCGGCGCTGAGTGAAAACATTGGTTCCGCCTCGGTGGCAACGGGCTCGGGTGCGCTTGGCACGGCCTCGACAAGCAATCTGGGCGGATCACTTGAATTCACCACACAGGACCCGCTGCACAAGGCCGGGGGGCAGTTATCCCAGACCTTTGGCAGCTGGTCGACCTTCCGCACATTTGCGCGCGTCGATACCGGTGATTTCGGCAATGGCAACTCCGCCTATTTCTCGTGGGCACGCCAGGATGCGCGGGCATGGGACTTTGCAGGGCACCAGGGTGGTAATCAGGTCAACGCCAAATTCGTACATCAGGGGTCCAAGGACAAAGTCACGGCTTTCTTTGATTGGTCGGACAAGGTCGAACCCAACGAGGATGGCGTTGTCGAACCCATGGGCGGCAGCCTGTATGTCCGCCCGTTCATGTACCCCAACCTGAACGAGGCCGTTAATTACTACAATTCATCAGCTTACAAGAACGCGGGGCTTAATTACCGCAATTACTATTCCGATGCACAGCGTGAAGATTTTCTGGCTTATGTAAAGTGGTCCCACACTTTCAATTCCCACCTGCGCTGGGACAACCAGATCTATTACCATCATGATCTGGGTGAAGGTGTCGTGGCCGGACCGATTTCAGCGGCGGGCCTGCCGACACTGTTCAGCGCCTATTTCCCCAGTTATTCTTCAGGTCAGCTTTCCGATGTCTTTGGTGGCTCGGGCATGGCCACACGCACGACGGAATACTGGGACAACCGCGGTGGTCTCATGTCCACCCTGCATTACGATGTTGGACACCACCATATTGAACTGGGTGGCTGGTACGAGCGCAACAACAACACACAGGCCCGTCGCTGGTATGCATTTGACATAAACAGCCCGACCACACCTTATGACCGCCAGTCCAATCCGCTGATCCATCAGTATACCAATTACTTCTATACCAATACATGGACTACCCATCTTCAGGACAGCTGGCAGATTACCAAGAATTTCAATCTGAACGCTGGCTTCAAGTCCGAACTGGTCTATACGAATGGCATCCTGCCGGTAGCAGGGCTTCCGGGTTCGCTATCTCCCGCATCGGCTCAGACCATTCCCGGTGGCCGGATCGCGACCGTAAAACCGTTCCTGCCTTCATTCGGTGCCTTGTGGAACATTACGCCGCATGAGCAGTGGTTCGCCAACATCCAGGAAAACATGCGTTCATTCCAGGATACAGGTTACGGTAACGCCAGTCCGTGGGGCATGACCAGCCAGTCAGCCTTTGAACTGTTCAAGAAGGAAGGCAAGCCTGAAACCGCCTGGACCTATGAGACCGGGTTCCGTACCAACCGCCACCTCAATGCCGGCCCCCTTACCAATATCAGCGGGCAGATCGAATATTACCACGTCCACTTTTCAAACCGCCTTCTGGCCGTCTCGTCCACACCCACCATTGCCTCGATCGTGGGCAGCGCCACGGTCCTGACCAATGTTGGCTCGGTATCGACCGATGGTATGGATTTCTCCTTTACGGCCCAGTTCGGGCGGCATTTTTCATTCTATAATGCGCTGTCCTATAACAAATCGGTCTATAACGACAATTACATGAGCGGCACCACCCTGGTTTCCACCGCAGGGAAAAATGTTGTCGGCATTCCCAACTGGACAGAAAAATTCGTAGCCTCCACCAACTGGGGCAATTTCTATGCCCAGTTCATCGGTGATGTGATCGGCAAACGGTACACGACCTATACCAATGACCTTTCCGTCAAGTCCTATGCCCTGTTCAGCATCAACGCAGGTTACACCATTCGCGGCATTCCCCATGTCCAGGGCCTCAAGGTACAGGGCAACATCACAAACCTGACCGGCACGCGCGGGTGGTCCACACTCAGCACCTCCTATGCCAGCGGTCAGTATTCCGCATTTCCCATTGCGCCGCGCATGTTCTTTCTTACCATTGGCGCCAGCTTCTAGGGATACGGGTTCATGCTAACACGCAGACAGACCATAACAGGCACTCTTATGGGCATGAGCCTGCTCCTTACGCGCAATGCCCATGCGGCCCCTTCGCTGGCACCGGTGCCACTGCTCATGGCACACCGTGGCGCTTCGGCGCTTCGGCCTGAACACACGCTGGCGGCCTATGCGCGCGCCATCATGGACGGGGCCGACTATATCGAGCCTGATCTGGTGCCCACCCGTGATGGCGTGCTGATCGCCCGCCATGAAAGCAACATCGCCGCCACGACGGATGTTGCAACCCATGCCGAGTTCGCCTCCCGCCGCCGCACCCAGACCATTGATGGCATGGAGGAGACCGGCTGGTTCACCACCGACTTCACCCTGGCTGAACTCAAGACCCTGCGCGCAAAAGAACGCCTGCCCACGGTGCGCGCGCACAACACCCGTTATGACGGGCATTTCGATATCCTGACCTTTGAGGAAGTCATCGATTTTGTCGCAGCCGAAGCCGCAGCCCGCGGGCGCGTGATCGGACTGATACCCGAGATCAAGAATTCCACCCATTTCCACAAGTTGGGCCACATACCAGAAGAAACATTCCTGCGCGTGATCGCGGCCCACGAATACACGCGTTTCTGCCCGCTTGAAGTACAGTCCTTCGAGACCGCAAACCTGCGCGCACTGCACGGCAGGGTGCAGACCATCAACCCGCAGGCCCGCCTGATGTTCCTGATGGGGGAACGCACGCAGCATGTACCCGACACGCTGGGCACATCCCGCCCCCTGACCTTCGGCGACCTGATGAGCGCTGAAGGGCTGGCGGGCGTACGCCAGTATGCCGATGTGATCGGGCCATCCAATACCGACATCATTCCGCGTGACGCCACCGGGGCATGGCTTGAGCCAACCACACTGATTGATGACGCACACCGGGCCGGGCTGCTGGTCCATTCCTATACCTTTCGGCCCGAAAACCGTTTCCTGCCCGCCCAACTGCGCGATGACCGTGGCGATGATGCCCGCAACCCACGCGGCTCCATTGCCGAAATCCAGCGCATGCTGAACATGGGACTGGACGGGTTCTTTACCGATGACCCGGCTATCGGGCGCGCGGCCTTGCGCGGTTAGGAAATATCCACCAAAAAACCGGTTCGGTGAAAATGCTCCAGTCTGCTGTTTTTACGAGCATCCTCACCTGTCTGAATGCACGCATTCGAACAGGATCGGCCCCAGGGCACGCTCCACCCGTCACAGGGCGGCACGTCCCCCATGGAAAAAGGCATGGCCTTGCAGTAACACTCCTGCCTGATACCCCCATGGGGGCCGGCATGCTGCGGGGCAACAGGACATTGAATTACAGACACAGCTATCATGCAGGCAATTTTGCCGATGTCATGAAACACGTCATGCTTGTGGCGCTGATCGACATGCTGCGCCGCAAGCCCTCGCCGTTTTCCATCCTTGATACGCATGCCGGTATCGGACTGTACGACCTTTCGGGGCGGGAAGCCCAGTCCACAGGTGAATGGCGCGAAGGCATCGGCCGCCTGCTGGCCCTGCCAACCGACCCGGCAACACCCCCGTGCCTGCAGCAGTGGCTGGACATGGTCCGGGCGGTGATGGCAGCCCATGATGGCCAGTTATTCTATCCCGGCTCTCCCGTCCTTGCCGCCCGCCTGCTGCGCCCCGATGACAGCCTGACCTGCTGTGAACTTCACCATCAGGACCAGCAAAGCCTGAGACGCCTGTTCCGCCACGACCCCGCCGTATCCGTGCATGGCCGCGATGGCTACGAGGCCATTACCGCATTGCTGCCGCCCCGGCACGCCAGGCGCGGGCTGGTGCTCATGGACCCGCCGTTTGAACAGCCCGGCGAGTTCGATCGCCTGGCGCAGGCCATCATCACGGCCCGGCGGCGCTTTGCCACTGGCATGATTGCCGCATGGTACCCCATCAAGCACCGTGCGCCCACGCGCGCCTTCCTCAACACGCTCAAGGATGCGGGCCAACGCAACCTGCTGGCCATCGAACTGACACTGCGCCCGCCACTTGACCCTGCGCGACTGAACGGCAGCGGGCTTCTTATCGCCAACCCACCATTCCAGTTTGAACACACCGCGCGCGCCGTAACCGCCATGCTGGCCCGTCATCTGGGCGATGGTGAAGCACAGGCCAGCGTGGAATGGGTCGTGCCAGAATAAAGCGGCCACCCTACTCCATCACACCCGATGATGGTATGATTGGACCCGTCATCCGTTCCAGTCCTCCTGCAGGTTCCTCATGTCCAGCCCATGTACCCATATTGCCGTGATCGGCAGCACCAACATCGATTTTGTCATGCATGTCACCCGCTTTGCCCAGCCAGGCGAGACGATGCATGTCCGTTCTTCCTCCACCGGTCTGGGTGGCAAGGGCGCCAACCAGGCCATGGCGGTCGCCAGGCTGGGACAGACGGTGGCGCTGGCTGGGTGGACCGGCCAAGACATGCTGGCTGACATGGCGCGTACGACACTCGAGGCTGCCGGAGTGAACACGCGCTGGCTGCTTGAAGATACCACCTGCGGCACGGGGCGCGCCTTCATTACCATCAACGCGGCGGGTCAGAACCAGATCCTGGTGGATGGTGGGGCCAACATGGCCCATACCGACGCATCCCTGGCCCATATCCTGCCCGCGCTGGACGGGGCCGGGCTGGTCATGATGCAGATGGAAATGGACCCCACGCTGATGCTGGCCATCGCCCGCCACGCCCGGGCGCATGCCATACCGGTCATGCTGGATCCCGCGCCGGTTCCCACCGATGGCCTGCCCGAAGCACTCTGCGCGCTGGCCGATCTCATCACCCCTAACGAGCGTGAAACCGCCGCCCTGACCGGCATTGAACCGACGGATGAGACAACCGCCCTGGCCGCCGCACGCATCCTGCACGCGCGCGGCGTGGGCACCGCCATCATCAAGCTGGGGCACCGGGGCGTGGTCTATTCCGCCCCCGATGCACAGGGTTTTGTTCCCCCCTTCAGGGTGCATGCCATCGATACAGTGGCGGCGGGCGACTGCTTCAACGCGGGCCTGGCCACGGCGCTGGTTACGGGTCACCCGCTGGGGCAGGCCGTACGGATTGCCGCTGCGTGCGGTGCCCTGGCCACCACGCGGGCAGGTGCCGCGCAGGCCGCCCCCACCATGGACGAAGTCATGACCCTCATGGCAACCCAGTCCGTACCATGATCTTGCCGGGCTGCACACACTCTAGGTTCGGGGCGGAAGTCAACGGTCCCGTGCAAGCGGGTGAGAAAGGGAATGCCGTAAGCCCTGGCTGGGTTTTTGAAAACCCGGGGGTGTAGTCGGCAACTATGCCCGCAACTGTAGGCGGAGAGTGCGTCATCCATTGCAGCAGGCGCACCATGACCCGCAAGTCAGGAGACCTGCCGTTGTTATTTGCGATATTGCCGGGCGGGATCGACCGGAGATGGATACCGGACCATGCCTCAGATTACCTGAACGCCCGTTACCCCGTAGCAGTGTTGGCTCCATTGCGGGGTCATTCCCTTTCTGGCCCACCGGGGTCAGGCCCATCCTGACGGGATGTCTCCATTTCATGAAAATTTTTCCCATACCTCACCCGCAACGGCGCGTGATCCTGCCGCGCGCCCTTTTCCTGTCCTGTGCGCTGATCGGCACAGGCACGGTCACGGCCCGTGCGCAGGCGCTCCCGACCCAGATTGCCGATGACCGCGCCCGCCTTGGCAATTCCACACCGCTGATCCAGCAGATCGACCCCGCCACCGTGCGGGATTCCGAACGCGCGCAGGCTGATGCGCAGAAAGCACACGAAGCCGCCGCCGATGATGGCGACAGGCTGGACACCAGCGGCAACCTGCTGGGCAACATGTGGGGCGCGCGGCCATGGCTGTACAGGCATGGCATCAGTTTTGACATCCAGGAAGTCGATGAACTGTGGGGCAACGGCACTGGCGGTTCGGCTTCGGGTAATGATGGCGCGGCAGGCTCGGGTACCGGCCCGTCCTATGATGGCGTGACCATGCCAACACTTACCGTCGATACCGAAAAGCTGTTCGGGCTGAAGGGTGGCCTGTTCAATGTCAGCGCCCTGCAGATACACGGGCGCTCGATCTCGCAGGACCACCTGGCCAACTTCAACCCCATAAGTGGGTTCGAGGCCGACCACTCCACCCGCCTGTTCGAACTGTGGTACCAGCAGTCCTTCCTTGGCGGCAAGCTGGATGTAAAGGTGGGGCAGCAGGATCTCGATACCGAATTCCTGATCAGCGATTACGCCTCGCTTTACCTCAACGCCAATTTCGGCTGGCCCATGGCGCCATCGGTCAACCTGTATGGCGGCGGCCCGTCCTGGCCGCTGTCATCCCCCGCCATCCGTATCCGCTACCGGCCCAGCGAGAAGTTCACCTTCATGTTTGCGGCAGCGGACGACAACCCGCCGGGCAACCGTTACAATTCCACCCCCATCCAGCAGGCCACCGGGTCACTCAGCGGTTACAATTCCGACCCCACCAGCCAGACCTATGATGGCGCCAACGGTACCAATTTCAACATGAACACCGGGGCGCTGCTGATGACCGAACTGCAATACGCGCTCAACCCCCAGCCTGCCGACATGTCCAACGTGACCAAGAACCCCGGCCTGCCGGGCGTGTACAAGCTGGGCGGGTTCTATGATACCGCGAAGTTCGCCGACTACCGCTACAACCGCAATGGTGGCTCACTGGGTGCGGCCTCGGTCAATCCCGCCAGCACCGAAAGCGACCTGACCCCGCGCTGGGACCGGGGTAACTGGATGGTCTACGGCATCATTGACCAGATGATCTGGCGGCCCTCGTTAACATCCGCCCGCTCGGTGGGTGTGTTCGTGCGCGCCACCGGTAATGGCGGCGATCGTAACCAGATCAGCTTCGCCATTGACGCAGGACTGAACCTGAAGGCGCCGTTCAGGGGGCGTAACAACGATACGATCGGTCTGGGCTGGGGCATCGGTCGCGCCAGTTCTGGCCTGCGGCAATTTGATCGAGACAGGCAGACGCTTGTGCAGGGCAATGAAAACCACCTGGAACTGACCTATCAGGCTCAGGTCACGCCGTGGATGGTGATGCAGCCTGACTTCCAGTACGTCTGGCACCCTTCGGGCGGAACGCCCGACTGGACCCGACGGCGTCGCGTGGGGAATGAAGCCATATTCGGCCTGCATACCAGCCTGACATTTTAAGGGCGCACGCCACACACACCCCCATACCAGCCAACAGGCAAGAGAAGACAAAAGCACAGACCCGGATTGAAAATTTATATCATTGTGGGAGCCAACCCCCTCCTGTACCCCGGGTGAAACGGGCATGGGAAGCCACCCTGTACCGCACCATAAAAAAAGGATAAGAGCGTTGCGCCGTCTTGTAGCTTTATGTCTTCCGCTTGGTATGGCCGCCTGCGCGCAGCATACGCCCCGCCCCATGGTGAATTACTGCCAGCAACCAGCCGTAGACACCGCCATCGTGGCCATTGCCAACCAGGGCACGACCAGCACCTCCCCCGCCCGGCGCTTCGAGAACGGCACGATAAAAAGTGCTGTCTACAACGACCACATGCAGGTCATGTCCTGCCATGGTACGCTGGTGCGCCAGGACGGCACCCGGCAGGATGGCGTGGCCGTTGCCCGCCTGCCCAACATGCGCACGGACTGGAAGGAAATATGGACAACCACTGCCGCCAGCCACCAGTGGGTATCCGATGCCGATATCAGCAAGAACAGGCAGGAACGCTACGCCACCTATTACGACCACACGCCACAGGCGTGCAAACCTTACGCGCATGACCTGTTTTTCGGCGCACCAAAGTCGGACAAAGACACCCAACACCTGCGCGAGACGCTGTACGACTGCCTGGACGAGCATAAGGTGAAGCCCATCCGCCCCGTATCTGGCGTGGACCATACCTACAGCCCGTTTGGCATGAATTTCTATATTCCCTACTACACCAACGTCAGCCCGGACGATAACGGTCCCTTCCTGTACTGAACGGACCCACACAATGGCCATCCTGCCGATCATCCGCTACCCGCATGCCTGCCTGCAGCAGGTGGCCACACCGGTTGATGCAACCAGCACACAGACCGCTCGACTGGCGCGTGATCTGCTGGAGACAATGCACGCCGCACCGGGCATAGGCATTACGGCGTGCCATGTGGGTATTCTGCTGCGGCTGGTGGTCATTGACCTGCCCGAAGGCCCCGGCCCACGAATCTATGCCAACCCCGAGATCGTGTGGCAGGACAGCGAAACCGCAACGGGCGAGGAAGGCAGCGTGTCCATGCCCGGTATCCATGCCCCCGTCACCCGTCCCGCGCGCGTACGGGTGCGCCATACCGGACCCGATGGCGTGGACATGGAAGAAGAGGCCGAAGGGTTGCTGGCCGTCTGCCTGCAGCACGAGATCGACCAGATCAACGGCATTTTCTGGACCCGCCGCCTCTCGCCCCTGCGGCGCGAACGGGCCATGAAACGTTATGGCAAACAGGCCCGACTGAACGGGGCCGGCTAGGCAGACCCTGTTTGGATGCGTGCGTCCAAACAGGTGAAGATGCCCTTAAAAGCAATAAATCAGGACATTTTCACCGAACCGGTTTTCGGTAGGAATGTTTTAGTTCGCCTTGCCATCATCAAGCATGTAACCGCTGGAACGCACGGTGCGGATCAGGTCCGCGCCACCGCTGGCGTTCAGCGCCAGACGCAGCCTGCGGATGTGCACGTCCACCGTGCGTTCTTCCACATGAATGCGATCATCCCACGCGGCAGCCAGTATTTCCGCGCGTGAGAACACGCGGCGCGGGTTACGCAGCAGATGCAGCAGGATCCGGTATTCGGTCGGACCAAGGGCGATCGTGCTATCGCCGCGCGTGACCCGACGGCCGCCATGGTCCACCGTCACATCGGCAAAGCGCAGTACATCAGCATCCTGTTCAGCGCCTCCCGCCACGCCTCGGCCCGCACACCGCCGCATGACCGCACGCACGCGCGCATGCAGTACATCCATCCCGCAGGGCTTGACCAGATAGTCATCAGCCCCGGTATCCAGTGCATGGATGGAATCGCGTTCCTCCCCACGCGCGGTCAGCATGATCACAGGCAGGTAGCGCGTGGTCGTGGCCATGCGCAGCCTGCGGCACACATCCACCCCGGACAGGCCGGGCATCATCCAGTCCAGCAGCACGAGGTCGGGCTTCCATTCCGTTACCTCCCGCAGGGCATCCACCCCGTTATCCACGGGCATGACCGCGTGGCCCGCCGCTTCAAGGTTGTAGGACAGCATGACGGACAGGGCGGCATCATCCTCCGCCACAAGGATGCGCAGCGGCCGGTCAACCTGTGGGTTCACGGCACCTAGCTCCCCTGTCCTGAAAAGCTGCCGCGCGGGCGCACCACCGGCAGGATCTCACCGGTTGCGGTATAGTACACGCGCTCGGCAATGTTGGTGGCATGGTCACCGATACGTTCCAGGTTCTTGGCAATGAACAACAGGTGGGTACAGGCGCTGATGTTACGCGGATCTTCCATCATGTAGGTAACCAGTTCACGGAACATGGCGTTATAGAGTTCATCCACCGCCGTATCGGACTGCCAAACTTCCCGCGCAAGGTCGGCATTGCGCTGGCCGAGCGCATCAATCGCGCGCCGCAGGTTGTCCTGCACAAGCCGGCCCATACCACGCAGGCCGCTGAGCGATACGCGCGCGTTCACCAGTTCCACGCGCAGCGAACGCCGGGCGATGGAGGCCGCGCAGTCACCAATACGCTCTAGGTCTCCCGTGATCTTGAGTGCCGAGACGACCTCGCGCAGGTCACCTGCCACGGGCGAGCGCAGGGCGAGTATGCGGATGACCATCGCCTCCACATCGCGTTCCAGCGTATCGACCTGGGGGTCGAGGTCGGAAGCAACGCCAGCGGCATTTTCATCCATATCAGCAATGGCCGCGACAGCCTGCGAGGTCTGCCGTTCCACCAGGCCGCCCATACGCGCCATCATGGAGCGCATCTGCTCGAGTTCCTGCTCGTAACTGCTTACGATATGTGCCGATTCCTGTTCCACCCGCAAACCTTTCCACCTGTCCGTACATTTATACGGGATATGCCCGATATCAGGGCTTACGATACGTCACGCGAGTATACTATATCGGTCCCGCATTTGTTCAAAGCGATCTCATACCCGCCCGCACTGACACATAATAATGAAATAAAAAGATTTTTGCAGGAACGCCCCATGCCGCACGCCACCCGCCACCCCGCTGCGCCGCGGGCCTGCCCCCTTTCATCCCGGCTGACGCTTGGCGTAGCACTGGGTGCTTTGCTGGGCATGAGTGTTGATCCTGCCCTGGCCACGCCGCGCAAGGGCAGCACCACCCCGCCTGGCCCGCAGGGCACGACCGCCCCGCCCGACAAGGCGGAAACCCTGACCGTGACAAGCCAGCATGTAGTGGGCACCCAGCCCGGCGGCGGCCTGATCCGCGAGGAAGACGCACCGAAATCGGTCAGTACGATCGGTACGGATTTCATGCGCAAGCAGGCCCCCAGTGCCACGGCGTTCGACATGGTCAGCCTGCTACCCGGCGCCAACGTGGCCTCATCAGACGCGCTGGGCTTTTCACCCCAGACCAACATAACCGTGCGTGGACTGGGCGGAGATTCGATCGGCTACCTGCTTGAAGGCATGCCGCTCAACGATATTGCCTATTACAACGGCTATCCCGGCCAGTTTGCTGATACCGAGAACTACCAGAGCGTCTCCCTCGCGCAGGGGGCAGCCGACCTTGATGCCCCTGTGCTCAACGCGGCGGGTGGCCTGATGAACATGACCTTCCGTGACCCCTCCCTGCGGGCCGGGGGATATGCGGATGTCTCGTACGGGTCATACAACACCAACCGGCAGTTCCTGCGGCTTGAAACCGGGCAGATCGGCAATACGGGCCTGCGTGGTTTCGTATCCTACTCCCACGGTTATACCGACAACTGGCGTGGCCCCGGCCATGACGAGCGCCAGCACATAGACTTCAAGTTCCTGCGCGAATGGGGGGATGGCAACCGGGTCTCGCTGATCGGCACATGGAACACGATGGTGGCCAGCTACTACCCCACCGTGAACAAGGCCAACTGGCAGGCACAGGGGCCGCATGGGGCCGCCAACAACCTTGCCGCCAGCTACAACCCGAACAATGCCGCAGACGGCACCAACTACTGGGAACTGTACCGTCAACCCGAACGCATTGCCTACATGGCGGCCCCCGCGCGCTTCACGCTGGCACGTAACCTGCACCTGAAGGTCACGCCCTATGCGCAGTGGAGCTACGGCAATAACCCCAGCGGCACGACCATGGGCGATGCCGGGCTATGTGACGGCACGGGAGGGTGCGACATGAATGCGGTGGTACGCGCCAACTGGAAGCAGACCAGCTACCGCTCGGGCTTCAACACTACGCTGGACTGGCAACTGGGCAATCATGACCTGGTGTTCGGCTACTGGTACGACTACTCCGATGATAGCGAACACCAGCCCTTCACCGCCGTCAATGCACAGGGTTATGCGACCGACATATGGGTGGACCGGATTAGTCGCACCCTGCTTGACGCGAGTGGACAGCAGGTGAATGCGGGCAGCTATCACATGGTATCGCAGACCAATGCCCTCTATATCGGTGACCGGATGCATTTCCTGCGCCGCAGGCTGATGGTCGATGTGGGCTTCAAGGAAGTGATGCTGGACCGCACCGGCACCACTACCTCTGCCGGGGTGCAGACGGCTGCTGGCAGCAACAGTGCCACCCCCCTGCCGCGTATCGCGATCCGCTATGCCATCACGCCACACCACATGGTATTCTTCAACACTACCACCAGTTTCCGCACGCCAGATGAGACCGCACTATTCGGTGGGGTCACGGCCAGCGGCATCACAACACAGCTTAAAAATGAATATTCCGTGTCGGAAGAACTGGGCTACCGCTATAACGGCAACCTGCTAATGGGCAGCCTGACCCTGTTCAATTACGACTTCACCAACCGCGAGATCCAGACCCAGATCGGCCAGATCGAATCCACCATCAATGGTGGCGGCCAGACCTCACGCGGGGTAGATGTGGAAATCGGTATGAAGCCCTGGCACCACTGGGCGCCCTACGTGTCGGGCGAGTACCTGCATGCCACCATCGACAGCGACATCCCCAATGGAGCCGGCCTGCTGGCCACACGCGGCAAAACCGCGGTGGAAAGCCCGCGGCTGCAGGCTTCCGCCGGGCTGAGCTATGATGATGGGCACTTTTTCGGCATGGCATCCATCCATTATGTCGGGCGGCAGTATGCCACCTTCATGAATGATGAGCGCATGCCCGACCACACCACGGGCAACCTGGCCATCGGGTACCGGATGGATGACCACGCGTTTCTCGCGCACCCTGAATTTCGGATGAATTTCAACAATATCACCAACCAGCATTACCTCTCTGGCGTGGCAACCCCAACGCTTACAGCGGCTAACGGACCGCAATACTACGTGGGCGGCGGGCTGGCCGTGCTGTTTACGGCGGCCACGGGGTTCTGAGCGGACAGCGCACGCAGCACCACTCCACCCGCCAGCAGGTACAGCACGCCTGGCACCAGCAGGAAGCCGGCATGAATACCTGCCTGCGCATGCGCTGACTGTACGCTCTCCCCGCTGGTCAGGCCAAATGCCGCCAGCACCCCGGCCAGCAGGCTGCCACCAATGTCAAACGCCATCTTGGACGCCGTGGAGTTGAGGGCCCAGGCCAGCCCCACCGTCTGCACGCCACCAGCCACACGGTCCCGGTCCAGACAGTGCGCAAGCAGGGTAAAACAGACCGGGTTGCAGATCCCCACGCACAGGCCAAACAATGCAAGCAGGCTGCCCGTTACCTCCAACCGCGCAGGCAGCCCGTACGCCACCAGCAAAACAGCCCCCGCCGCTACTGTACCACCGCGCATGACGCGCGCCGCCCCCCACCGCAGCGCCAGTGGCAGGGACACACAGCACCCCACCAGCACCATCAGGCTGATCAGGCCCAGCAGTCCGCCCGCCATGTAGTCCTTCTGCCCCAGCACATAGCGCACATCATATACCAGCGCGCCAAACAGGAAGGTGCTGCCCAGCATGGTCAGCAGCATGGCCCCGGTCAGCCGCCGCCACCTCCGGTTGGCCATAAGGGCGGCTACAAGCCGGCGGACAGGCGCACGCACCGTTTTACCGGCATGCGCGGGCGTCACCACGCGCTCGTGGCAGAAACGGGCCGACAGCCACAAAAGTCCACCCACAACACACGCCACCCCCACCATGAACAGGGCAAATCCTACCTGCCGGTTGCCATGGCCCAGCCAGTCCACTGCGGGCAGGGTCACGATGCTGATGACAAACCCACCCAGCGTAGCCCCGACCATGCGGCTGGTAGCCAGGCGCAGGCGCATGTCCGGGACAGATGTGATCAGGCTGGTCATGGCGCCATAGGCGGTGTTGACCACGCCATAGGCTACGCACAGGCCCATGTAGCCCATGGCGGCACAGACGCCGCGCACCACGACCGGCCACCCACCTGGCAGTGGCACGAAGGTCAGCATGACCAGCAGCATGAACGGCACAATGCCCGCGCGCAGCAGCGGCAGGGCCTGCCTGCCCACCGGCCTGCGATCAATCCACACCCCCACTGCCGGATCAGTCAGCAGGCTGGCCGCGCGCGCGGCCATGAGCATGAAGCCCACCATCTGCACCGGGAAAAGGCAGATTTCGGTATAGAAGTATGCAAGGTAGCTGAGCATCAGCCCCCAGATGATGTTGAACCCCATGTCACCCGCGCCAAACGCCACGATCTCCAGCATCCCGACAGGGGGCGGCGTAGGCATGGCGGCCCCACGCGCATACCTCATCCCGACGTAGCCTGCTGGCGCATGACCCATGCGTAATGGGCAATGGGGGCACCGGTCGTACCATTGTCGCAAACATGGTGGCAGACAGGATACAGGGCTGCGGTGCCCGGTAGGCCCGCCACTGCCATCTCCCTGCCTGCTCCCCCCATGGTCCGGCAACGGGGTTGTTCCGCCCTGCCCATGCTTGCTATTCCCCTGACATGTGCCTCTGGTACAGATGATAGCTGGCATATTGCAGCATATGCGTATTTGCAAATCCGCCATGGCAGGAATGAACAGGGACCGCACGCATGGGACTGGGCCGGACCGACATATGGCAGACGGGCATTATCGATCGCCCTCTGCCCGATATACTGCGTGCGGGGCAACTGGATGGCCTGCCGGTTACGTGGCTGCCCGATCCCGGCCCCTTCCGCTTCCTTGCCGACCCGTTTGGCATCTGGCACGAAAACAGGTTGTACCTGTTTGCCGAGGCCTATGACTACCGCGTCAGGGTCGGGCGGATCGATGTATTCATCCTCGACCGCGCGCTGCGCCTGCTGGCCCATGCGCCCGTACTGGTGGAACCGTGGCACCTGTCCTATCCCGTTATCCTACGCGAGCGGGACGGTACATTCGTCATGATGCCGGAATCGGGTGGCAGCGGCAGGCAGCGCCTGTACCGCGCAACGGATTTTCCCTATCGCTGGCAGGAAGTGGAAGGGTGCGCCTTTCCCGGCCCCATGATCGACGCCTCCCCCCTGTTCCATGATGGACGGTGGTGGCTGTTCTACACACCGTGGCATGAACTTGAGCGGCCCCGCGTCGATACGCTGCATGTTGCCTGGGCCGACAGGCTGGCTGGCCCATGGCACCAGCACCCCGGTAACCCCGTACGCCGCGATATCCACAGCGCACGCCCCGGTGGCACGCCGGTGGCCATGGAGGACGGTACCATCATCCTGCCTACGCAGGACTGCGCGCAAACTTATGGCGGGGCTATCACGCCACTGGCCATAACCACCCTGACCACCCGGGAATTCGCAGCTCATCCGCGACCCATGCTCCATGCGCCCGCCCCATGGCGCCCCGCAACCGACGGGCTGCATACCCTGTCTGCGGCCGGAACCGTAACCTTGGTCGATGCCAAACATACCAGTCGTTCGGTCATACGCCGGGCCGGGGTAGATATTGCCCGCATGACCCGCGAACTTATCCGCCACATACCGCGTTAGATTCAGGGTAGCCCATGGCGCCGCCCCAGCAGGCATAAAAATCTGTCATGAATTTAATGTGATATTAATTAGCAATATCACATAATATGCCTGTAACATACATCAATGCGGCACCCCATGGCACGCGTGTCACACACGCCCCTGATGTATAGGGGAAACATGCCGTTATCCCCATTACCGGCAACACTGCACGGTACGGGGACCAACCCATGCGGACGTAGCCCTTTGCTCGGACCGCCAACCCGCCCTGATCCTTCGGCCACAGATACTTCAAGGACTGCCTGATGCGTGAACTTCACACCGCCCCGGCTGCCTGGCATCTGCAGCATTCGCACCCCGAGACGCTGGTAAGCTATTTTGACCCATGGCAGCCAGTCACGCGGCAGCTTGACATGCTTGCGCACCGCTTCAGTGCCGTAAAGGCCCTGTGCGATGCACAGATGGACAGCCCCGCCACGGAAAATGCCGAATTGGCCGCGCTGCGCGACTCGCTTGCATTCCATCTGCTGCGAGCGAGTATGTGGTGGCAGGTCGATTTTTCGCCCCGTGCCGTAACCGGCCTGCAAGCGACCAGTTTCATGCAGCATGTCCGCCGCCATACCGACCGGATGGTGGATGACGAGACCCTGCTTGATGTCCTAACGTGGCAGCACTACATGCACCGTGCCGATAGCGGTCATATCATGGTGACAGGCGTCGACCCGCTGTGTCGTGGTAACACCACCATCCTGTACGGCATTGACGGTCACCGCGGCTTCCGCTTTGCCCTGCGGCGCGCGGGGCAGTCCCTG
This sequence comes from Komagataeibacter medellinensis NBRC 3288, assembly GCF_000182745.2. NCBI lineage: Bacteria > Pseudomonadati > Pseudomonadota > Alphaproteobacteria > Acetobacterales > Acetobacteraceae > Komagataeibacter > Komagataeibacter medellinensis. The sequence continues at coordinate 1,813,195 of NC_016027.1, forward strand.
TCATGGAACGACATCACGCACCCTGATTTCATTGCGGCATGCCTTAATGCCCGGGCCCTGCACTGCCTGCTCGAGACGGAATGCACGGCGATTGGCGAATGGGATCTTGCGCGTGAGGAGCATATCCAGGCATCGCGCTACCATACCCAGCATTTCCGTACCGCAAATCAGCCCACCGCAGTGGAAAACTATGCCACGGCGCTGGAACAGTTCAGCCGCTGCCGCTCGCGCTTCGGGCGGTTCGAGTTCGAGAGCATCGTCAACAAAATGGCATTCTCGGTCATCCTGGCCGCTCATGAACAGAGCGCAAGCATTGCCGACCTGCTTCGCCATGGTGCAACGCGACCGGTCAGTTCGCGGGTTGCCGGCAGCCTGAAAAAACGTGCACGCACCCATGTGGCCACTGGTACCGACCCCCTGCGCCGCCCCGGGCTTGATGCCATGCTGGACCAGGTCGAGACCGGTTTCGCCCTGTCGGGGGGCAACTGAACGCGGGTGGGGGAAAACATATTCCCCTTCCCCACGCGACATCTGCGCCAGCAACCCCTATATTGCACAGGAGTAGCAGGAGACCCGATACATGGCGCTAGCCAGAAGCAGAAAACCGGTACCCCGGCGCCGGACGGCCCAGCCCCGCTCACCACGCGTACGGGGTGAGACACGCCGCCTGCTGGAAATGCTGTGTATCCTGCATGGTTCGATCCACCGAGGGTCACGTGATGCAGGCGCCCTGGTGCGCTGCGTGGTGCAGGCACAGCCCGATCTGGGCCTGCCGGACAAGGATCTGCCCGCCAGCCCCCGCCATGATGGCGAGAACCCGCCCACCGCCACAGAATGGAAGCGCCTTGGTCACGCGCTGGAGGAAGTGCGCCTCCAGCATGCGGGCGACCGGGGTTACGTGGATACGTGGCTCGAGGAACTGACCCAGGCCACTGGGCTGGGCCGGGTGGCAAGCGAAGTGCTGGGCCTTGCCATGTGCTACCGGCTGAATGGGCATTTCGAACAGTTGTGGGATGACCTGTGCGAGAACCGCTCGCGCGGGCCGTTCCTGTGCGAGGATATCCCGCTGCTGCACTTGCTTCTAGGGCAAGAGGAGGATGCGATCGCCACTGCCCTGGCCCCGGATGGCCAGTTGCGCATGAGCGGGCTGATGACCGTGGACGAGGATGGCGACATTACCCTGCTGCCCCGTCTCATGGCGCTGATGAACCGGCGCGCAAACGTAGTGGGCGACATTCGCTCCCTGCTGCTGGGCCAGCCGCGCGCGGCAACCCTGCCATGGGATGCCTTTGCTCATCTGGGCCAGCAGGCGGAGATCGCGGCAAAGCTGGTGAAAGCCGCCATCGCGCAGCATGCTACGGGCATCAATATCCTGCTGTACGGTCCGCCGGGCACCGGCAAGACCGAATTTGCGGCAACGCTGGCCCACCATATCGGCGCAACCCTGTACCCTGTGGGTGAAGCCGACAGCGCAGGCGACGAACCTTCGCGTCATGAACGCCTGGCCGACCTGCGGTGCAGCACGCGGCTTTTGCGCAACACCGATTCCATCCTGCTGTTTGACGAGGCGGAGGACCTGTTCACCGCCAGTCTGTTCGACCCGCCACAGTCCTACAGCCGTGTCTTCTTCCATCGCCTGCTGGAACAGGGCGGCACGCCCGTCATCTGGACAGCAAACGACCTGAATACGCTTGGCCCCGCCATTGCGCGGCGCATGGCGCTGTGCATCGAAGTCCGCCAGCCCGGAATCGGTGTGCGCACCCGCCTGTGGCAGGACATGGCACGGGAGGAAAAGGTGGCCCTGGCCCCGGCGGATGCCGCCGACCTTGCCCGTGCCATTCCCGCAGCGCCGGCCATTTTCCGCAACGCGCTGCGCTCCACCCATCTGGCAAATGGGGATTCGGCCATGGCCAGCATGATCGCGACCGGTATTGCCCGTGCGGCCGCAGGCGGCCAGATGCCCATGCCATCACAGCCGGACGTGGCGGATTACGATGCAACGCTGATCAATGCGGATTGCGACCTCAATGCCCTGACCGCGCGCCTTGCCCGCCCCGGCGCGCCGCGCGCGGTGTCACTCCTGCTGTCCGGGCCGCCGGGTTCAGGCAAGAGTGCCTATGCCCGCCATCTGGCCACCCGGATGGACATGCCGGTGCTGCAGAAGCGCGCGTCTGACCTGCTGGACAAGTATGTCGGCCAGAGCGAGCAGCAGATTGCCGCAGCCTTTGCCGAAGCATGCGACAGTGGCGCCTTTCTGGTAATTGACGAGGCCGACAGCCTGCTGGGCGACCGCCGGGCGGCCGAACGCTCATGGGAGATCAGCCAGGTCAACGAAATGCTGACATGGATGGAGCAGCACCCGCTGCCCTTTGCCTGCACCACCAACCTGGTGGAAAAGCTGGACCCCGCCAGCATGCGGCGCTTCCTGTTCCGCGCGCGTTTTGACTACCTGACCGAACAGCAGGCGGCGCATGCGTTCCAGAGCTTCTTTGGCAAGACCGCACCCGCCGCGCTACGCCATGTGCGCACACTGGTACCATCGGATTTCGCGCTGGTGCTGCGCCGGGCGCGCCTGCTGGATGAAGACCCCACGCCGGATGAACTGCTTGAGCGCCTGCGGACGGAAACGGCGGGGCGGGACGGCAACCGGCGGATCGGGTTCCTGTCCTGATCCTTTAAGGATGTAAAACGTAAAGAAGTTTTTGGGTGCCGTGTTTTTAGAAAAAAGCTTCACCAAAAACTTTTATTACTTGTGAACTATCTACTGGGGTGGATGGGCAGCGGCATCCGCTTCCACCGCGCATTCGGCGGCGGGCGGTGCGGCCATGGTGGTGCGCAGGGCCATGACCTCGGTCCGGGCCGCATCCATTTCCTGCCGGAAGCCCTCATCCTGCTCCATGGCGGAATACAGCACGCCACCATTAAGCCAACCCGCCGTGACATCGCTCTGCCACTGCACGCCGCACACAACCCGGCTTTCCCCGAACACGCGGGCACGCTGCATGATCCATGCCGTGCGTTCGGGCAGGATATCGGCCAGGATCAGCCCCGCCACCCAGCCCAGCGTGGCATGGAGCGAGGGGTAGGACGGGTCCTGCCGCAGACTGGCACGCAGGGGAATGCACAACGGCAATTCGGCTTCGGTAAACGGACGTGGGCGGTTCCATAGCGTTTTCTGCGCGTGCACGGCCGGGTCAAGCCGGCGTTCGATACGGGCAAACAGGCCTACCAACTCCGGCAGGTGTTCGGGCGGTAGGGTAAAGCCCACCGCGCAGGAAAAGGCCGAGACTAGATGGGCGGGCGTATCGCGGTTATCGGCCTGCGCCAGCTTCCACCGCAGCGTGCCTTCCAATGCACGGGTAGCCGCATAGATGGAAGCATCCGCCGCGCGCTGCGCCGTCTCCGGTCCCGGCGGCGGAGGCAGGAAAACCTGGCCATCAGGCAGGGGCGGACCTACCGGTGCCTCGGTGGTGGTGGTATGCCGCGCGACCACGTTCGACCCATGGTGGTGGGGGTGTGCCCGCGCGGGTGCTGCCAGCAGCACGGTCATCACAGCACAGGCGGCAAGCGTGCCAGCAGGGGCACAGCGATCAAGGCGCATTCTTTTCCTGTCAGTTCACCGGTAGCCATGACCCGTATGGCCTAGCATGCGCATAGCATGCACGGCGACGGGGGCAAATCCTGACATGAAAGACGCTGCTTCTGCCACGCCGGTTTTTATGGCATGCTGGCACCAAAACCTGGAGAGCTGCCGCCATGAACCGCAAGAACCCGATATGGCCCGTTACGGTCAGCCCCGTGCGCATCGGCCTGTGCGTGGTTGGGCTAACACTGGTGGTGGTCCAGTTCATCCACGGACTGAACATAACGCCCGACTACATGCCAGGGCAGGTCATGTTCCATATCGCCATGCTTGCCCTTGGGGCAATCGTGTTTGTGGCGGGTATGTGGGGGCCATCGCTTTAGACGGCTCCATTTAAGAGACTGTTTGAAAATAACCTGTTGGGAATTATCTTGAATTGATGACTGCGCCAACGAGAGAGATCATGGCTGCGCATGATCTGTCAGTCTTCTCGCTTCGCATGGCGATGCGCCTGAACGCCTTGAGCTTGCAGAAGACGTTCTCGATGAGATGGCCTACCTTGCAGGGCGCCATCGAAGGGGCGCCTGTCGATGCGGTTTTTGCGCTGGAGAATGACCACGCAGGCACCTTGCGCGTGTAGGGCGTCCACGATCCAGTGGACGTCAAACGCTTTGTCAGCAAGAATTCCCTCGGAATCCACCGGTTCGAGCAGGGGTGCAACGCCGACCGTGTCATAATGCTGGCCGGAGATGAGCGTAAAGCGGACCAGATTACCCAGGGCATCGGTCATGGCGATGATCCTGGTCGACCACCCTGTCACACTGCGTCCTGTTGCCTGGCTTTGGGGTCCTGTTTTGCGCCCTGACCGTGGCGGTGAACCCGAACCACCGTGCTGTCGATCATCGCATAATCCATGTCGGCATCGTCAGAGACAGCTTCAGAAAGCCGTTTGAAAACACCGGCTTTCATCCAGTCACTGTAGCGGGAATAAACCGGGTTCCAATGTCCGAAATACGTTGGCAGGTCCCGTCACGGACTCCCGGTCCGCGCTATCCATAAGACCGCTTTGATAAAGAGGCGGTTATCCTTCCCGCTGCATCCCCGATCCGTCTTCTTGCCAAGGCATAGCAGTTCCATTTTCGCCCATTGGGCATCGGTCAGGATGAAGCGATCCATCTCAACTTTGAAACGCATCACGGCCCTTTAGAAAACCCAATTCCAAACGACCTCTGAAAGAATCTTTACCAGAAGCTTACTTATAATTACAGGATGTTTTTCAAGAAGTCTTGTTAGACAAGCCTCCAAGTCAAAGCGACCAGATCCATGTCCTTCTGGTGGATACATCCAAGAAATGACGAGATGAATCCGGATATATCCTGCAGGCTTGGCAGGCGTAATCAGGTAACGGTATATGGGAACATGTAAGCGTGCTGCGGGAAGGTATGCTGTGGTCCTTTGTTGTTCCCGTACCTCGACACGCCTGCTTTGTTCAGGCCGTATTCCCCGAATCCGGCAGGAAAATCGGCAGCATAACAGACCATATTTTCACACTTCCATCTGGAAGCCGGAAGACTGCCCTCCCCAACGGTGATCCGGTTCATGATATGCGTGTATATATCAGGGATATTGCTTGCCCGCACCATAAGCAAACCAGACGCTCAGCAATTCACTGCATATAAAAATATCACCCTGTTCTGCCAACCAACATGACGACACGGTAAAATGCCCCATCGTCCGCCGGTCATGACAACATGGTCACGGCCGGCGGCAAGCTTTATATTACAGGTTCAGGGTCCGCTTCAGGCCCGCGCAATATGCATCCATGAACCGGCGCGACAGTTCCGCATCGGGCACGAACATGTCAAAGACATGATATGCGCCCGGCACGACCATGACTTCGGTTGGCACACCTGCGGCCATAAGGCGGCGGCTGTAGTCCAGATCCTCGCACAGGAACAGGTCCATTGACCCCACTCCGACAAAGGTCGGCGGCAGGCCCGACAGGTCCTTTGCCCGCGCGGCCGATGCATAGGCAGGCGTGTCGTCACCCCCTGCCGCAGTCCCCAGATACGCTTCCCATGCGTATTTATTGGCCGAACGGGTCCAGACATATTCACCAAAATCGGGCGCGGGATCGACCTTCGTCGCCGTACGATCATCCAGCATAGGATAGATCAACAACTGATAGGCCAGTTTGTATTCCTTGCGGTCCCGCGCCATCAGCGCCAGTGCGGCACTCAGGCCGCCACCGGCACTTTCACCCGCCACGACAACCTTGTCGCGGTTGATACCCAGTCCGGGCGCGTTTTCATGCACCCATTTCAAGGCCGCATAACAATCCTCGATCGCGCCGGGATACCTGACTTCCGGTGCCAGCCGGTAATCAACCGAGACAATGACAAACCCCATCCTGCTGGCCAGTACCTGGCACTTGGGATCATCTACTTCCGGATGGCCCGAAACCAGTCCGCCACCATGGATATAGACCATTGCCGGAGCATTGAGCTGCCTGGCACGAGGGCGATAGATCAGGACACGGACATCCGGTGCGCCAGCAGGGCCGGGAATGTATTCTTCCTGCGTTTCAATATCCGGCAGGGGGCGCCCTTCAATCAGCCTGACTGCAGTCATGAATACCTCACGCACTTCCGGCAGCGACCGCCCGGACAGGCCATCAAACGACGGCATTTTTTCCAAGACCGGCAGGAATTCAGGATTTACGACATTTTTGGGCATGGTGACGCTGGTCCTTTTCAATCAGAAGCCGCCCATTGGGGCGCCTTCACTTCCGGCAAGGGTCAAGCACGCATGTGTGCTTGGCCATGACCGACATCAAATAATATTCTATATTATTGAATATAAACTATAAAATTATAGGTTTTGTTTATCTGTTATATTTTAAAACCAACTTATTTTCATAGTTTATATTTTCTATATATCCTATGAATATAAAATATTATTACACTTCTGGAACTGCCCTGCTCCATCCCGTCTGGCATGGTTCATTACCAATCAGAACGTCAATGAAGGCAACGCAGACGCCACAACATGCTTTTGCATAAACAGAGCCGCGATCCACTCTTTTTACTGTCCGAAGCCTGGACGCCCACAAATCCAGCGTCTTTACAACAGATGCACCGCCACTCGTCAGATCCTGAATCATGGTAATCCATGGATTCAAAACTCGACACAAAATGCAACTGTAGCGTCAGGGCCTGTTTGGAATTGGGTTTTCTAAAGGGCCGTAATGCCTTGGCAAGAATACGGATCGCGGACGTCGCGGGAAGGATAACCGCCTCTTTATCGAAGCGGTCTTATGGATAGCGCGGACCGGCAGTTCGTGGCGGGACCTGCTAACGTATTTCGGACATTGGAACCCGGTCTATTCCCGCTACAGTGACTGGATGAAAGCCGGTGTTTTCAAACAGCTTTCTGAAGCTGTCTCTGACGATGCCGACATGGACTATGCGATGATCGACAGCACGGTGGTTCGGGTTCACCGCCACGGTCAGGGCGCAAAAGGATGCCCCAAAGCCAGGCGACAGGACGCAGTGTGACAGGGTGGTCGACCAGGATCATCGCCATGACCGATGTCCTGGGCAATCTGGTCCGCTTCACGCTCATTCCCGGCCAGTATTATGACACGGTCGGCGTTGCACCCCTTCGATGGCGCCCTGCAAGGTACGCCATCTCATCGAGAACGTCTTCTGCAAGCTCAAGGCGTTCAGGCATATCGCCATGCGAAGCGAGAAGACTGACAGATCATGCGCAGCCATGATCTCTCTCGTTGGCGCAGTCATCAATTCAAGATAATTCCAAACAGGATCTGGAAAAACTTCATCAAAAACTTTTTCTCGCGATCACAGAATTAACGCTGCTCTGAATCGGCACCGCTACCCGCCTGCGTAATGCCGCTGCGCGAGGGTGCATCGGTATCCGGCTCCACCGTACGGCTCATCCGCGCAACGCCCGCGTCATCGCCAAATCCCCGCCCCGATACACGCCGGCGGGGAACGGGATTGTCCCGCAGCACGGTTTCCAGCGCTTCAGGGTCAGTGCGCTCGGCTTCGTCAAATAGTTTATCGGCACGAGCCTGGTCGCCCGCACGCTCGGCACGCAACCCGGCCTCGGCCAGACTGCGGGCGGTAGCGTGCTTGCCTTTCCCGCCATCGTCGGGACGGTCATCATCATTCATGAAACGGGGCATCGGGTTCCCTCTCCGTATAATGCGCGACCTGAGCCATGGCCGCTGGCAGACAACACACAGCGTGAACCACGGTTCACCACCATGCACCCCGCCCGGTTTCATGGCTGGGGGGCGCCACATGCACGGCACGGGTAGACCTGCGCCCAACCGGGGGCAACCATGTCCAAAAACCGCCGCGAAATATGGCGGGCATGCATGTAATATCATGCTGACCTTACGTTGCCAGATGATGGCGACTATCACAAACGGAGTATCCTATGTCCGATCTGATCGTTGTCGGTTTTGACAACACGGCCGAAGCCACGGCCGCCCTGACCGAATGCAAGAAGCTGGAAAAGGAATACCTGCTGGATCTGGAGGACGCGGTTGTCGTAGTGCGCAGTGCTGACGGCAAGCTACACCTGCAGCAAAGCGTCAATCTGGAAAAGCTGGGTGCGTCTTACGGACTGTTTTCCGGTGGGTTCTGGGGTGCGCTGGTGGGGCTTCTGTGCCTGAACCCGCTGGCGGGTTTCGTGGCTGGCAGCCTTGTTGGCGCGGGAGCTGGTGCGATTGCGGGTAAGATGTCCGATTATGGAATTGATGACAACTTCATCAAGTCGCTTGGCGCCACCATTCCCGCCAACACATCGGCACTGTTCGTACTGGTGCGCAAGTCGCAGCCGGACAAGGTGCTGGCCGACCTTTCACAGTTCAGGGGCCATGCCCGCGTGCTGCAGACCTCGCTCTCGCCCGAGAACGAAGGCAAGCTACGCGCGGCACTGGGGCAGCTGGCGGCGGCCCCGGCTTCCGCAGCCTGATCCCACGGTCTGGCATCCTGCCCCCGTATGGCCCTGGTGCCATGTGGGGGTAGGCACGCATCCGTGATGCCACATGCGCGGGAGTGGTGATAGGCTAGGCCCATGCCAACCTTACGCCCCCGCTGGCGCCCGTGGCGCGCCATGCTTGCTGTCAGCCTGCTGTCCTGCGCCGCGCCACTGCGGCACGCCATGGCGCAGCATGCTGACAAACTCCATGTCGCCCTGACATCGGAGCGCGTCCTCAACGCTGTGGCCATTGCGGATGACGGGCGCAGGTTCGTTTCGTTTCCCTATTGGGGCGGCGGTGGCAGCAGCGGCCCCACGGTGGCCGAGATTGACGCAAGCGGCCAGACCCATGCCTTTCCCGATGCGCGCTGGAACCACCCCGATGGCACGAAGGGTATGCTCCAGCCTTTCGTGCGGGTAAACGCCATCCGTATCGGGCCAGACGGGCTGCTGTGGGTTGTAGATTCGGGCGATGCGAATGTGGGCGGCCCGCCCAGCCCGACGGGGGGCGCACCGGCCCGGCTGCTGGCCTTTGACATCATGACCGGCGCAGTGGTTCATGCTCTTTCGCTGCACGCAGCCAGCACACCGCACAGCTACATGGATGACATCCGCTTCCATAATGATACGATTTTCGTAACCGACGCAGGCGATCCGGCGCTTGTCGTGGTCAACCTCACCACCGGTGCACAGCGCCGCGTGCTGGCCCATGACCGCTCCACGACCGATGAACGCCCGATGTATGCCGAAGGCAAGCTCCTACGCGTGCATGGCCAGCCTGCCCGTATCCATGCCGACCAGCTTGAAGTCTCGCCCGATGGGCAAATCCTTTACTTCCAGCCCAGTTCTGGACCGATGTGGACCGTACCCACCGCAGCCCTTGAAAACCCGGCCCTGCCTGCCACCGACCTCGCACGCGCCGTTAACCTGTTCTACAACACGCCAAGTAGCGGCGGCAGCGCCATTGATGGCGATGGCAACCTGTATGTATCGGATGTGGACCGGTTGCGTATCCTGCGCATCACGCCGCAAGGAAAGGCCAGCACGCTGATCCATGACAAACGGCTGGTCTGGGCAGATGCCATGTGGATCGACAGCCACGGCGTGCTGTGGATTCCGGCCGTGCAACTCAACCGCACCGCCACATTCCAGTCCGATGGTGTCTCACGCGTGCGGCTGCCGGTGGCGATCTACACCATGGACCTGCATCTCAAGCCTGTCCGTTAAACATTTATTTTAAATAAACAATTGATAAATAAATACAAATTTTTATTTCGGCATTCTCTGAAGCTCTTTGCCTCTTGTTGAGGAACAGGTAGCAGACAGAAAAGAGACGACTGGTCTAATTTTTATCTGGACACTCTGACTGGTCCTCCGTATATACACTCCCATGAAGATCGCAGAAAAACATCGCGCTGCCCGGCAGCACATCCTTGAAGCGGCCCGGCCGCTGATCGGCCAGCGTGGTTTTTCGGCTGTCGGTCTGGCGCAGATACTGGATGTCGCGGGCATTCCCAAGGGATCATTTTATCACTACTTCGAGTCAAAAGAAGCATTTGGTGAGGCCCTGCTCCAGACTTACATAGATGACTATCTGATAAAGATGGATGACATTCTTGGTGACCGCAACACGAATGCAGCGCAACGGATCACCCGTTACTGTCAATTCTGGCGCGATACCCATATCGAAGGGCAGATCGGGAACAAATGCCTGATCGTAAAGCTGGCAGCCGAAGTATCAGACCTGTCCGAACGGATGCGCGCCATTCTGGATGTCGGCACCCGTACGGTCATTGACCGGATCAGCGCAGTCATTGCCACCGGTCAGGCGGAAGGGTCCATTGGCAATACACGGCAACCCGCGCCGGTGCTGGCGGCATCGCTGTACCAGCTCTGGCTGGGTTCGACGCTTATGGTGAAGATCACCCACAGCTCTCCGCCGTTTGATCATGCCAGGGCAGCAAGCAGGCAGCTACTGGAAATCTAGTTTCCGGAGCATGGCAGAGTGCCCTGTTCCACGATTTTAATAGATGACCGGTCTATTAGAGACGACCGGTCTAATAGGTGTAAAAATGCAGAATTTCGAATTCTACAACCCCACCCGGGTCCTGTTTGGCAAAGGCATGATTGCACGCCTTGATGAACAGCTGTCACCTGAAGCCCGCGTACTCGTTCTGTATGGTGGCTCCAGCGCGGAACGCAGCGGCACGCTGAATGAGGTACGAGCGGCACTGGGCAAGCGGACCTTCCGTGAGTTTGGTGGCATTGAAGCCAACCCCACTTACGAAACCCTGATGAACGCCGTGGCCATGGTACGGGCAGAAAAGCTTGACTTCCTGCTTGCAGTCGGTGGCGGATCGGTCATGGATGGCACCAAATTCGTTGCTGCCGCCGTGCCGTATGAAGGCGAACCATGGGACATTCTGGTCAGTAAGGGCGAAGCGGCAAAGAGAGCGCTGCCGCTGGGCACCGTTGTGACCCTGCCCGCCACCGGGTCTGAAATGAACTGCCTGAGCGTGATTTCACGCCAGTCAACGGGCGACAAACTGCTGTTTTCCAACCCGTTGGTCTATCCGCGCTTTTCCGTGCTCGACCCCATGCGCACCATGAGCCTGCCCATGAAGCAGGTCATCAATGGTGTTGTGGACTCCTTCGTGCATGTGATGGAGCAGTACATGACCTATCCGGTCGACGGCATGGCGCAGGACCGCTTTTCCGAAGGGCTGCTGTCCAGCCTGGTGGAAATCGGGCCGCGTATCGTCGCCACACCGGAAGATTATGATCTGCGCTCCAACCTCATGGGGGTTGCGACCCTGGCACTGAATGGCCTGATCGGCGCGGGCGTGCCGCATGACTGGACCACGCACATGATTGGCCATGAAATCACGGCAAAATACCACATCGACCACGCCCGCACGCTGGCCACGGTGTTCCCCGCCCTGCTGAAGGTGCGGCGCACTGAAAAGCGCGCCAAGCTGCTGCAGTATGCCGCACGGGTATGGAACCTGACCGAAGACAAGGAAGACGAGCGGATCGACGCGGTCATTCGCAAAACCGAGGAATTCTTTGAAAACCTTGGCGTACCAACCCACCTGTCGGCTTACGGCATCGGGGCTGAAGGCATCAACGATCTGGTGCAGCAGCTTGAAGATCACGGCATGACCCATCTGGGTGAAAACGGTGATGTCACGCTGGATGTCAGCCGCCAAATCCTCGAAGCCGCTGCCTGATTTTGACTGGAATACCACCGGGATACAGCCACGCGAGCCACGCGCCATATCCCAAGCATAACGAACTTTATTAAGGGACAGATATCTAAAATGGCTTACGCATCAACCAATCCTTATACTAACGAAGTTGTCGCCACTTTCCCCGATGCCACGGATGCGGAAGTACAGACAGCACTGAGCGAAGCACATGCTGCATTTGAAAGCTGGCGCAACACGTCCTTTGCTGACCGTGCAAAGGTCATGAACGCGGCAGCCACCATCCTACGCCGTGACATGGACAAATATGCCCGCCTTGGCACGCTGGAAATGGGCAAGCTGTTCGAAGAGTCAAAGAAGGAAGTCATTCTTTCTGCCCAGATCTTCGAATACTACGCAAATCATGCCGAAGAACTTCTGAAGCCGGAAATACTGCCGGTTGCCAACGCCGCAGAAGGCAGGCCCGTTCTGGTGCATGAACCGCTGGGCATCGTGCTTGCAATCGAGCCGTGGAACTTCCCTTTCTATCAGGTCGTGCGCATCATAGCGCCGCAGCTTTCGGCCGGTAACGCCGTGCTGCTCAAGCACGCATCCAACCTGCCGCAATGCGCGGCCGCCTTTGATACGCTGATGGCCGAAGCGGGCCTGCCCAAAGGCCTGTTCCGCAACCTGTATGCGGCACGCCCCCACACTGCCATGATCCTGAACGACCCGCGCGTATGTGGTGTTGCCCTGACGGGTTCGGAAGGTGCTGGCACCGTTATTGCCGGCATTGCGGGCAAGGCGCTGAAAAAAGCGACCATGGAACTGGGGGGCGCGGACGCCTTTATCGTTCTGGATGATGCCGATGTAGAAAAAGCAGCCCGCTGGGCGGTTATCGGTCGCCACTGGAATGCCGGTCAGGTCTGCGTTTCGGCCAAGCGCCTGATCGTGGCAGATAGCGTTTATGACCAGTTCCTTGCCCTGTACAAGGAAGGTGTTACAGCCCTGAAGGCAGGCGACCCGATGGACCCGTCTACCACACTTGCTCCCCTATCGTCACAGGCAGCGGCAGACGACCTGCGCGATCAGGTCACGCGGGCGATGGATCTGGGCGCGAAGGTCGAGATCATCGGAGCGCCAGTGCCGGAACAGGGTGCGTTTTTCCAGCCGCTGCTCATGTCGGGGCTTGATGAAAAGAATGCTGCCCGTCACTGGGAATTCTTTGGTCCCGTTACCCAGATATACCGCGCAAAGGATGAAGCGGACGCCATCCGTATCGCCAATGACTCCCCTTACGGACTGGGTGGTTCCGTCTTTACGAAGGACGAAGCACGCGGTGCACGGGTGGCACGCGCCATCCGCACGGGCATGGTGTTTATCAACCATCCGCTGTCACCCAAGGCCGACCTGCCGTTCGGTGGCATCAAGAACTCGGGCTATGGCCGTGAACTGATCGGCCTTGGCATCAAGGAGTTCATTAACCACAAGCTGATCAACGTGGTGGATATCGACGCGGCATTCTGACGAAACAGGAGAGATCGGGCACAATGATGCGTGCCCGGTCTCACCCATAACGGGAAACGGTTATAAAGAAGCAGGCTGTGCCAATATTTATTGAGAGTTGATCGAAGCAGAACATAAATCTTGATCCACATCTTACTTATTGTATTTACACATCCGCTTCGACCCTTGCACGGGGGCATATATGAACTGCGATCTCATCTGGGCAGGAAGACACTGGCGATCATGCCAACCCTGTTGAGATTGATTGTCCGCGATCAGAGGTAAGAATAGTGTCTTTTTTCAGCATTGTAGTGGGTTAACCAGACCCTGTTTGGAATTGGGGTTTCTAAAGGGCTGTGATGTGTTTCAAAGTTGATATGGATCGCTTCATACTGACGGATGCCCTGGACAATCTGGCCCACTTCACGCTCATTCCCGGCCAGTATTATGACACGGTCGGCGTTGCACCCCTGCTCGAACCCGCGGATTTCGAGGGAATTCTTGCTGACAAGGCGTTTGACGTCCACTGGATCGTGGACACCATATACGCGCAAGGCGCCTACGTGGTCATTCCCCAGCGCAAAAACCGTATCGCCATGCGACGCGAGAAGACTGACAGATCACGCGCAACCATGATCTCTCTCGTTGGCGCAATCATCAATTCAAGATAATTCCAAACAGGCCCTGAAAAAAAGCTTCACCAAAAACTTCTTTATGATTTTCAGGTTATTTTGTGGGCGGACTGGTCACGCGCTTTGTAACATAATCAGAGTTGAAGAATGGTCGAGAAATCAAATTCCTGCCCCGTCGGATTCTCGCCCAGGCGGATCAGGGTGGGAGACGGCATGCTGTATGGCGGCACCGGCAGGTTGTAGGGCGCGGGCGCACCACGGAATACCCGGCCCGCCAGATCGAATCTGGAGCCATGGCAGGGGCAGGCATAGCCCCCCGCTGTGCTACCGTTCCCTTCGGGCGTGGGGCGGTAGGCGGGCACGCAGCCCAGATGCGTGCAGATGCCCACCACCACGCCGTAGCGTGGGTCGATGGAGCGGTGCCAGTTGGCGGCATAGGGGGGTTGCTGCAGGTCGCGGGACTGCCCGTCACGCAGGCGGGCCGTGAGTGCTGTATCCTGCAGGGAGGCAAGGGCTTCGGGCGTGCGGTGGGTAATGAAAACCGGCCTGCCCTGCCATGTCACGACAATCTGCTGCCCCGGTGGCAGGGCCGAGATATCCACATCGACCGGCAGGTGTGCTGCCGCACTGTCACGCGGGGCCAGGCTTTGCAGGAATGGCCACAAGCAGGCCCCCGCGCCGGCAACAGCCGTGGCGGCCGTGACAAGCCCAAGGAAATTCCGGCGCCCACCGGGTGCCGCGTGTGTATCCGACGCGTTTTCCATCCTGCGTTTTCTATCCCGATCACTGACCAAAAGGAAGGGCATACACACCCGACGGGCACGTGCGAAGCACGGGAAACAGGATCCGGCTGCACGAGCACGCAATTCGCCCTAGCAGGCTGTCGAATTGGAAGCTAAAATAGATATTATCCATAACTTACTTATGAAAACATATTTCTGTTCTTTGTGTTGAAAATTCTATAATTTTTATAATTAAAGCAATTTTATTGCGTAAAAAACCTTAATCTGACAGCTTTCTGGACTGATAGACCCCGACCTGAAAAGCCCCTGTAAGGAGACCCGACATGCGGCTCATTCTCGCACTGCTTCTGCCCTGGCTGCAATTCTTCACCATCGGCCGCCCCTTTGCGGGGCTTGTCTGCCTTGTGCTGCAGTTTACCCTGATTGGCTGGATTCCCGCCGCGATCTGGTCCGTCTATGCGCTGAGCCAGTACAAGACTGATCGTAAGATCGCGACACTGACACGCCCCTGAGGTCGGGATGAAGCTCTATATTTACGATCACTGCCCCTTTTGTGTGAAAGCCCGCATAATCTTTGGCCTCAAGCACGTACCGGTTACGGATGTTGTGCTACTCAATGATGATGTGGAAACGCCTACCCGCATGATCGGGCGTAAGCTGGTGCCGATTCTGGAGCATGATGGCCGGTTCATGGGCGAGAGCATGGACATTGTCGCCCATATCGATGCAATGGACGGCAAGCCCGTACTGACCGGACCAACCCGTCCCGAGATCAGCCAGTGGATCAGCGATGAGGCGCGGGCTTACACCCTCATGCTACCCCGTTTTGCAGCGGCACCCCTGCCGGAATTCGCCACTACGGCGGCACGACTGTATTTCATCCGCAACAAAGAAGACATGATCGGCCCCTTCAATGCAGCCTTGGCCGACAGTGCCGCCCTGTGTGCCAGCACCAGCAGGGCACTTGCGCGGCTGTCGGGACTGATACAGCAACCCGGTGCGGTAAACGGTACCCTGTCGCAAGATGACATTCACCTGTTTGCCTACCTGCGCGGCCTGACAATCGTGGCGGGGCTGGAATGGCCCGCACCGGTATGGGCGTATTGCCGACACATGGCGCAGGCAACCGGCATCCCACTGCTTGATAACATGGCGGCCTGATGCCACGGGTCATGGCAGTATGCGGGATGGATGGAAACTGTCGGACCGCTCCGACCGTTTCCTATCTGACAGCCCACGCTGGCAGAGAGGCAACCCATGTCATCATTACCCGATATCGTGCAGCACCATAGCCCGAGACGAACCTTTTCACCATTCGAGTCCTGGGTACGCCAGTCCCTGCGCAATCGGTTCACCATGGTCAGCAATGAGAACCTGCCGCCGGAAATCCTGCTGCAGATTGACGATGCATACGTAACCGCCCATACAGCCACGGTCGGGCATAAACGCACGGGGGGATAAAGTGGCCGATCCGCTCAGGTGTGGACTTTTTTTCTGGACTCAACCCGAGTCCAGTCGATAACAGCACAGGCCGGGACACGCAGGAGGCAAACAGAATCCTGCCAATGGCGGAAAATAGCCATTTATTGTCTCTTTTCCGCACCATAAAAACAGAGTCGCAAGGTTGGGTCCGAGTTGAACGCCTGTGGATAACTCTGTTGGTTCTTTAATATCAAGGCTCTGCTTGTACAGAGTCCTCTCGTTTTGGTGATATGTTCGTAGCCTGCGCTTAGCCCGGAAGGGTCAGGGTAACGGTCTCGCACTTATCCGCCGGCCACTCCCGGCGCAGGACGGGCTTGCCAATGCCCGGCAGGTTGACGGCATTGTCGATCTGCCACGGATTGCCATCCAGCCTGACTGCTATCCACCCATGGGGCAGTTCATATTCTGGCATCAAACCCACCAGGGTAATGTCCGTCATGGGATCATAATGGGCGAACTGTAGCGCACATCCCTGAAAGACAAGTTGCACGGGCGCATGGGCGTTGCTGGAACGCAGCAGATGAACGAGCAGGGTACCGGATGCATTCTCCGCCGCAGTGAAGATCAGGCAGGCTGCCTCCGTGGCTGCGAATATCGATCGGCAGCATGGTAACCGTATCGACGGCGGCAGGATGAATGACAAGGGTACCCCCATCAAGACTGAAAAGCCCCTGATTCCATCCCTGAAGTTGCTGCAGGCGCAGACTCAGCCATGCGCCGGAGTGCATGACAAGGGGTTGCAGGTGCAGGGAATCGTAGACGGTATCCCTACGGGAATGAGTAATGGCCTGCTTTATCATGTCCATGTCAAAATGACCGGTACGAAAAGACAGATGCCCTTCTTCATACGCGATTTCTGCCGCTGGACCATATTGCCTGCTCATGAATGGTATTCCCTGCTTCAATACATGACCTGCCCGTTCCCGATAATCTGTTACCGATCACATAGCTCTGGACAATTATTCCAAAAAATTAATTATTTTTAATAATAAAAACAAAATCCAAAATAATAATTGCTGTTTTTCTCACATTATCAGAATATTCACAAAAATAATTTCTTATATATAATGTTAATATGTTTTTTTATTTCAAAAAACAATACGTTCCTCGACCTGAAACAAAATCACGCATCCTGTAGTGTTTGCCATGCCGCAAGCGCGCGCGTGCGCCCTGCCGTCAGGTCCACAATAGGAGCAGGGTAGCCACGCGGGGCCATCTTCCATGGCGTATGGAGATCCCTGCCGGTCAAGTGTGCGATTTCGGGCACCCACCGGCGCACGTAATCACCTGCGGGATCGAATTTCTCCCCCTGCAGGACCGGGTTGAAGATACGGAAATAAGGTGCCGCATCCAGTCCACACCCCGCCACCCACTGCCAGTTAAAGGGATTGCTCGCCCCGTCGGCATCCACCAGCGTATCGGCAAACCACCGCTCACCCGCGCGCCAGTCAAGCAGCAGATGCTTGGTCAGGAAGGATGCGACGATCATCCTTACCCGATTATGCATCCAGCCTGTATGCCACAGTTCACGCATGCCCGCATCGACAATGGGATAGCCCGTGCGCCCCTGCTGCCAGGCCTGCAATGCCGCAGGGTCAGTACGCCACGGCATGCGGTCATATTCGGGTCGCAGGCTGCGCGTCGCCATTTCGGGGAATTCAAATAGTGTAGCATGGGCAAAATCCCGCCAGCCCACCTCGCTGAGGAAACAGGCGCCATCTTCATCCATCTCCTTCCCCGCTGCCACCGCATGCCAGACCTGCCGGGAGGAGACATGGCCGAAGCGCAGATAGGGTGACAGGGCCGACGTCGCAGGCCGGGCGGGCAGGTCGCGCTGGCGGGCATAGCCTGCCATCCGTTTTGCAACAAAGCTATCAAGACGTGCCTGACCGGCCTGCTCACCGGGCTGCCATGTATCGCGCAGCCCCTGCGCCCAGTCCGGGCGGGTCGGCAGCAGGCGCAGCGCGGACGGAGCGAGTTGCTGCTCCCCCACAGCGGGGGGCAGCGAAGCAAAGGTCAGCGACGCGGGCACGGACACAGGTGGCAGCGGTGCCTCCATGGCCTGAACGGCCCGCCACCACGGGGTATAGACCCGAAATGGCGTACCCTGCCGGGTACGCACCTGCCAAGGTTCATGCAGCATGTTGCCCGGGTGGCTGCGGGCGTCGATACCCATTACCTTCAGCGCGGTCTTGATATCCGTATCGACCTGCCGCGCAGGCCCGCCATAACGGCGGTTCCACACCACTGCCGTTGCACCCGCCTGCTGCGCGAGCCATTGCACAACCGCCTGCGCTGACCCTTCCATGATACAGAGCTGCCCACCACGGGCACGCAGGTCATGGTCCAGTGCCGTCAGGGCATCATGCAGCCACCACCGTTCGGCCGCACCCAACGCGAAAGCAGGGTCATGCACATACAAACAGATGACCGGACCCTGCGTCGCGGCATCAGTCAGAGCCGGGTTATCCGCCAGACGCAGGTCATCACGAAACCACATGACTGTGGGGGCACGATCGGGCATCAGCTTTCTGTTCCGGTTCAGCCTTCGGGCAAAGGCGGCCAGTACTGTGTGTGACACAAAAAGGCAACCGTCAAATGTTCGTAACGCTGACTCTCAATGCTCGGTGGCAGGAGCCGCCGAAGCAGGCGGCATACCAGATTGGCCTGACCGGGTCGCGGATGGCGGATCATCTTCAAACTGGGCACGGCACCGGGGGGAAAGGCGTTCACGCTTGCTTTCCAGGCAGGCCGACATCAGCTTTTCATTGGGAATGTCGAGAAAGCACAGCCGGAAGACATCATCCTTGCACGCACGGATCTGCTCCTCGCGTTCGCTCGCGCATGCGGGCAGGACGCCTGACAGGATCATCACGAAAGGGATGACCCGGACCAGGGTCCATGCTCCAGAAGGGCGGACATCTGGCATGCAGTGCATCCTTCTCTCTCCATTGGCGAGACCAGGGCGGAGTTTGTCATATCATCTCCCAGCGCAATACACTTTGACAGCCGAGTCAAATCACAACCCCACAGCAGGGCCATCCGACCGCCCGTGACGCATGCCCCCATGAAGGGTTTCGCCGAGAAAGGCCGGCAGAATTCATAAATCCGTGATGCCACGCATACCGCCTTTTTTACGTTGCTATCGCATACGGAACTTAAGGAAGGCACATCATGACCACCACCACGACAAAGATCGGGACTGCCGCCAGCAAGGTTGCCGATACCCTGACCGGCGCCCGCACCGATACCTCCGGTCTCATGAGCGTCGTGATCGCGTATATGGGCGATGCGAACAGCCCCGGCCGCCGCGAAGTGCATGAACGCGCCCGTCATGCTGGTCTGGAATCCCGGCTTGACCAGTGGGGAAATCACACCAGCAGCGCACCGGCGGATGAAGAGACCGTAAAAAAGCTCTTCCCCACACCCGTCATCGAGCGTTTTGCCAATGAGACGGGCCATACCCCCAACGCCACCATCAAGGCCCTGGCTGACCTGATGCCCCACCTGTCGCGGCTGGATGGCTGATATACGCCCCACAGCCTGCAAACTGTCCTTTTAAGTGTTTGCAGGTGGGCGGGGGAGCCTATGATCGCCCATAATGGACGACACAGCAGGCAGGACAGACCCATGAACAGCAATTCCCCCTCCCCCCCGGCACAGACATCCGGCGTGGTGATCGTGACCGGCGGCAGCAGGGGCATTGGCCACGCCATAAGTACCCTGCTGGCACGCCGCGGGCACACTGTCGCCATCAATTACGCCACCAACGCCGCCCCAGCAGAGGAACTGGCCCACACCATCATGGCACAGGGCGGCCGCGCACTGGCGATCCGGGCCGACCTCTCGCAACCGGCGCAAATCCCCACCCTGTTCGACCGCGCGGCCACGCTCGGCCCCCTGGCGGGGCTGGTCAACAACGCTGGCATTACCGGCACCAAGGTCCGCATTGACGAGCAGACGGCAGAGACACTCGATACCCTGTTCAACATCAACGTACGCGCCACCATACTGGCGGCGGGCGAGGCCGTGCGTCGCATGTCCATCCGCCATGGCGGAAACGGCGGGGTCATCGTGAACCTGTCTTCCGTCGCGGCGCGTCTGGGGGGCTTGCCCGGGCTTGTGCCCTATGCCGCGACCAAGGCAGCGGTAGAGACCTTTACCCGTGGCCTTGCCAACGAGGTCGCGCATGAAGGCATACGCGTCAACGCCGTGGCCCCCGGCCTGACCGCAACCGACATGGTCCCGCCCGAGACCGCAAAACTGGCCGAAACCGTAGTGCCCATGGGCCGCGTGGGCCATGTGGACGAGATTGCGCAGGCGGTAGCGTTTCTCCTTTCGCCCGCATCATCCTATATGACAGGAAGCGTGATGACGGTGTCCGGCGGGCGCTAGCCCGGCACGCAACAGGAGAATCGAACATGTACATCGCCATGAACCGTTTCCGTATCCCGCCCGGAAACGAGCAGGAATTCCGTGAACGCTGGCTGGGACGCGAGGTCCACCTGCGCACGGTGCCCGGTTTTGTCAGCTTCCAGTTCCTCAAGGGGCCGCAGCAAGAGGATTATATCCTGTACGCCTCCCACACCGTATGGGAATCCTACGAAGCCTTTCTGGGCTGGACCCAGTCCGAGCAGTTCCGCGCCGCCCACGCCCATGCGGGCAACCGTAAGCCGCTGATGGCGGGGCCACCGGTATTTGAAGGATTCGAGGTGCTGCAGAACATCGAGAGCTGAGTCACCTTCAGGCCCCGACACCTCCGGGGACCTTTCATTTATGCCCGACCCGAAGCGGAGAAAAAGATCCATGCCCCCAGCCAGCCACCAGCCCCGCTTTCCCCGGCGTGCCCTGCTTGCAGGGGGGCTGGCGGCAGGGGGGGTATGGAGCAGTGGGCTGGCCGCCCGCGCAGCCGGGGGAGACGGGCTAGCCCAGCCCGCAACCGTCATTTCCAGCCCGCCGCGCCAATGGGGGCCAGATGCGCCCATCAGCCCGATGCCCGACCCGGACATACTGGTGCTTGACCCCAGTTTCGGCAATCTGGCCTACGCCAATGCCAACATCAAACTGGCATGGCGCGGCGGTGGCTGGCTGGAAGGACCGGCGTGGAATAGCGAAGGCCGCTTTCTTTTGCTGAGTGATACGATCCGCGCCGTACAGTACCGCTATCTGTGGGAAAACAGCGCGATCTCGATCTTCCGCAATTATTCCTACAACAGCAACGGCAACATCTTCGACAATGAGGGCCGTCTGGTCAGTTGCGAGCACGGCATGCGCCGCGTGGTGCGCTGGGAGCATGATGGCTCGTGCCACGTGCTGGCCGACAGTTATGGCGGCGCGGCGCTGAACTCCCCCAACGATCTGGCGGTTCACCCCGATGGCAGCATCTGGTTCACCGATCCGGGTTATGGCGACACAATTGTCGAAGGCCACCCCGATGCCCCCGGCGGCCCCGCCAACCGCAACGGCGTGGAACGCTGGACGCTGGATGGCGAAGTGGTAACCCAGTTCGGTGGCCACAGACGGCAGGAGGACCACGTCTTCCGCGTGGATCCCACGACGGGTGAGGTTCGCGCCGTCCTGACCCAGAAGCAGCTGGCGGACCCGAACGGGATTGCGTTTTCACCCGATGGCAAGATCGTTTACGTCATTTCGGCAGGGCCGGGACCGGGGCAGGACGGTCATGGCGGCGACCTGCACATCCACGCAGGTGACGTGACCAGCAGAGAAGTGCATAACCTGCGCCCCTTTGCCGACATGATGCTGAATGGCCACCAAATGATTGCCGATGGCATGCGCGTAGATGTATTTGGCAACCTGTGGTGTGGTGCTGGCGGCCCGCTGGGGCTATGCGGGGTGGTGATCTACAACCCGCAGGGCCACATGATCGGGCGCATCCGCCTGCCGCGCGGCGTGTCGAACCTGACATTTGGCGGCCCCAAGCGCGACATGCTGTTCATGTGTGCAGGCGATGCGCTGTTTACACTGCAGGTCAACACGCAGGGGGCTGCATCTTCTTAAGAAATAAAAGTTTTTGGGTGCCGCCTTTTTAAATAAAGGCGGCATTCTTCGGTGCTTTTGGAAAAAAGCTTCACCAAAAACGTCTTACTGTCTTCAATCTTACGCGCCGCCTACACCCTTGCCCACCATGTCCAGCGGCCGAACAAGGCGATCAAAGGTCGCGCCATCCACAAAGCCTGAAGCCAGGGCTGCCTCACGCAGACTGATGTCGTGCTCCATGGCCTGATGGGCAATGGCAGAAGCACGATCATAGCCGATTTCGGGGCTGAGTGCCGTCACCAGCATGACCGATCCCGCCACATACGCATCAATGCGCTTGCGGTTGAGCGTGGTCCCCTCTACCGAAAAGACACGGAAGTTGTGGCAGCCATCGGCCAGGATGCGGATGGCATGCAGCACATTGGCCACAATGACCGGGCGCATGACGTTCAGGTCAAGCTGGCCCTGGCTGCCCGCAAACGCCACGGTGGTATCGTTGCCCAGCACCTGCGTGCAGATCATCACCATGGCCTCGCACTGGGTCGGATTGACCTTGCCGGGCATGATGGAGGAACCGGGTTCGTTTTCAGGCAGGTGCAACTCCCCCAGGCCACAGCGGGGGCCAGAGCCGAGCAGGCGCATGTCATTGGCGATCTTGAGCAGGCTGACCGCCACCCCGCGCAACCCGGCTGAAGCCCGCACCATGGCATCCAGCCCGCCAAGGGCCGCGAATTTGTTGGGTGCGGTCACGAACGGCCTGTCGGTCAGTTCGGCAATGCGCTTTGCAATGGCACGGCTGAAACCCGGCGGAGCGTTCAGGCCAGTACCCACCGCCGTGCCACCGGCGGCCAGTTGCAGCAGGCCGGGGCGGGCGGCCTCGACCGCCTCCAACGCATCTTCAAGCTGCTGTGCCCAGCCCGACCATTCCTGCCCCACTGTAAGCGGCACCGCATCTTGCAGGTGCGTGCGGCCGATCTTGACAACCTGCATCCATTCCTCTGCCTTGGCGCGCAGGCTTTCGATCAGTTCACGCACACGCGGCAGCAGGCGGCTGTCAATTTCCAGAAGGGTTGCAACATGCATGGCGGTGGGAAACGAGTCATTGCTTGACTGACCCATGTTCACGTCATCATTGGGATGGACCGGGCTTTTGGACCCGACCACGCCACCCAGAAGCTGGATGGCACGGTTGGCGATCACCTCATTCACGTTCATGTTCGTCTGGGTGCCCGACCCGGTCTGCCAGACAAAAAGCGGGAATTCGGAATCCAGCCTGCCCGCAATCACCTCATCCGCCACACGACCAATGGCATCGGCCTTCCACTGCGGCAGGCGCCCCTCGGCTGCATTAACCTGGGCTGCCGCCTTTTTCACGATACCGTAGGCGTGACAGACCTCGATGGGCATGTGGTCGCGACCAATGGAAAAATGCACAAGGCTGCGCTGGGTCTGGGCACCCCAGTAATGACTGGCGGGGACATCGATCTCCCCCATCGAATCCTTTTCGCGCCGCGTGCCAGTGGCATCAAGGCCGATGGGGCAGTCTTTCAATACAGGGGGGGCGGGTTCGGTCATGGTGGCGTTCCTTCCTTTTGTATCAAGAGGAATATGGGAACGTCACAACGCTTTCGCGCCCTTGCCCGGCATCACAAGCGAGTGCGCATGATTTGCGGGACCGGCTTTGGCACCCCGTCATGGCGTAGGTGTCACGCCCGGCCGGTGACGATCACCGCGTCCGTGACCGACTGGTACATCACTATACATGCGCCATGAGCAGCATGATGCCAAACCCCATGAACACCGCTCCCGTAACCCACGCAAAGAGCGCCTGCACACGGGGCGTGCGCAACCAGGTAGACAGGACGCGCCCCGCCGTTGCGTAAACCGCGTACCAGAATGCCTCCGCCCCCACAAAGGTGGCGACGAGCAACCCGTATTGCGGCATGCGCGCCGCCATGGGGTTGACGAACTGCGGCAGGAAGGCCGCCGCGAACAGCAGCAGCTTGGGATTGCTGATCCCGGTCAGGAATCCGTCACGTAAAAGATCACGCACATCAGCGCGCATCGGTTGTGACATGCCACCCGCACCCGCCTGCACGGCGTGGCGCGCCATCCACACCCGCATTCCCAGAAAAACCAGATACGCCGCCCCCACCATGCGCAGCACGGCAAACAGCCGGGGGGAAGCTGCCAGCACGCCCGCCATACCCCCCAGAGACGTGACAATCACCAGCACGATGGCCAGCATACACCCAACCATCACCGCCATACTGCGCGCCACCCCGTAGCGCACGCTAACCGACATTACATGCATCATGTTCGGCCCCGGCATCGCCGAAAGCACGAAAGTGGTCGTTAAAAATAACAGCCACGTATGAAACGTCACCCGCCTGCCCTACCCCTGTTACCATCCGCGCATGGCCACGGTGCGGCTATGCGGGCTGCACCATGCCGTCTTCCCTTGACGGCAGGCAAGCCCCTGGTATAGAGATTGTTATATTATAACATTTTGAGCACATCATGCCGCCCCTCGCCAACGCGCCCGTTCCTACCCAAGGCATACAGACAGCCATGCCCGCGCCAACGCCCCATGTCACATCTCCCCTACCGTTGACATGGATGGCACGCGCATGGTGGCAGCGCCTGGCCTGCGTTGCCCTACCCTGCGCCCTGATGTGGGGGTTGATCGGCTGGGCCGTGACACAGCCATGACCGCCCATTCGTGAAACAGGGTACGATCAGGCTGGACGACGCGGGCGTGGTGCTCAACGGCACGCCTGTATGGCAGCATGTGACCGGCGGCTTTAACCCCGGCAGCATGACCGCCATCGCAGGGGCCAACGGGGCGGGCAAGTCCACGCTGCTGCGCGCCATACTGGGTGAAGTGCCGCTGACCACGGGCACGGTCACGCTTGATGGCCTGCGCCCGCAGGATTTTGGCTACCTGCCGCAGGCCCGCAAGATCGACCGCGCCTTTCCCATCAGTGTGACCGACATGGTGCTGAGCGGCGCATGGCACCACATGGGCGCCTTTGGCCAGGCCGGATGCACCATCCGCCAGCGCGCGGCCGATGCGCTGGCGCGTGTCAAGCTGTCCGGTCAGGCGGGGCGCATGATCGATGCCCTTTCCGCAGGTCAGTTCCAGCGCTTGCTCTTCGCCCGCCTGCTCATGACCGATGCCCGCGTCATCATGCTTGATGAACCCTTTACCGCCCTCGATGCGCCCACAACGCAGGACCTTCTGGGGCTGGTATGCGAATGGCATGGACAGGGGCGCACCATCATTGCCGTGCTGCATGACATGCACCAGATCCGCCGCTGCTTTCCCCATGTTGTCCTGCTCTCGGACAGGCGGGCAGTCTGGGGTGAGACCGCCCGCATCCTGACCCCCGCCACACTGCAACAGGCCTATGGCGGCCTGCAGGCCCACTGGCCGGGTATGGATACATGAGCAGTCTGGTTGCCGCCCTGTGGGGTCCTTTTGCCGATTTCGGCTTCATGCGCCGCGCCCTTGTAGCCTGCGTGACCCTGGGCATGGGAGCGGGACCGGTTGGCGTGATGCTGCAACTGCGGCGCATGAGCCTGATCGGCGATGCGATGAGCCATGCCATCCTGCCCGGTGCTGCAATCGGCTTCCTGCTGGCGGGCGGGCTGTCACTGACCGCCATGGGGCTGGGGGGCATCGGGGCGGGGCTGGGGGTGGCGCTGCTGGCGGGGCTGGTCAGCAGGCGCACCCACCTGGCCGAAGATGCAAGCTTTGCCAGCTTCTACCTGACATCGCTGGCGCTCGGCGTGCTGATCGTCTCGGCACGCGGGTCGAACATCGACCTGCTGCATGTGCTGTTCGGTACCATCCTCGCCATTGATGGCCCGGCGCTTTACCTGATGGGCGGCATCACCACGCTCAGCGTAGCCCTGCTGGCCGTGATCTGGCGGCCACTGGTCATGGAATGCGTCGATCCCGGCTTCATGCGCATGAGCGGCGGGCGCGGCGGGCTGTACCACATGGTGTTCCTGTTCCTTGTGGTCATCAACCTGGTGGCGGGGTTCGAGGCGCTGGGCACGCTCATGTCGGTTGGTATGATGATGGTGCCCGCCGCCACCGCACGGCTGTGGACGCGCCGCCTGCTGCCCATGATGGCGCTGTCCGCCATGGTGGGGGTGATGGCGGGTCTGGTGGGGCTACTGGTATCCTACCATTTCCAGCTGGCGGCAGGCCCCACGATCATCCTGACATGCAGCGTGCTGTATATTTTTTCCCTTCTCGCCTCCCCTACCGGCATCCGGGCGGGAGCGGGCCTGTCCCTTTAAGGAAATCCCGATCATGCGCCGCCTGTCCTGCCTGCTGGGCCTTTACGGGTTCCTGTCGCTCACACCCGCCCACGCGGACCCCGCGCCGCACACCGTGCGCGCAGTGGCCAGCTTTACCGTGCTGGCCGATGTCGTGGCCCATGTGGGGGGCACGCATGTTACCGTAACCTCACTGGTGCCGCCCGATGGCGACCCGCATGAGTTTGAACCCACCCCCAATGACGCGCGCGTGCTGCGGCAGGCCAATATCGTGTTCATGAGCGGCGAGGGGCTGGAAAGCTGGTTTAGCCGCCTGGCCCATGCGGCGGGCTACCATGGCACACCCGTCATCGTCTCGAATGGGATCAGCCTCTATACCCCGCCGGGCGGCAGGCAGGCGGAAGCGGACCCCCATGTATGGAACAACGTGGCCAACGTGATTGTCTGGGCCAACAACATCCGCGACGCGCTGGTTGCCATCGACCCTGCGGATGCCGACAGCTTCCGTACCTCGGCTGCGGCTTACATCAGCCAGCTTGAAGCGCTTGACCGCGATATCCGCACCCGCATCGACACCATTCCCGCCAACCAGCGGCGCGTCCTGACCAGCCATGACGCCTTTGGCTACTTTGGCCGTGCCTATGGGGTCACATTCCTTGCCCCGCAGGGTCTTTCTACCGAAACGGAAGCCTCGGCGGGCGATATGGCCAGCCTGATCGCGCAGATCCGCGCCAATCATGTCACCACCTATTTCATGGAAAACGCCACCGACCCGCGCATGGTCAGGCAGGTGGCGCATGCAACGGGGGCAACACCGGGCGGTGAACTATATGCCGAAGCTCTGTCACCCCCCACCGGCCCGGTGCCGGACTACATCACGATGATGCGCCACAATACCGATCTCATGCTTGCGGCGATGCGCCTGCACTGACATCCGTCCCCCCCTTCACGGCAAAGGGGGTCAGGTCGATGCGGTTGGCATGCATGTCCACAACCGACTGCCGATGCGTGATCGAGACCACCGTCATGCCAGGGCAGACCTGCCGAAGCAGAGCGTAAAGCGCTGCCTCCGACGCGGCATCGAGGTTGGATGTCGATTCATCAAGAAAGACCCAGTCCGGCCGGGCCAGCAGGATCCGGGCAAAGGCCAGACGCTGGAGTTCCCCCGGCGAGAGAATCTGCCCCCATGGTTCCTCGTTCTCCATGCGCGGCACCAGCCCCTCCAGTCCGACCTGGCGCAGTACCTGCGCCACCTGGGCTGTCGGGCAGGACTCCACACCCTCCGGGTAGGCTACGGCGCGATGCAGCGTGCCGGTGGGCACGTAGGGGCGCTGGGGGATAAACATCATGGCTGCATCGGGCTGGGTGATGCTGCCCGTGGCAAAGGGCCAGATCCCCGCCAGCACACGGAACAGCGTGGACTTGCCGGTGCCCGAAGGCCCCGTCACCACCGTCATCTGCCCATGCGGCAGGGTCAGGTTCACGCCGTGCAGCAGCGGCGTGCCATCGGGGCGGAAGACATCCAGCCCGGCCGCCACCATATCGGCCCCGGCGGGGGCGGGCAGTACCTTCACCTCATCGCGCATGGCGCGGGCGCGATCCATCACACGCTGGAAAGTGGCCAGACGCGCCACCTCCGCATGCCATGTGGTCAGCGAGGCATAGGATGTGGACAGCCAGCTCAGCGCGCCCTGAACGCGCGAGAACGCCATAACCAACTGCATGAGCGTGCCGAAGCTCATCTTGCCGGCAAAATAGCGGATGGAGCCGATCAGCAGGGCAAAGTTGCCCGAGACCACCTCCAGCCCGGTGGTGAGCAGCCCCAGCCACTTGGTGCGCCGCATGATGGAGAGGAAATTGTGATAGACAACGGAAAAGGACCGGTCCAGCCCGGCCTGTTCCTCGCCCTCACCACGGTACAGCGCAATACCCTCGGCATTGTTGCGGACATGAACAAGGCTGTAGCGAAAATCGGCCTCGGCACGCTGCTGGAAAAACTGCAGCCCTGCCAGTTTGCGCCCTGCAAGGTGCGTGACCCACGTCGCCCCCACCGAATAGATCAGCGCTGCCCAGAAGAAGTAGCCCGGTATGGAAATGCCCAGCACCTCCAGCGGGCCGGACAGCGCCCAGAGCAGCCCGATATAACTGAACAGGGTCACGACATTGGTAACGAGGTTGATGAACTGCGTCAGCGTATCGGTCACAAAGCTGTTCAGGTCTTCCTGTATGCGCTGGTCGGGGTTGTCGGTCCCGGTCTCGATGCCCGATGTGGTGATGGCGATGCGGAAAAAGGTCTGGTTTTCCATCCACTGCCGGGTCATGCGCACGGTCAGCCACCGCCGCCAGCGCAGGCCCAGCATCTGCTGCAGGTAGGTTGCGTAGATAGAGCACATGATGGCCGGAATGGTGATGACAAAGAAGCCCAGCACGAAGCCTTCATCATTATGCACATACCAGAACAGCCCGCGCAGGAAGGTGGTCGCATCGCGCTGCTGGAGCGCTGTGTAATACACATTGCGCGAGAAGGACTGGAGCAGGTCCAACCCTACCATGGAGAAGGTCAGGGCCAGTACGGCGGCCAGCAGCCCCCAGGCCCATTTCCTGTCCTCCGAGACAAAATAGGGGCGGGTAAGATACCAGACGTCTTTCAGGAGAAGGCGCAGATGCTGCATGTCGATCCCGTGCAGTGGGTGGGCGTGGAACCTCCAGCATTCCCACGAAGCGGGGATGGACTCAATCTCCATTGCATGCCAGCGGCATGTCTGTTGCCCTGAAGACGGATACTTAAGGCATCTCACAACTTCTTGACATGTCCGGGCCACCCTTCATCCCGTTGTGCCCCCTGTAGCCAAAACCCGGCCATGCCCGCTGATAACAGGGGTTTATGCTCGCCCCTGTGCCCTGAATAATGGCGCGATACATCGAAAAGCCGAATGCCTGCCCCATCAGACTCAGGGGTACAGGCTTGGAACATCGTGACTATAGTTTAACGCATAAATTCACAAAGGAAGTGGGTACAGCCCACTCCCCGATGAACAATGCAAGGAAGAATGAATATGGTGTCGTTCAGTCGTGTCCTGTCCGCCAGTGCCTTTGCAACCGTGCTGGCAACAGCACCGCTTGCGGCCCATGCCGCTGAGGTCTCTCCCCCCACGGGTGCGGGCGTTGCCAACCAGGTTGAACAGATTGCCCCCGGTTCCCTGTCCGCCGATACGGTCTTCTCCGCCGTTGAATCCGCCAAGCCGGCCGATCTGGGCGGGATCATGAACTACTGCATCCAGTCCAACTACCTGACCGCGTCCGAAGCATGGCCGGTGCTGGCTGCCTTTAATAAGAAGACGAACGACGTGCCTTCCAACCAGAAGGGCAACATGTCCTATGCCGATGGCTCCACCGGTCTGCTTAAAGTGGGTGGCAAGGAACCCATCTCGCTGGAAAATGCCTCGACCGACATCCGCAAGCAGGCCTGTGCAAAAGTGGAAGCCCGTGCGAAGTCCCTGCTCTGAACCGGCATACCCGTTCCACTGGTCTGATGATGCCCCGCCGGTTCTTCCGGCGGGGTTTTTCATATCCCGCGCCTAACGCACCCATACGCGTGAGAACGCCATGTGGTACAGGCTGGTGGAAAAGTAATGGCCCAATCGGGGCGAGACCAGATCCACATAACTGATGCTGATCATCGGGGCGGCGGGGGCCAGACGGGTAATGCGGTCGTCCACCTGCTGCCATAGCGCCTGTGCCGCCTGCGTGTCGGGTGCCTGGCGGATACGCGCCACCAGCGCCTGCACCACCGGATCGCACAAGCCAGAGAAGTTTATGGAACTGTCGGAGCCAGGATGAAAGTTCTCGCAGCCGAACACGGTATCAAGGAAGTTGGAGGGGGACGCATAATCCGCGTACCACCCTATCAGGCTGATCTGAACATGATTGGCCGTGTTCTGGGAATAGGACAGTTGCATGGCGGGCGAGAGCGGGTGCAGCCGCGCGTGATAGCCTATGGCCTGCAGCATGTCGCGCAGGTAGGTGCCCATGCTGGTGTCCATGGCCGTGGCCTCCACGATCAGGGTCACGTCCTGCCCCTCCGTCCCGCTTTCATGCACAAGCTGGCGCGCACGGGTCAGGTCGGGATGGGTCCAGGCAGGGGCCGGATGGTCGGGGTCGGCGCCACGGGTCCACGCACAGGCGCCATCGCCGGGCAGCAGGCCCGGCGGTACCATGCGGCATAGCGGGGCGGCAATGCCCGACCCGCCGTACAGGATGGTCATGGCGCGGCGATCCAGCGCGTAATTGACCGCCTGCCGCGCCTTGATGTTGTTGAAGGGTGGAATGTTGACATTCATCGGCAGGAACAGGAGGCCATAGAGCGGATAGACATGCACCTGCGCGGTGTACTGCCCCCCGATCTCCCCCAGCCGGTCCAGCGGCTTGAGACCCGCCATCCAGTCATACTGCCCGCGTTCCACAGCGGTCAGCGCATCTTCCTCCGACAGGCCGAAATCATAATCGATGGCGTCCACATAGCCATCGGGCTGCGCCGCCTCGCTCCATTCATGAAAGTAGGGATTGCGCGTCAGCCGCATGCCCTGTTCGGGATCGGAGGAGACGATCTGGTACGGTCCGGTACCAGGTGCAATGTCATTGCCCAGGTCATGGGTGGGGGTATTGGCGGGCAGGATGACCGCGTGGCCGAAAGCAAGCTTGTAGGGAAATTCGGAATCCGGCGCATTCAGGCGGATGGTGATGCGACGCGTGGCTTCATCCGTTTCCACCCCGCCACGCAGCGTGCAGGCCGCCGGGGTACGCAGGCAGGCATCCGCGCCGATGATGTCGCCATAAAACGATCCCGCCGTGGGTGAGCCCACCATGAAGATACGCCGCAGCGATGCCGCCACATCCGCCACCGTAACGGGCGCGCCATTGGAAAAGCGGATGCCCTCCCGCAGCGTGAAGACCCATGTCCGCCCCCCGTCCAGCCGCTCGGGCTGGGCCTGCGCCAGATCGGGCACGACCTGCGCACCCGCCGGTCCCTCCAGCTTGGGATAGGTCAGCAGCCCGTCATAGACGACGCTTTCGACCTGCATGTACTGGCTGGTGTAGTTGATCTGCGGGTCCAGCGTACCGGCAGAACTTGCGGCGGTCAGGCGCAGGGTGCCGCCGCGGTGGGGGCTGGCCTGCGTATCCGCCCACACGGGCAGGGCCAGCAGGGCAAGGCCACCCGCAAGGGCAAGCCTGCCCGCATGCCGCCACGCGGGCTTCATGCGCGGGCCGTGTTTCAGTGCCCGTCCCGTGCGTTCATGAGTTCGGTCATACGCGCCGTAATCTCGGCTGCCGTGGCGGTGGCGGGCAGGCTGCCCTCATACCGGCCGGTAGGGGACATGATCACGATCTGGGTGGCGGGTTCCATGGTGTAGTCGCCATTCTCCCCTTCATGGCGGACATAGGGGGCGTGGTATTCCTTCGCCACCGCCTCAATCATTTTAGGGGATGCAGTCATGACCGTGACATGCGAGCCGTAGCGCAGCGCATAGGTGCGCAGTATGTCCGACGTATCACGCATGGGATCGAGGGTGATGAAGATGGGCACCGCCAGACGCGCGCGGTCATGGCCCAGTGCCTCCACCCCCTCCGCCATGGCCTTGACCGTGGCACCACAGACCGTGTCCGGGCAATGGGTGGAACCGAAATAAACCAGCATCCACCGGCCCCGGAAATCGGTATCCAGCACCGACCCATCCGCCCCGTTGACCAGCCTGAACGAACCACCCACCGGGTTGCCATAGCTGGTCAGCGGTACCGGTGCGCTATCCGACCAGCGATAGCCCACATAGCCAAAAATTGAAGAGACCACCACGATGGCCAGTCCGACCAGCATAAAAAACCGGTCCCGTTCATTTCGCATCATCAATGTGCATCCGCCCAATTCGTTCCGGTCCCGGTTTCCACGACCAGCGGCACCGAAAGGGTGGCTGCGGATTCCATGACCTGCCTGACGAGGGCTGCCAGACGATCAGCATCATCCTTGCGCACCTCGAACACAAGTTCGTCATGGACCTGAAGGAGCATGCGTCCGTCAAGCCCCGCATCCGCAAGGGCCGTGGGAATTCGCACCATGGCGCGTTTGATGATATCGGCAGCGCCCCCCTGCAACGGGGCGTTGATGGCCTGGCGTTCGGCATAATTGCGGCGCATGGCGCTTTTATCACCAATGCCCGGTACCCAGCAGCGGCGGCCGAATGGCGTGGTGACATATCCCTTCGCCCGCGCCTGCGCCTTCACCCGTTCCATGTAGTCGCGGATGCCAGGGTAACGGGCGAAATAGGCGTCAATGTAACCACGCGCCTCACCGGGCGGAATGCCAAGCTGGCGCCCCAGCCCGAAGGCGCTGATGCCATAGATGATGCCAAAGTTGATGGCCTTGGCCCGCCTGCGTGTCAGCGGGTCCATGCCTTCAAGCGGGATACCGAACACTTCGGACGCCGTGCGGGCATGAATGTCCTGCCCCAGTTCAAACGCCTCACGCAATGCGGGAATATCCGCCACATCCGCCAGAAGCCGCAGTTCGATCTGGGAATAGTCAGCCGAGACCAGCACATTCCCGGGGGCCGCGACAAAGGCCCGGCGGATGCGCCCGCCTTCTTCCGTGCGGATGGGGATGTTCTGCAGGTTGGGATCATTTGATGACAGGCGGCCCGTTGTCGTTACCGCCATCTGGAACGATGTATGCACCCGTCCCGTTGCCGGGTTGATCTGGTTGAGCAGCGCATCGGCATAAGTGCTTTTCAGCTTGGCCAACTGCCGCCACGCCAGAATCCGCTCGGGCAGGTCGTGCCCCTGATCCGCCAGGTCCTGCAATACCGATGAATCCGTGCCCCATGCCCCCGCCTTGGTGCGCTTGCCACCGGGCAGGCCCATTTCATCGAACAGGATCTCGCCCAACTGCTTGGGGGAACCGACATTGAAGTCACGCCCGGCCAGCTTGTGGATCTCGGCCTCGATCACGCCCATGCGCTGCGCGAATTCGGTGGACATGGCGCGCAGGTCATTGGCATCGACCGCAATGCCAGCCCGTTCCATATCCGCCAGGATCGGTACCAGCGGGCGCTCCATTTCCTCATACAGCGCCAGCGCGTGGTTGGTACGCAGCCGGGGTTTCAGCATCTGCCACAGCCGCAGGGTGACATCCGCATCCTCTGCCGCATAGGGCGTGGCGCGCGCGATATCGACCCTGGAGAACACCACCCGGTTGCGGCCCGTGCCCGTGACCTCGTCATAAGGAATGGGTGTGTGGTCGAGCGTGAGGCGCGAAAGCTCATCCATCCCCTGCCCATGCTTGCCCGCCGACTGGGCGTAGGAAATCAGCATGGTGTCATCAATCGGCGTGGGCTGGACGCTGCCTGCCTGTGTCAGTACCAGCAGGTCGAACTTGGCGTTCTGGAACACCTTGAGCACCGACGGGTCGGCAAATAGCGGTTCAAGGATTTCCAGCGCGGTTTTCACCGGCATCTGGGGCGTGCCAGGGCTGTCCATCAGATCCACCTGATGACCAAGCGGGATATAGCACGCGCGGCCACAGTGCGGGGCGAGTGATATGCCGATCAGCGGGGCGGTGAGCGGGTCCAGCCCGTCTGTTTCCGTATCCACCGCACACACGCCGCTGGTGCGGGCCTGTTCCACCCATTCACGCAGCACTGCGGGGTCGGTCACCGTTTCGTAACCACCATAGGGTTCGGGCGGAATGGGGGGCAGTTCGCTCTCAGGCTGACTGAGCCCTTCAGGTGTAACATGGGCGGAAATACGCGGGCGTGGCTTCGCCTTGAGGCCCATACGCTGCAGCAGCGATGAAAACCCCATATCCGACAGCCATGCGCCCAGACGCTCCATGTCCACATCGCAGCAGGCAAGATCGGACAGCGGTTCGGGGCACGGCGCGTCCTCACGCAGTGTGACCAGTTGCAGCGACAGGCGCGCCATGTCGGCATGGGCCAGCAGGTTGTCGCGCCGCTTGGACGCCTTCATGCTCTCGGCCCCGGCCAGTATGGCGTCCAGCGACCCGTATTCCGCCATCAGCGCCGATGCGGTCTTGGGGCCGATGCCCGGCACGCCGGGCACGTTGTCTACCGGGTCGCCAATCAGGGCCTGTACCTGCGCCACCCGATCCGGGGCTACACCAAACTTGGCCTCGACCTCCTTGGGTCCGATCGGGCGGTTCTTGATCGGGTCCATCATCATCACGCCGGGGCGGATGAGCTGCATGAGATCCTTATCAGATGAATAGATGGTGCACTGTCCGCCCGCATTGGTCACCTTGCGGGCATAGGCTGCGATCAGGTCATCGGCTTCCCATCCCGCTTCCTCCAGCGCTGGCACGCCGAAAGCGGCGGTCGCATCGCGCACGAGGCTGAACTGCGGGCGGAGTTCTTCCGGCGGTTCGGGACGATGGGACTTGTATTCGCCATACAGGTCATTGCGGAAAGTATGGCGTCCCGCATCGAATATGACCGCCAGATGGGTACCTGCATGTTCGCGCAGCAGGCGCGACAGCATGTTCGAAAAACCATAAACCGCATTGACGGGCGTGCCGTCGGGGCTGGTCATGGAGGGCAGTGCGTGGAAGGCGCGGAAAATGAAGCCCGAACCATCCACCAGGATCAGGTGAACCTGCTTGTCGCTGGACATGTATCAGGATGCGATCAGTGGCCGGTATCTGCCGGGGCGTCGGGGCTGAGCACAAACAGCCGCGAGCAGTAAGGGCAGAACGTCTGGTGATGCGCGATGCGCAGGAACACCCGCGGATGCCCCAGCGCGCCGAGGCCGCCATCACAGGACAGAGTACGCGAATCGACAACGATGGTTTCAATCATACCCAGACGAGGGTGCGGGACGGGATCGTGGGACAGGGCTTGCATTTTGACGGGCCTCGGGTTGTTGTCCGGCTTTGGTCTGCATGGCCCGCCTGCGGGCGGGCCATGCACCTGTTCATGATGATACGCAGGATTGCCGTGCTTTCAAACATTCGCCTGTCACGCCTGCTTTATCCAGCGCTTTTTGTGATGCTGACGGCCTGCACCACACAGGAAGCTCCGCCCCCGGCACCGCCTACCCGCCACCCGGACCTTGCCCGCCTGGTACCTGCTGACCAGACGGTCACGATTGCGGGCGTGGGCGCGGTGCCGCTGCGGATCTGGCCCGCGCGGAGCGCGGAGCGGGCCGTCATCCTTGCGCTGCATGGCTTCAATGACAGTCGTGATGCATGGGAACGCCCAGCCCCTGCGCTGAATGCGGCGGGCATGACCATCATTGCCCCTGACCTGCCCGGTTTTGGCCAGACGGTACAGCGTGGCGGATGGGTGGGAACGGATGCCCTGCTACGCACCGCATCCACGCTTGTCATCACCATCGGGCGCGAACATCCCGGCATGCCCGTATATGTCGTGGGGGAAAGCATGGGCGGCGCGCTGGCGATCATGCTGGCATCACAGCCCGACACACCGCCGGTTGCAGGCTACATCCTGCTCGCCCCCGCAGTATGGGATCTTGATACCGGCACGCGCACGACCACGCACCTGCTCGCGGCACTCGCACCCCGGTGGCGGCTGAGCGGGCGTGAACTGCCCGTCCACGTCACGGCGGCGGACAACATGCTGGCCCTTGCCCGCCTGTATTACGACCCGCTGACCCTGCGGGACACCAGCACGGTGGCGCTGTCCGGGTTGACCGACCTCATGCACCGCGCAGCACGGGCGGATGCCCACATGGCGGGGCGCGTGCTGGTGATCTATGGCGGGCATGACCAGATCATTCCCGCCCCGGCCATGGCACGGGCGTGGCGGCGCATGCCACAGGCCACGCGACATGACTATATTCCCGGCGGCTACCATCTGCTGCTGCGTAGCCATAACGCCGAGCAGATCACGGCGGACATGACGCACTGGATCATCAATCCCGACAGCTTCCTGCCATCGGGCGGCGACATGGCAGCAGCGGCATGGATGGCGGACCAGAAAGGACGTAGCGCCCCACCCCCCATCGTGCCGGGATGGATGGATTGGATCACGCCGCAATGATTTTTCCTGCTTTCAGGGGTGGCATTTAGCCCAATCCCGATGTATGCAGGCGAAAGTGGACTCGTAGCTCAGCTGGATAGAGCGTCGCCCTCCGAAGGCGAAGGTCGAAGGTTCGAATCCTTTCGAGTCCGCCATTATCCCGTAAAATTATCAATAAAATCAGCACTTTATGGCATGACATCTGGGTTTTACCCATGATTAAACCCACGATAGCGCATACTATTGTGAGATACACTCAGGGACAGCCAGTGCGAGCTTAGACTTTTCAAGCATCCAGCTTTTGGGCTTCTGCGGCAGGGTCAAAAAACAGGCTGGACTGACTTTTAATCAAATCAGGCGCGAGGCGATCAGCGGCAACACGCACGGCACGCGAGAGCATTTTGGCATCTGCGGGCGTCACAGGCGTGAAAACGAGGGTTAGGCGCGCGCGTAGGCGCGTTGAAGCCTTATTGGCACCAAATGGAAAAGCGTACCTTCTCTTAAATAGCCTCCAGACACCGATAAACACTCATGCGTGAGATCCCCAGGCGGCGGGCGATCTCGGTCGGGCTAATCCCTTCCGACTTGAGGGCCTGCACCTGGGAGGCTTTCTCCATCGCCGTAGGCCGCCGCCCCTTGTATTTTCCGTCTGCCTTGGCTTTGGCAATCCCCTCTCGCTGGCGCTCCAGCATCAGGGAACGCTCAAACTCAGCCACGGCCCCCAGCATGGTCAGCATCAGCTTGCCGGTCGGAGTGGTCGTGTCCAGCACCTGCCCGGACATGGACAGGATGACCAGACCAGCCTTGCGGGCCTCCACACGCTCAATCAGGCCCAGCAGGTCAACCGTGGAGCGGGCCAGACGGTCTGGCTTGCAGACCACCAGCACGTCACCCTCGCGCAAATGGCTGATGGCCGTCTCCAGTTCAGGACGGGCCGCCTGCGTTGCGCTCACCTGCTCGGAAAAGACCTGCTCGCATCCATGCGCCTGCAAATCGCGCACCTGCGCCTCAAGCCCTGCGTCCTGATCGACCGTGCTGGTCCGTGCGTAACCGATTTTCATGCGTCACCTGTCACAATAAGGTCTATGATGTTCATAACGTAGTGTCACAAAAAACCAAAAATCAACCCTAATGTGACGTAAAACTGTAACAGCGCAAATGTCACTATGAACCTTGCCCTATTGTGACAGCGGGAAACAGCCAGAGCCATCACGAGACACCAAATCAGCACCAAAGTAGCTTCCGCGCGAACGCGTGCGATCTATCTGCCCGATTTCGTCCAGCGCGGACGCTTTGACGCCTTCGCGCGGCTCTATTTTGACGCGTGCGCGATCTGGAGGCTTTTCGGGCGACGCATCCACGCTTGTGAGCGCCATCCGCAATTTCGTCCAAACGCGCCAATCTGACGCGTGACGATTTCTGAGGCTTTAAGGAGCCCCCGCACCAACGGTGCAATGGTGTATGAGAGCCCGCATTTCTATGGGGAGCGTTCAAGGAGCGATGGATGCCTGATTGTGCGTTACTCCGTCGAGCATGCAATGCAAGTCAGGCCGGTGCCCCGGACGGGGCAACACATCTTGCCAGCCCAGATTTGTTCCAACTCAGCCCGAGATGGCCCTAAACGGCCCGGACAGGCTGTTTCTTTGCTTCGGGCCAAGTCGGGCCATTTGAGGCCGAACAAGACAGAAAACGGATCAGCAAGATGTGTGACCCTAGCTAGGGAAACGGACTTACTCGCCTTTAGCTCAACGTGTGGATAGACCGCGCGCCAATATCCGACCGGGCATTGCAAAAAATTGGTCGGGCAGGTCGGGCAGGTCGGGCAGGTACTCTAGAAGCCCCTGAAAACCGCCATTTTTATCTATCTCTTTTCTGCCCGACATAAGGTTGCCCAGTCGGGCAGGTCGGGCACACATCCCGTCCCTTTCCATCTTCTGCCCGACATGCCCGACTGCCCGAATGTATGTCGGGCAGCTTTTTGGAAACCAGAATGGTGGAAAACTGCGGGGTATAGCGTGCCTGCCCGACATGCCCGACATGCCCGACATAAAAACCCATGTTGGGGTGTCGGTCAGGCTTCGTCATCGCCAAGGATCGCTCCCCGGATGACATAGACACGGGGACGGCCTTCGCCGGGGATGGACACCTTGCGGGTCAGGTCACGCCCCTCCTCCGTCACAAGATACCCCGCATCCCTCACAGCCTTGGCGGCACGCACGGCATCCAGTCCCTGACAGACTTCCGTTTTCCACATCTCCCGCAGGATCAGGTATTCCCAGCGGACCTGCCCGCCTGTTTCGACCTTGCGCTTGAACCCCACGCGGTTGATGGTCCGGCTGGCAGCCAGAACGCCTTCGGCTTCGCTCATGGGGGTAATGAGAGCAATGTTGGTAAAGCGGCTCTCCCCGTGCTTCTCGATAAAGCCCCGGACCTGATCGACCGCCTTCATGTCCTCACTGGCTCCAGCACTCCCTCGCTCGGCAAACCACGCCGCAAAGCACGCCCCGGCAGCATGGAACGCTTCGCCCCGCTTCCACGGCAGCACCCCGTAACTGGTCGCCAGTTCCCCTGCTCCAGCGATCAGGGCAAAACGGGCGGCCACGCTCCGCACCTGGCCATCAGCCTTGGGTGGCACGAAGCGGGCCTCAAACTGTCGGCGGATAGCCTTGAGGCGTTTTTCCAGCCCTTCGGCATCATGTGCCCGGTCATGCACCAGACGGGACAGGAAAGCCCGTGAGGCCGTGCCGTAGCAGGTGCGTGCGGCGTCACGTAAGTGGTCGGCCAGTGCCCCGCCTGATTCCATATCGTGCAGATTCTCGAATGCACCCATGCCTGCCCCTGCATCAGCGGGGATATTGACCAGACGCACCTCCTGCCCTGCCATGATCCGCTTGCCAGCCTCGCCCATCTTGGCGGCCAGGGTGACTTCGCCGGTGGACAGGAACAGAACACGCCATGTCTTGCGAGCGCGGGCATTGCCGGTGCGTCCGGCCCGCATCTTGCCGCTGTTGTTCGCCAGCATATAGGTGATCTCGCCCACCTCCCGGCTGTCGGCCTGCCCCATTTCATCAAGGATCAGCACGGTATCCGAAGTCTCGGACGCAACCCCTTCCAGCCCGTTCGCGGTGCCGCGCCATGCCCGTATCTGGCCTTCCCGGTCACCGCGTCCCCATACGCTACCCGCGATATAGGCGGCAGTGGACTTGCCGGACTGGGCCTTGCCGACCAGATGGATGCCGCCGGACTGCTCGCCTACAATGTCCAGCAGCGGCCCGGCAAAGGCTGCGGACAGGAACAGGGCAAGACGACTGTTGCCCACGGCACAGGCCGCAACCTTGTGCTGCCACTCCGCCAGCGTGCCCGCCACGGCGAATTCCTGCCCTGTTGTGGCCCGTGATGACTGAAACACGACCGACCGTGCCCCGGTGCCGATGGGCAGGCCGCCCGGCAGGATGAAGGTATGACCATCTGGCGCGGTATGCCACCCGGCACGGTCCACGCACCGCAGCCGAGCCTTGGTGCGGGCGCTGGCGATGAACTGGCGCAGGTATCGAGTGGCGGAAATGGAGCAGTTCAGCCCAGCATCCTCCAGTTCGCCTGAAATGTCCTTGCCGTCGCCGTGCACCATGCGCTTGGGAATGGCCCATTCATGCTTGCGGTTGTCACGGTCCTGCCAACGGATCATCAGTCCCCAGCCGAAGCCGGTACCGTCATTGGTCTCGGCCACCACATCAAACGGGGCTGCGATCCAGATGGGCGGTGCGGGTATATCGCCGTTGCTGTCAGGCATGAAATGCAGCCCAGCCGGGTTCATGAAATAGCCAGGCGGCATCTGCACGTTGGGAGCGGCCATCGGTGCGACCTCAACCAGCCGGACGGCCCATTCTGCCGCGCTGGTATTCTCCTGCTCCGCCAGCACGTCCGGCGGCACATCATCAGCCAGATCCCAGCCCAAGGGCAGGGTGGCGGGCACATCCACCTTGCGGACGATCCCAGCACCGGCTTCACGCAGGTAGCGGATCACGTCATCGGCCCATGCCTGCCCGGCATCATCGTTATCCGGCCAGATGATCACATCCCGTCCGGCAAGGGGCGACCAGTCATTGTTTGCCGCTGCCTTGCTCCCACCCTGGGAAGTCATGACAACACAATCCTTGAACAGCGCAGCCGCCGCGTCCGCCGTCTTTTCCCCTTCCACCAGCAGCACGGGAACGTCAGCAAAGGCGGCAAGTTGCTCCAGTCCGTAAAGCGGCAGGGGCTTGGCCCCCTGTTTCCAGTGCCAGCCGGTCACATCCCAGCGGCTGCCCTTCCCGTCCGTCCATAGGCGGCGGCCGTAAGTCAGGGGCAGCACCACCTTGCCGCCCGCACCATCATCCTTGCGGAAACGGGCACAGAGCGGCTGGCCGTCCGCATCGCGGTAGACCCACATGGCGGAGGCACCACGCGGCATCTCCGGCTCGCTGGGGGCTGGTGTGATGGGGTCCCATATCTCGCCGGTCCGGCCGGGAATGGTCTGCCTTTCGGCCTCGGCCAGTGGGGAGAACGCGCTTTCAAGGTCTGGCGTCAGGTTCGTGATATTGCCGAAATTGTCGATTGACGTGGCGGGCACCGGGATATGCGGATCAGGTGCGGGATCGGTGTAGTCAACGGGCATGTCATTTTCACTCATGCATCACCCCCCCAGCCCCAGCATGGCGACCAGACGGGACGCGGCCTCACCCTGGCGGATATTGAACAGGTAGGCAGCCAGCGAGACGGGATCGCCGCCCCGGTCACCCGTGGCAAAGTCAGACCAGCGGCAGGTATTCATATTCACCTTGAAGGAACCCGGTTCGCGGTCGCTGCGCCGGGGATTGCGGGCCACCCACTCGTGGCCCTCACGCTTGCCGTCCGGCAGCCACCGGCCCAGCAGGGCGGGTAGCGAGGCCAGTGCTGCACTGTTGATGCGGGCAAAGTCGACGGATGGGTTGCTCATGGCTGTAGCTCCCGCCCCAGCGCCATATCGCGCATGACACAGGCCGCCCCGACCAGCACTTCCACGGCTGCGGGTCCAGCCCGCTGCATCTCGATTGCCAGTAGATGGCTCATGGCTGAAAAGGCGGCGCATTGCGCGATGCTGCGCCCCTCACCCAAGGGGGGCGGGTCCTGTGAAATCCAGCGTTCCAGCCGACCGAGATAGTCCCGCGTCATGGCCTGTAGCATTTCCTGCCGCGTGCCAGCGTCAGAGGAATGGTTTCCACTCATTGATCCACCCCCAGGTGCTTGCGGCCCATGCTGATAATGGCCTCAAAGCGTGCCTGTGGCGGCAGGTCGCCCATTAGCGCATCACACGCGCTGGTCAGTCCTTCCGTATAAGCCCGGTCGATAAGGTCATTGTTCATTCCCAGTTCACCCAAAACACCGATGAAGCCCTGCGCCATGAAATGCGGCGCAGTCACCACCGGGCCGGTCGGGGTCGGGACAACCTGCGTGTCATCCTTCCACTGGCCGTTGCGGACCATCCGCAGGAACATCAGCTTGGCATCTTCGGGCAGGGCAGCCGCATCGAGCAGGTCAAGGAAGGCGTGGCGCGGCAGGCCACCATCATCGGCACGGAAGTAGCGTAGCGGGCGCCCGTTGACGTGGCCGGTATAGAGAGGGGTTTGCATCAGTTCTGCCCTCCTGACGTGTGGCAATACTGTCCTGTTGCCATCCGCGCCTGTGCGCGTGGCTCTTTTGACTTTTGAACGGCCATGACTGGCTATTCTCCTATTGCCCGACGGGAAGTAATCTGCATATCATGCGTGCCAGACTTCCAATTCTGACCACAGGCTTGCAGAACCGTTCCGACTATCGGGGCGGTTTTGTTTTATCGGGTTGCTGCCTTGAGACGTGGCAGGCTGGTAAAATACTTCTCGACCGTTGCAGTAATGATGCGGGTGGCGGACCCGACCTTCACGGCCTCAATCTTGCCATCGGTGATCAGGCGATATTGCGTGCCACGACTGATCCCGAACCTGGCCGTGATTTCCGCAATACTGGCATATTCGGGAAATTCGGTAACGGGCGTGTCCATGTGTGATTGTCCTACGTGTATCGTGGTGACTCTTGGAATAGATCAGCCATGGCATGCATGTCTTAGGGTAAATATTCACCAATTATCCGGTGGACTATTTACCCTTAGTGGCCTTTCGCATCCGGTTTATGCTCCTGATTACGGTGGGCAAGGCATCACTCCGCATTGCCCATTGCTGTAATGCGCGGAATTCGGGCACATGATCTGGCAGATCAGATTGTTCAGCCTGGGCAGCCGCATGTGCGAAGATGGCCCGACACCAGTTCAGCGCCACGCCATAGCGTGCCGAACCGTGCCGGGTGGAAATGGTGAAGCGGGCCGTATAAAGCTGCTCGAAATGCTCTTTCAGGTCCGCAACCAGATACCGCTTGCCCAGATCGGCAGGCTTGCGGATGGGGTTCCGGCCTAGTTCCTTGAGCAATGAGGTGCTGCCACCGGCCAAGATATTGAGTATTTCCGGCAATAGCCTGAACGCAGCCAGCACTCCTTCATCCTGCTTGCCAACTTTTGCAGCTAAAGAAGCAGCTATTTCCGGGGAACGCTGGGCAATATAGCGTTCAATCCAGATAAAAGTCTCCCGGCATGCAGTTGATTCGCTTACGTCCCCGTTGCCAATCATATGCATACCGGCTTCTGCCCATTTTTGCATTGCAATGGCTGTCTGCTTTATTTCCGCCCGGCGCTGCGCCTCGGGCACTCGCCGTTCGTGCAAAGCAAAACGATCGAGCGCGAAGGCAATACGCTCTGCCATCTTGCCAAAAGATATACCGGGGCGTGGTGCCAGTCCCAACTCATCACTCAGTGACCGCAGAAAATCCGCAGTCACGTCGGCATGGTTTCTGAGGCAGGGGGCTTCTTGCAGAAACATGTTCACCGCAGCCCGGCTCCTATACACGTTGTCCGCCGCGCAATTTCGCGTGCCGCCCATTCCACGGCTTCGTGTGCCATTGGCTCGCTCTTATTCTGGGAAGCACTGGCAAGGAGATAGGAAAGGCACGCAATATCTGCCACTGCCTGCAAGGCTTCCTGACGGCGCTGATTGTTTGTTCTATCGGTCATGAAATATAGTCCTCAATGGCATTGGCATGTCGACCGATCCCATCGGCCAGCCATGCCAACTCAGTGCCGGTCTGTTTGTCCCCCTCCGCCATGCGGGCCAGTATCCCGGCCATGACACTGATTTCCGTGGTGGCAGCCTGTATGGCCGCCAGCCGGTCGGGCGTTGTGAGGCTGGATGGCGCGGTATGCGCGCGCCATACCCGGTGGCAGGACGCGGAACTGCTGCCCATCGCCTCGCCAATTTGCCGCCATGTCAGGCCATCGCTGCAAAGTCTCTTGATACGATGCAGGTCACGGGCAGACCAGATGCGTGCAGGTCGACTCATTTCTTGTACCCTCCGGCCTTCACAGCCTCGACATCCTCCTGTGCGGCGGCCTCCATTTTTGCGGTGAAGTCAGCCAGCCAGAACACCACGTCCATCCACCGACTCTTGATCTCCATGGTGACCTCATCGGTCATGTCCATGTCATGCGCGAGGGTGTGAAGGGTATTCCGCAAGTGCTGGGCTGTGTGCTGCTGCCAGTTGAGGGCATATTCCCCTCTCTCCGGGAAGTTCGGGATACAGCTCATTTCGTGGCCCTCCGCAGACCGGCGATGATCTTTTCCAGCGTCTGGGCTGCCCAGTAAGGCCCGTCTGCCCATCCTCCAATGTCCTCTTTGGTAGGCGCGGGCGCTGGAATGTCGGCGGCGTCCATCATCTGGCTACCCATCAGCCGAAGGGCATGCACAAGTCGGTCCAGTTCGTTACAGCTATTTTCCGTGGTTACGATTAACCTGCCGAGATCATAAGGGTCTTTCACTTCACCTCTCCCTTCATCGCCAGAATGTCACGGACAAGGCTGGCCTCGATCTGGTGGGGGTCC
This sequence comes from Komagataeibacter medellinensis NBRC 3288, assembly GCF_000182745.2. NCBI lineage: Bacteria > Pseudomonadati > Pseudomonadota > Alphaproteobacteria > Acetobacterales > Acetobacteraceae > Komagataeibacter > Komagataeibacter medellinensis. The sequence continues at coordinate 1,857,644 of NC_016027.1, forward strand.
GGGTCGAACAGCATTACCAACCGGGCCTTGTCCTGAAGGTCGGCAAAGGACCGGGCCGGGGTCTGGATCACCTTGCGATAGGCAGCCCGGAAGCGATTGGACTGGGCCTGTGCATCGGTCGTGCCAGATTCTTTCCAGCAGCGGCGATCAGCGCCAAGGGCGGCCATGGTGGCCTTGCGGATGGGGCTGGTCATTTAGCTCTCTCCCGGCGCTCATCGGGGATACCCAGCCATGCCACATCCAGTTCGGTGTGGAGGCGCTTTACCCATCCATGCATCCACTGCACGGGGACAGGTTCTGAAGCGGAGATCAGGGCATCCAAGATTTCAGCCAAAGACCCCAAATCGCATACGATGGCATGCACACGCTCTTTCGGTGTTTCGATCATCGGGCCACCTCCGCCAACGCGGTCACTGTGGGGTGGGGTTTCGCGCTGCTGTGACGCAGAACCTCCGGCTGGGCGAACCCGGCCAGGGCGACCAGCACCAGCGCGGGGAAGATCAGCCCGGCCGCCAGACGCTCGGATGTGAGCAACGCCAGAGAATGTGGATTGGACCCATGCAGGGGAATATCAGATGCGAGAAGGCTTGTACTGGCCCCCTGCGCTACGCTATAGGCTTTGTTAGCCATTGCCTGCTCCTGTGCGAGCGGTTGTGGTCAGGCCGGATATTGGAGGGTGCAAGCTCCTTGTCCGGCCGCTTTGTTTGGCTTTATGTCAAACTTCGGGCAATATGCGAAGAATGCCCATCGAAGTCAAACAGAAAGTACGACCTTTGACTAAAGGTAAAATTTCTCCCATTCAAAGCCGTTCTGCCAGAGCAATGCTCGATTGGAACCAGAGCAGACTCGCAGAAAAAGCGGGAGTATCCCGTATGACTGTCATTGATTTTGAAAAAGAAGCGAGAGTGCCGCATCCAAACAACCTGCTGGCCATTCAGAATGCCTTTGAGCAAGCAGGAATCGAGTTTATCGATGATAACGGGCGTGTTCCCGGTGTGCGCCTATTGCGAAGATGGATGATTATTCAGAACGCACCAGAAGGTTTTGCAAAAGTCGGCGATCCGATTTCCATATTCACCAATGAAGAATACGTGATGAAACTTGGCGCACAAACACCGCAAGGCGTTGCTCCCGTTAACAAGTCACCGGAGTATGGAATTTATGTCCAAACCTATGCCGCGCCAGGCGACAATGGGACCATTATTGAAGTTACCCGTAGACCCTACTCTGAGCCGAGAAGCGGCCATTATGACTACGTGGCGTTTCGATAAATTTCTTCGGGATGATTCTGATAGGTTTGTGCTAGGGCGGGGTCGAGTTCATTGCTGATAATGGCGGTGGGGCTGGGGTGCGTTGAGGAAAAGCACGGGTGAGAATGATGATACCGAATGACTGGGAGGATCGGCACGTACTTTGGGTACAGGCAAGCGACCTTTTGGCGTGCGAAGAAGATCCATGGATACCGTCTGCTATTTTAGATTTATCATGGGCTGAGCGTTCTATCCTTGTCATTGAAAAAGAGGTAGCGGAGGTTTTGCGTCCATTTCAAAAGAAACCTCCTATCGAACGCACATCTCAAGCCATGGACGGTCTGGAAAAGAGTTCTGCTTTCTACGAATGCCGTGCCCTGTCGAAATTATGGATTATGGGGCTGTATGAGGTGTGCAGAGTGATGATCAGGGATGTGGAACTGCCCGCGGCCAAACCTCTTGAGCTTCTTTTTGACGAACTTGACGCCGTTAGGATGCCTTTTGCTAAGCATGAGGTTCGAAAAATACCACTGGGTAAGCATGAGGGCGGGAAAAGGGTTTTGCCCCATTTCCCGGATCTTTGCATACCTTTGTGGGGATGTGAGCTTGGGTGGATGGTGAAGGACTATAAGCACGATTGTGTCTCGCCAGATGCTCCGGCAGGTACTTACGCTAATTTCTATGTAAGTCGTCGTGGCTTTGCAGATGAATTCCTGAGAATATCTGCACCGCAAGTGTAAAAAACGTACCGGCGGCAAAAGGAAAATGTAAATGAGCGAATGGAATGGTATACCTGAAAATTCAAAACAGGATGGGCCACACGCCTTACTTGAGACCAATCGGGAATGGCATGGGAACCTGTGGGGTTGGTGGGATAGTACACTAAGTCAGTGGACCGCTTTCTCCCAACTCCCACATGATCGGCGCATTGCAGCCACTCCTGAGCAAGCCAAAGAGATTTTTAGGTATCTTGGCCCAGGTCAATTTCCGCATGAGAATAATCAAGAATAAAACAACAATATGTAGGATAAAAAATTATGGTCCTTTCTAAAGATATAGAAATTCAGGGGACTGATGGCGTGTGGAGGAAAATGGATGTTTCTTTAGCGCTTTCCATGAAGCCTGACGATCTTAAAAAACGGAAAATCCGTTGCCTCGAATGTCATGGACACGTACGTCTTCATGGCCCGGCAAAGAGTGGAAACATGAGCGCTCACGCGGAACATCAGACGCGTTGGGTAGGGTGTCCGCGTAGCGACAGTTACGATCACCGAGGCTTACGATCTCACCCAAACCCAGTCATTTGAACTCATATTCAGCTACATACGCCTTGCTTGTTTACCCCATTTGTTCGGCTTAAAACCGACCGAAAATGGCGTCTCCGCCCACTTCAAAACCATGCTGGAACACCCGGAACACCGGCCATTTTCCAAGGTGTTCCACCCTGCCTCCCTGAAAAACCGCAGTTTCTCAAGGGGCGCAGCGCGGTGGAACACCGGAACACGTGGAACACCGCAAAAATAGATACCCAGCGCTAAGCCGCGACCAGACGCGCCACCTGTATCTCGTCCTCATGTGCGCGGGCACGGGCCATCTCATAGGCCGATTGCATCCGCATCAGAGTATCTGCCTTTACGCCAAATGCCTTCTCGAACCGGATAGCCATATCGGCGGACAGATTTGCCCTACCGTTCAGGAGCGCACTCACCGCCTGCCGTGACAAGCCAAAGTAAGCAGCAAGCCCAGAGACGGTAATGCCCGCCGGTTCCACGATTTCCGTCCGAAGCCATTCCCCAGCATGGACAGCCAAGGAGGGGTGCATCCTAATTGCCATGATAGTCCTCCAGATCCATATCTTCGATTGCGCCAAGGTCATTCAGCCGGAATGTCAGCCGCCAGTTACGTGTGACAGTCGCGGACAGATACCGTGCCTGCACCGATATTGTCAGGATGGCGTCCCGACCGGGCGCAGATTACGCTACCTTCCTTGGCCGACCGCCTTTGGCACCATTCCGACGTGCTGCCGCCGCTTTGGCTGGGGATGCCTGTCGCCCTGCCTTTGCCGCCATGTAGGCGCGAGACCCAAACAGGCCCGCCATCAGTTCCGGCACCAGCAGGTCAGCATCCAATGCCTCCCAGTGCAGGCCGTAGCCACCCATGATTTCTACCTGGGCCAGTTGCTCTGGCGTTGCTCTCTCAAGGCCCTGAGCCTGTGAGGCAGGGAATTCAAAGCGGGTGCCGTTGGACAGTTCAACGGTTACGCGACCTGTCGTGGCATCATAACCCGCAGAAATCGCCTGTGGCACCATCTCACGCCGGACGCGCCCACGCTCGTAAGCCGCATCTATCTGCTTATCGACGTCATGATCGTTGTGCATCAATCTTCCTCCATGCAGACAATAGGGCTTCACGTTGTTCCACCGCGATCCTGAACGCCTCGCGCACGTCTGCCCGCTTTACGCCGGGGTCGATGTCCCGGATCGTTGCCTCGGTTTCCCCAAGGTTGATAATGATCTCACGACCATCACAGAACACATGGACATGAGCCGGATCATGGTCATTCGCATAGATCATGAACCGGAAGCGGCCCACTCGGTGAACTGTTGGCATAGCCACACCCTACCACAAACCCAACATGATGGGTATTTTTATTATGACCTGGGATGTGACAGTCATATTTTGGCTTGGGGGACGGATTCCGCTTGGCCTGTTTTCAGACTGAACAGGCACATGAAAGACACCCGATAGATGCTGGACGGACACCGGACAAGATATGGCTTTCCCGCCGTCCGGTCACACCGGTCACACCAGTCACACCCAAAAACACAGACCCTGAATGGAAATTGAGAGTGTGACCCGCTACGTCATGGCCGGTTCCTGTGTAACCCACAGCAATAAGCAGCCCATTCATCCATCAGGGCACGACGTTTTTCAAGCAGGTCTCCTCTCCTATAAGCCGCCTCCACCTTGTCTCCGATAGCATGGGCTAGAGCCATCTCGGCCACTTCTCGGGGATAGTCGGTTTCCTCCGCAGCCCAATCGCGGAAGGTCGATCGCAAGCCATGCACGGTCACATCCTTTGTGCCGGCCGCCAGATGCAAAGCCTTGGACAGAGCCACGTCTGATAATGGCCTGCCTGCTTTCTGCCCAGGAAACAGCCAGTCTCCCTTGGCCGCAGCACGAAGTGGCAGCATTTCTTGAAGGATTGCCACCGCCCTATCACTCAGGGGAACACGGTGCTCCCGCTTCATTTTCATACGCTCGGCAGGAATGCTCCACATCCGGGCCTGCATATCAATCTCGGACCACACAGCGCCGCGCACCTCACCGGATCGGGCAGCGGTCAGGCAGACGAACTGGACAGCCCGAGCCGCGGTGCCCCGTGACTGCTGGAGGGCCTGCATGATCACGGGAAGGTCTCGGCACGGCACGGCAGCATGATGTTTGACCGTCGTCACAGCCCCCGGCTTCGGCAGGATGGTTGCTAGGTGGCCTTTCCAGCGTGCCGGGTTCTCTCCCTCACGCCATCCCTGCGAACGGGCATAATCCAGAATCCGTTCGATACGCCCGCGTAAGCGCTGGGCTGTTTCTGTCAGCCGGGTCCAGATAGGTCGCAGGGCCTTCAACACATCATCTGTATCCACGCTGCCGACCTGCTTGCTACCGAACACTGGGAAAACGTGCTGCCGGAGGGAGCCTTGCCAGATTGCCTCCCCCCTCCGGTCTTTCCAGCCTGGTGCCTGTTCCTTGATATAGCAAAGCGCCACCTGCTCGAACGTCAGGCCGGTTTCTTTTTTCTGGGCCGCCCGCTCCTGCTGCCTAACCTCGATAGGGTCCAGACCATCAGCAATCATTTTACGGGCTACAGCGGCACGTTCACGAGCGTCGGCCAGGCTGATCGTCCGTGTGGACCCGATTCCCATTTCCCTTGCCTTGCCGGTCACGGGGCTGGTGTATCGAACCGACCATGCCCGTGTATTGCCCTTGACGGTTAGCCATAGATTCCCGCCGTCCGCAAACACACCGTCCTTAAGTGACGCAACGGCACGAGCAGACAGGCGGTTATGGCTGATACGGGGCACGGCAAATCCTGCGGTCTGGGGTTTGGAAAACGAATCGATTTATCAGACCCATGATACCAAACCCATGATGAGACCCACGATAGAAATTGTTATCGTGGGATACACTGAGATACGCGAGGGAACAGGGTAGAAATTATATCCATATGAAACAGTGCATTAATTGGATATCCTGACACAATCAGGAACAGCAGTTAGGTGGATTTCGAGTCCGCCATTAATTTCCAAAAAATAGCAGAAAACAGTCCTTTTCCCACTGGTACCACAGGTGCCACGTGATAGAGAAACGCTGCCGTCGCGGTGAGACGAACTGTCCGTGCACTCCCTCAGCAGGTTGCGCAGCAGTCAAGGGCATACCGCAGGCATATGACCCCACAGGTGCGATCCTGCCTCAAGCCCATGCCATATGAGTTGTTTACCTGCTTCATGGCTATTTCCAATATCCGAGGCCACAAACCGGGCCGCAGCGCGGATGCAGGTTTTCATCCTGTCCCGGCAGACGGCACTGTTCCAGAGCGGTTACGCTCTTCTTGACCCGCATGGCCAGCAGACAGATGCCGTATTGACTGACAGGACCCATCCAGCACAATCGTTACGAGAGCTGTCAGTACGACGCCCACCAGCGCACCTGACAGAACCGGACGAGGACAAGATGGAACCACCCGCCATGCGCTCCACCCGCCTGCATACCCTGCTTGGGGTTGCGGCCTGCCTGCTTGGCCTGACCATCGTGCCCCATGCCACCGCCCAGCAGACGGACCAGCAGGCCCCCCAGCATGGCCCTACGGCGGAACAGAAGGCGGAGCTTGAACGTATGGTGCATGAGGCGATCCAGCAGGACATACGCGCCGTGGCGCAGTACAAACTGCCCAAGGATTTCTTTGCCCACATGCTCCCCCTGACCCGGCAGATCAGGGTGGCCCACATCATCCCGCCCACCCAGACCACGAACATGACACTGGCCACCACCATACGGCGCACCGAAGCCATGCCGGAACTTCAGGCGCTGCTGCAACAGTATGGCCTGTCGGCGCGGGATTTCGTGATGAGTATCACCGCATTCCAGATGACCGCCGAACGACTGAACGACACCGGGGCACGGGGCAAAAACATCCCGGCCCTTGATCCCGATAACGTCACCCTGCTCCGCACGCATCAGGGGCTGATGCAAGCCTTGCTGAACAACATGGATGAAGAGAGCGAACACCTGCAGTAACCCCGCCCACCCCGGCACACGGCCACAGAGCATGGCCGGTACCCTGCACGCACCCTTGCCACGGGCAGCCCGTTTGCGGATATGTCCGGCACGAGCAACCGGATGACCCCGGTGGCACGGTACCGCGAAAGGAATGGTGGTAGGCACGATGCAGACCGGGACGAACGATACGCAGCCACACACATGTGCCGGGGCGCCCCCATCGGGCGGCGGGATGCGGGCCCGGATGCGCGATGTCGTGGCGGGCCTATCGCTGGCGTCCATGAACATTCCGCAGGTGCTGGGCTATACCCGCATCGCCGCCATGCCTACTGTAACGGGGCTGTACACCGTATTGCTGCCATTGGTGGCATTTGCCGGATTCGGGGCATCGCGGCACCTTGTGGTGGCGGCGGACTCGGCCACGGCTGCCATCTTTTCCAGTGCACTGGAAAAGATGGCCACGCCGGGAAGCGCTTACTACATGGCGTTGGTCAGCATGGTTGCCCTGCTCAGTGCTGCCTTCCTGCTGGTGGCGCGGCTATTCCGCCTCGGCTTTCTGGCGGACTTCCTCTCCCGTACGGTGCTGGTCGGCTTTCTGGCCGGCGTAGGGGTGCAGGTAGCCCTAGCCATGCTACGCGACATGCTGGGCATCACGGTCACCGCACACAATACCGTGGTGCAACTGGCGCAGATCCTGGTCCACCTGCCACAGGCCAGCCTGCCCACCGTGCTACTTTCCACAGCCGTTGCCAGCGCGATCATAGTGGGGGAACGTCTGGCGCCGCGCGCCCCCCTGCCACTGGCCATGGTCGTGGGCGCGATCGTGGCCAGCGCCACGCTGGGCCTTTCTCACTACGGCATTGCGACCATCGGCCCGATTGAAAGCGGCCTGCCGCGCCTGCACCTGCCGCGCGTGGCGTGGAACGACATGCTGGCACTGCTGCCGGTCGCCACATCGTGCGTGTTTGTCATCATTGCACAAAGTGCGGCAACATCACGCGCCTTTGCCCTGCGCTTCCATGATCCGGTCAATGACAATGCCGACATACTGGGCCTGTGCGCCGCCAACGCGGTGGCGGGGCTGAGCGGGACCTTTACCGTCAATGGCAGCCCGACCCAGACCGCCATGGCGGTGCGCGCGGGCGCGCATAGCCAGTTGGCCCAGGTCACCTTTGCCGGGGTAACGATGCTTGTGCTGCTGTTCCTGACCGGACCGCTACAGTATCTGCCGCGCTGCGTGCTGGCCGCCATCGTCTTTACCGTGGCACTTGGCATGATCGACCTGCGGGCATTGCGTGCCATATGGCGTGAAAGCCCCGGCGAATACGGCCTGGCACTGGTCACGGCGGCCGCCGTGGTGGGCATCGGGGTGGAGCAGGGTATTTTCCTGGCCATTGCGCTCTCGCTATTTCGGCATGTGCGCCATAGTTACGAACCCCACACCATGATCCTGCGCCATGACCCGCATTCCGGCCTGCTGGAACCCTTTGACGTAGCAGCCGGGCAGGAAACGGCACCGGGGCTGGTTGTCTACCGTTTCTGTGCCGACCTGTTCTATGCCAATTCCGCCCGCTTCGGGCGCGATGTGCGATTGCTGGTGGACCATGCACCCACCCCCGTTTCCTGCCTGGTGATTGATGCCAGCGCCATTACCGATATCGACTTTTCCGCCGCCAGCGACCTGCGCGACCTGTTCACCATGCTGCGGCAGGGGGGCACGCATGTCATTTTCGGGCGGGTCAGCCCCTACCTACGCGCCGACATGGACCGCCACCGCATTACTCCCGTGGTGGAGGCGTGCAACATCCATGTCCAACTCCATACCGCCATTGCTGCGGCCCGTACGGCAATGGATGAGCAAGCGCCTATGCCTCTAGCAACCGGCCCGCACACGACATAGGCAACACCGCCGGTCTGGCGGGGACGGTTGTCGCCCCTGCCTCAAGGCGATACGCTGCTTCCTTTCAGGCAAGTGGGACACGGAAACTGGCTATACAATGGGGTTGGGTGGGTGCAACCGCCACCATCGGGTTTCAGATCCTGTTCATCGTGCGGGTACTGCTGCGACCACATCGGCAACCCGCCTCCCGCGTGGCCTGGGTGGCCATTATCGGCTCGCTGCCCATTGTGGGCATGCTGGCCTACCTGCTGCTGGGGGAGACCCATCTCAACTGGCGCATCATGGAGCGCATCCGCCGCGCGATCCAGCAACTGCCCATTCCCGGCAAGACCAGCGAAGCCCTGATCGACGCTGAGCAGGACTTTGGCCTGCACCCTCGCCTGGCCCCGCTGTTCCGGGTGGGGCAGTCCATCAGCGGCTATCCGCCCATGGGCAGCAACCGCGCCAGCCTGATGGCCGATTCGGATGCGGCGATTGATGCGATCGTAGCCGATATTGATGCAGCACAGGCGCATGTGCATATCAGCTTCTATATCTGGCTGGCCGACAATAACGGCATGAAGGTTGTCGCGGCGCTGAAGCGCGCTGCACTACGGGGTATTACGTGCCGGGTCATGGCGGACGACCTTGGCTCCCGCCGACTTGTCCATAGCCGCCACTGGACCGATATGGCAGCCGCAGGCGTGCGCGTGGTACGTGCTCTGCCCATTGGCAACCCGCTGCAACGTCCCTTTCGCGGGCGGTTCGACATGCGCAACCACCGCAAGATCGTGGTGATTGACAGTCGCATTACCTATTGCGGCAGCCAGAACTGCGCCGATGCCGCCTTTCGGGTGAAGGCACGCTTCGCGCCATGGGTTGACCTTGTCGCCCGGTTTGAAGGCCCGATCGTACTGCAGAACCAGCATCTTTTCGCCACCGACTGGACCGCCCATACCAACGAGGACCTGACCCCCCTGCTGGCCCATGCTCCCATACCGGGGGGCGAGGGATTTGTAGCGCAGGTCATTGGAACCAGTGCTGCCGTGCGCTACGCAGCCATGCCCGAAGTGTTCGTCTCCCTCATGAATGCGGCTGCGCGGGAACTGACCATCACCACCCCCTATTACGTACCGGACGAACCCATACAGGCCGCTCTATGCGCCGCCGCCCGGCGAGGCGTGAAAACAACCCTGACCGTGCCCCAGCACAATGATTCATGGATCGTGGCAGGTGCAAGCCGCAGCTATTACCGAGAACTGCTGGAGGCTGGGGTAACCCTGTACGAATATCCGCATGGCCTGCTACATACCAAGGCACTTACGGTGGACGGACACATGACCATGATCGGCTCGGCCAATCTGGACAGACGTAGCTTTGACCTGAATTTTGAAAACAACATCCTGCTCGTGGATCAGACCTTCACCACCACCATCCACGCCCGCCAGCAGAGCTATACCGATGCCTCACGGCCCGTCACGCTGGAGGATGTCCAGCACTGGTCCGCATATCGCGTATTGTGGAACAACGTACTGGCCATGGTAGGGCCGGTATTATAGGCGGCACGGTTTTATGCCATCCCTTGAAAATGATCGGTCCGGTACCGACCTTAGATGTATGATGCCCGCCTGACAGGGCGGGTAGGACCAGAACCGGACAGGACATATTGCATCATGAGCACCGCTGAAAACCTTAGCAAACTGAGTCCTGAAGACATTCAGGAAATTGCCAAGAGCGTTGAAAAATCCCTGCACACGCACAAGGCCGACCTGCACAAGCAGATTGCGGAACATCTGGCGGGGCTGAAGGGTGAGGTCCGCCTGCATGAAAAGAAGATCCCGACCTACTGCAAGGTATTCGGGCTCCTTATCCTTGCTGCCTTCTCGGTCGGCAGCTTCGTGTTTGGCCGCAAATCGGCAGAATAACGCCATCGTCACCCTTATGACCCTGTTCCCTGCCCAACCGGCAGGATGCAGGGCCAGGGAGGTAACGTCACACCACCACTACGAAACAATAACATACACCTGAATAGCGGCAGGCTAGCGCATATCTAGTCGCCTGCTGGGACCATGGCAGGTGCGGCTACAGGTGTAACGGGCACGGATGGTCTCGGGTTCAAGACGGCGGCAGGCTCGGATTCTTCCTTGATCCGGGGTGAATAGAAACCGGAAATCGGTCCGAACGGCCCCTTCCGAACATGTTTCATGGTGGGCAGGGGTTGGCGTATGCAACCGCGCACAACAATGGAACAGACGCCATCCGTACCGATGATCTCATCATCATCGCCACTATAATGCACCTGCGTCACCTTATCATTGTCAAAACGGATATCGGCTACACAGGTCTTTCCCGCACCACCAAGGGCGGTTTCGGTCAGGTTGACGAGCGTCTGTAGCGGGATAAGGGTGGAATCGTTGGTAGAAGGGATATTGAGGGTGCGCGTATACTCGAATATCTGAGTATTATCGTTTAATTTCTTTATCTTGTCTGGAATACCCACACAGGTCTGCACGTCCTCGCTGCTTATGCCGATCATGGTCATCTGGGCACGGTGTGCCGCACGTGAATCCGTATAACCGCATCCCGACAGCCCCATCAGTAGTGCCAGCAGCACGGCCATCCATCCGACACCCCGACGGGTCAGGCCTGCCATTGAGGAACAATCGTGTCTGGAACGATATTGATCAATGATCATGTTTCTCCTGCTACTTGGCGTCTGGGAACACCCCGTCTCATTGCATGAGGGGAGAGAGGGCGCAGCCCATGCTATATGATCCTGCATACCATCTGTACGATTTTTATAAATGGTAACCGTCTGGACAACCGGATTTTTGCTTCGACCCAAACGCAGACACAGGAAAAATGTTGCATACCCACACCGATTGTAGTCCGGGCATGCCTTCAACCCTTATACGATGTGGGGTACCCTAGGTGTTTAGGCTCAGGACTCATAGCCAGAAGATGACGGTTGCAGCGAGACAGATGGCTGAGAAGAAGACGTTCGGGCATCTGTCATAGCGTGTTGCGACCCGCCGCCAGTCCTTGAGGCGGCCGAACATGATTTCGATGCGGTTGCGTCTTTTGTATTTTCGCTTGTCGTATTTGACTGGTTTTCCGCGGGATATTCTTCCCGGAATGCAGGGCCTGATCCCTTTTTCCTCCAGGGCATCCCGGAACCAGTCAGCATCATAACCCCGATCCGCCAGCAACCACTGTGCCATGGGAAGGTTGTCCAGCAGAGCAGAAGCTCCGGTGTAATCACTGATCTGTCCGGCTGTCATAAAGAAGCTCAGCGGTCGTCCGTTCTGATCGGTGACCGCATGCAGCTTGGTGTTCATGCCCCCTTTAGTGCGTCCGATCAGGCGGCCTGGATCCCCTTTTTTAACCGCAGGCTTGAAGCCGTGCGGTGTGCCTTGAGATAGGTCGCATCAATCATAATAGTCTGAGGCTCAGCCTTCGCGGCAGACAGGCCATCCATCATCCGCATGAAAATGCCCATGTCGCCCCAACGCTTCCAACGGTTGTAGAGCGTCTTGTGCGGACCGTATTCCCGGGGCGCATCACGCCAGCGCATACCATTGCGGTTCACAAAAATGATGCCGCTCAGCACGCGGCGGTCATCAACGCGCGGTTTACCATGGCTCTTGGGAAAGAACGGCCGCAGACGCTCCATCTGTTCATCCGTCAGCCAAAACAGGTCACTCATCTTCAGTCTCCTTGCAGAACCTGAAGCAAAATTCCCTACACAAATCAATGGGTCCTGAGCCTAGGGTCTATTAGATCTTAAAATTCTTCCCATATTATAGGGAGGAAAGAAGGAGACGGAACAGGCACTTTTACGAATGAGACATGGGCGATCTGGGAAGAACCTCTGATTGAGGCGGTTCGCTCACGAGGCAAGACGCCGCCCCATGATCCGCGACGCACGATAGCAGCGATTTTCTGGCGCCATGAGAATGGTGCGAAATGGCGGAGCATTCCCGCTGAACTGGGTCCGTGGTGGCGGGCAGCACAGCTTTTCATCCGCTGGGCGAAACCCGGCGTATGGAAACGCCTGTTCGAACGGGTTCAGGAACAACACGGAGTGGCGTTCGGAATGACTTTTCTGGATGGCGCGAACATCAGGGCTCACCATAAAGCGGTGGGAGCCTAAAAAAAGGGGCCTCTTTCGAAGAGCGAGACCATCGTGAAGCACCTGGCCGCCCTCACGGCGGTTACGGCTCGAAAGTCTGCGTGATCGCGGATGGCCATGGCAAAAGCCTTTGGTTTTGCGCTGCCCCCCGGACAGGCTCATGAACTGCCTCTGGCGCCAGCCATACTCGCCATTCCCCTATGGGTCGTGGCGGACAGGGGTTACGCGTCAAACGCCTTTCGTGAACGGATATGGGACATGGGAGCCCGGCCCGCCATTCCTGCGAAACGATGCGATGGGGCGGTCGCCTGCCCAAAATGGGTCTATCGGTGCCGGCATCCCGTTGAGAACCTCCGGGCTCGCCTCACGGGATGGCGCGCTATCGCAACCAGATACGAAAAAACAGCAACGTCGTTCCTCGCGGTCATCCATATCGCTGCCGCCTCAGACTGCGGTCAAGCCATAACGGGCCCTAAACACGTAGAACCCTCCACCTATTTTTGAGTGCCGATTTACATCAATCAAAACGTCATAACCCAAGAAACAGGGTATGGCGGAGAGATATTTCTCCCTATAGTTAAATTTCCGCATATCTATAATTCCGTATTTTATTAACTAAAAACAACGTGTAAATAGTACCACATATGCAACATTTATGTGCAATATAAACATACTACATCATAAGTGGTTTTCTAGTGAAAATATATGCGATATTATTCGTGATATATGAATATCACTAAGGGGATGTCATGCTGATCAGGTATGTGAAGAATAATAGAACAGGAATAATATACATTTCCGTATTCATTATATTTTCTTTCAATTTAGAAACATCTCATGCTGAAGACGAAAAAAATATAAATGAAAATAAACATGATACTGTAGAAAATATTCATGTATCTCGAAAGAGATTAACATCAATTGAAGTTGCAAAAGAAAATTTACGGAAAGTTCCGGGAGGAACAAGCTTTATTGATGCAAAAGATATATTAAAAGGAAGGAATGCAACAAATGCAGATGCATTAGCCTATCAGCCCGGTGTGTTTGCTCAATCTACAAATGGGGGTGACTCAATTCGTATTTCAATACGTGGTTCTGGAATACAAACGGGCGTAAATTATGTGCGTTCAGGAATGACATTCTTATTTGATGGGATACCTTTGACTACACCAACTGGAACTATTTATGAATTATGGGAACCATTAGGCACACGTTATACAGAAGTATATAGAGGAGGGAATGGTTTTGATTTTGGTGCACTTCAACTTGGAGGCGCTATAAATTATGTGACTAATACAGGATACGATTCACGTTTATATCAAGCCCGAGTAGAAGCAGGTAGTTTTGGATATATAAAAGAACAAATTAGTTCGGGTAAAGTTATAGGAAAATCTGACTACTACATAAGCGTAACAAACTCCTACGGAGCGGGATACCAACAAAACACAAAATCCACAAGTTTTGGAGTAAATTTTAATTATGGTTATAAATTTAATGACCGTATAGATAATAGAATTTTTTTCCGTTACCGGCAGGTTGATAATGGTTATCCTGGTTACTTAACGCGTGCACAGATTGCTGCCGATCCTCGGCAAGCAGAAGTGGGCTTTACAGGAACGCAAACCGTAAAGCCGGGAACAAAATTTCTAGCAGATCGCCTTACAATAAAGATTGATGACAAATCAAAAATTATCATTGGTTTTGCTTACTTGGATTCCCCCATGCATCATGAAAATGGGCCAATTGCGAATATTTTTAACTACAAATTTGCAACGGGGACAATAGACTATACACGAACTGATTATCTATATGATCACAAAAGTGATACAAATTTTGGAATTTATACCACAAGTGATTTGAGCGCACAGGAGTCAGACATGGTCAGAATACCTAGCCAAGTTGCGACAAATCCGGCGATGGGGGCTACCGTTAGACATGCTAATTTTATAGGAACAGAAAATTATTTTCATCTTAGTAATACAACTGAGGTATTCCATAATTTTTATATTACAGCAGCAGGAGCATTGGCTTTTATTCAAAAAGGCGGTTCATTAACATACCCTACACAAGACACCTTACACCAGTCATCGGTAAATTTTGCACCACGTGGTGGATTCCGATACGTAATTACACCCTCCTTGCAAATTTATGGAAATGTAACGCGAAGCCTGCAGCCGGCAAATGAATGGCAGCTTTTGAATGGTGCTACATATAGTGCATCTGGAGTTGAGCCATATGCTTCTGGTCCTGCCGCCAATTTGAATGGCAGTTGGGATAATATGCATATGCAACGAGCAACAACATTTGAATTCGGAATTAGTGGAAAAATATTCAATACAAATTGGACAGCAGGATATTATCATTCTTCTGTAAAAAATGAACTTTTAAGTGTTATGACAGCACAATCTGCCAAATATATGACATCTAATTATAACAATGCCAGTCCAACAACACATCAGGGTCTTGAATTTGGTTCTGATACAACGCTATGGCATCATGGAAAAAATAAAATAAAACTTATACAATCGTATACATATTCTGATTTTCGTTATAATCATGACGTTATGTTTAGGCACAATTATCTGCCCGGAATACCAAAGCACTTTTATCAAGGTACGATTCATTTAGACCTTGCTAATGGGATATATGCAGCTTTTAGCACGCAGGTCTCGTCGTCAGTTTATGCGTCATACGATAATCAAGCCAAGGCTGCGCCCTATCATATATTTAATGTAACCTTTGGTTATAAGTTTCCTGGCAAAAATAAAGATATAGATGTCTATATCTCTGGAAATAATTTAACAAACACGCATTATGCTTCGGCAGTTATACCAGCCTATACAGCAACAAATCATGATGCTGCGGCAGAAACGCCAGGAGCTGGAGCGGGCGTATTTGCAGGAGTTGATTTCGGTATGAACTAATATTTTTTATTTCCGCTATGGCGTGTCGTCAGTTAAACAGGATGATGATTGAGGCGAACTGCACGGCTGCAAGGAAGGTCGATTTCAGTTTATCGTAGCGGGTTGCGATAGCGCGAAACGGCTTGAGTTTATTGAAGAACCTCTCAACAAGGTTCCGTTCGCGGTAGAGAGAAAAATCGGTTTTCCGTCGTGTCGTTCTGTTGCGTTCTGGCGGGATGATCGGGGTAATCCCGCGCTGTATCAGCCGATCGATCAACCTGTCCGCGTCATACGCCCTGTCAGCAAGGAAAGCATCCGGGTCGATGTTTTCCAGAAGGGGTTCCGCCTGGGTTATATTCGGCATCCTGTCACGGTGTGATGCCGAGTTCCACCGGATTGCCCAAAGCGTCGCAGAGAGACTGACCTGTATGATCCCACTTTCTGAGACTGATGGATCGGATGGTTTCCGGCAGATCGGCAAGGTTGTTCCAGGCGGAACAGGCGGCATCGATGATGTGCTTGATGCCGTCAAAGACGGTATTGGACAACCAGTTGGCACGTAGGAACTGCCAGATATTCTCGACCGGGTTCAGTTCGGGAGCACGGGACGGCAGGAAGATCAGGCTGACATTGTGGGGCATTTTGAGCCTGGGCGTAGTATGCCATCCGGCGCGATCGAGCAAGACAACCGCGTGGACGTTTCGTGCCACGCAACGCGAGATTTCCTCGATATGCAGTTGCAGGCTGGCCGTGCCGGTGAATGGAAGCGCCAAGCCAGCGGCCTTGCCGCGCGCCGGGCAGATCGCCCCGAACAGCCAGGCATTGTCGTAGCGCTGGTTGGCCGGCTGGCGTGGCCGCGTGCCGCGTCGGGCTCATTGCCGGACGATGCCGTTCTTCTGGCCGATCCGGGCCTCGTCCTGGAACCAGATCTCGATCGGCTTTCCCTTTGGCAGATGGCGATGTGGGCGCTCGGGATGCGAGGGAAGTTTTTTGAATGCCTCCATGACGGCAGGATCCTGCCCCGGATGACGCGGCCGGGCGCTGACATGGGAAAAACCAGGCCGTTTCAGCAGGGTGGATACGTGACGCTCATGATAGGTGACACCGAAGCGCTCTTCAATCACGCGTTGCAGATCGACGCGGCGCCAGCGCACCAGGGACTATCCTGAATTTTGTGCGGTGCGGTGATAATCTGCTCGAAGAGGAGCCCCCGCATGAGCATTGATAAAGATCTTCTGGACCGTCTGATGGAAGGTCGTTCACCGGGCGACCTGTTTGGCAAAAGCGGCATACTCTCGGAATTGACGAAGGCTCTGGCGGAGCGGGCGCTCAACACGGAGATGACACTTCATCTTGATGAGGAGCGCGCCGATGGCGCCTCTGCTGAGGATAATCAGCCGCCCAACCGCAGAAACGGCAATAGCCAGAAGACCGTGACGACACAGAGCGGCAAGGTTGTTCTGGATATTCCCCGGGATCGGAACGGTACGTTTGATCCGATGTTGATTGCAAAGTATCAGCGTCGCTTTCCCGAGTTCGACCGCAAGATCATCAGCATGTATGCCCGAGGTCTGACAACCCGCGAAATCCAGGGGCATATTGAAGAAATCTATGGCGTTGAGGCCTCCCCGAGCCTCATTTCCGCGATTACCGACGCCGTGATGGAGGAGGTCGCCGCCTGGCAGAACCGTCCGCTGGAACCCTGCTACCCGATCGTCTTCATGGACGCGATCCGGGTCAATATCCGCAGTGATGGGACTGTCTCGAACAAGGCTGTCTTCGTGGCGCTCGCGATCCTGCCTGACGGCACACGGGACGTTCTGGGGCTGTGGTTCCAGGCGAATGAAGGGGCCAAATTCTGGGCCAAGGTCCTCAGCGACCTGCGCAATCGGGGTGTGCAGGACATCCTGATCGCCGTAGTCGACGGGCTGAAGGGCTTTCCGCAGGCCATTGAGGCGGTCTTCCCCAGAACCCGCATTCAGACGTGTATCGTTCATCTGCTGCGTCATTCCATGAGCTTTGCCAGCTACAAGGACCGCAAGGCCATCGCCACAGCTCTCAAGGCAATCTATACAGCAGTGGACGCCACAGAGGCCGAGGCAGCCCTCGGCGGGTTCGAAGAAAGCGATCTGGGCAGACAATACCCGGCCATCGCGCCCAGTTGGCGCAGGGCATGGAATGAGGTCATTCCGTTCCTCGATTATCCTCCAGAAGTGCGCAGGTTGATTTACACAACAAATGCCATTGAGGCCCTGAACTCAAAGATCCGTCGTGCCGTGCGCACCCGCGGCCATTTCCCCAGTGAAGAGGCCGCAGCAAAATTGATTTACCTGGCGCTCAATGCTACCTCAGCACAGTGGAAGCGCTCAGTGCGCGAATGGTACGCTGTCAGATGCCAGCTCGCTATCATGTTCGATGATCGTTTCCCAATGGCCTGAAAAAATGGCACCGCACAAAATTCTACACAGTCTCGCGCACCACGCCATCGCGCTGCCGATCCGGACCCGCCTCGACCAGAGCCTTCAATTCGGCCTGTCGGGCGGCATTCAGACTGCAGGCCGGCCCCGCGTGCTGATGGTCGCGCAGGCCATCGGGCCCTCCGGTATTGAAACGGTGAACCCAGTCTCGCAATGTCTGGCGGTCCATGCCCCCTACGCGGGCTGCATCGGTGCGGTTTGCCGCCAGGGCCAGAAGCCGGCGCGCAGTGTTCGCATGCCGACTGCGCGCCGCAAGCCGCCTCAATTCAGAGGCCGAATAGTCATCCCGTAGCTTCACCGCCCTCGTCATCAGCCAGGTTCTTCCGCAGCAAGAGAAACAGAGCCAACTCCATTCGTCTCTTCACATACGAGTCAGGGGCTACATCCTTTGGTATGATATATCATATGAAAGCACGTCGTCGCAGTCGGCTGACTGTCAGCACCCAAAAACGCCTTCTGGAGCACTTCGTTGCGGGCATGCCCGCCCGGAGCGCCGCCGAACCTGTAGGCGCCAATCGTAATACAGAGACCCTGTATTCCCAGAAATTACGAGAGATCATCGCGGAACAGATTGCTCATGAGGCACCGATCTCGGGTGAAATCGAAGTCGACGAGAGCTATTCCGTAACCGGCCGCTCTGGGCCGCCTTGATTATGCGGCCTGTCTGTGCAGTGTATTCACGGGTTTCCAGTTCCATGGCAACAGTTCGTGGAGCCGGTTGATCTTGTGCTCGTTGATACGGGCCAGGACGTCGGCGAGGTAATCGTGCGGATTAAGCCGGGAGAGTTTTGCGCTTTCGATAAGCGTCATGGCATCAGCGATGTTGTCGCCCCCGGTGTCGGATCCGGCAAAGAGATAATTTTTTCGCCCCACGCATACGGGCCGTATGGCGCGTTCGGCAGGATTGTTGTCGATGGCGACACGACCATCTTCGAGGAACAGGGTAAAGGCCTTCCACCGGTTGAGCGCATAACGGATCGCTTTTGCCAGTTCCCCCTTTCCAGGGATACGGGCAAGCTGTGTTTCGCACCATGCGTGGAATGCTGTGACACGGGGGCGGCTTTGTTCCTGTCGGACAGCCAGACGATACGGGGCCGGGTGTCCGGTGATCTGGCGCTCGATATCGTAGAGCTCTCCGATCTGTTCAAGTGCTTCCCTTGCGATTGTCGAATCACTGCCCTTCCAGACATCATGGAAGGCCCGGCGGAGATGAGCCCAGCAGGCCGCTTCGCGCACGTGCACGGTTCCTGTTGCGTCTGGTTTATACAGATCCCTGAACCCGGCGTAGGCGTCAGCCTGCAGAATGCCCCGGAACTGTGCCAGATGGGTCTGGGGATTGATCCCCTTGCGATCGGGAGAGAACCAGTAGGCCACGGCGGGCGGATCACTCCCTCCCCATGGGCGGGGATCGCGCAGATAGCTCCAGATCCGCCCTTCCTTCACGCCCCGGGGTTTGCCAGCCTGACGCAGACGGGGGTCAAGAACCTGGATGGGTGTATCATCAGCATGTAGCAGGTCTGCCTTTACGACATCCTGACGGATCAGATCTGTCAGAGGACGCAGAACGGCAACGGCCTGACCACACCAGTCGATCAGGGTTGAACGGGGAATGTCCACACCCTGACGGGCAAAGATCTCATTCTGACGATAAAGCGGAATGTGGTCATCGAATTTCGAGACCAGGATATGGGCTAAAAGCCCGGTGCCAGCCATCCCCCGTGGGACAGGGCGCGACGGTGCTTCAGGCTGCACCAGTGTTTCGCAGTGACGGCAGGATTTCTTCAGCCGTGCCGTTTCGACAACTTTCAGTTTTGCCGCAATAAAGTCCAGTATTTCGGTGACATCTTCGCCTACAAGACGCAGGGGACCGCCACAGGCAGGACAGGCCTCACCTGGGTCGAGAACAATACGCTCCCGTGGTGTCGTGTCAGAAACCTTTGGTTTGCCACGCTGCCGTGGGGGAGAGAGTGCATCATCGCTGACATCATGCTCCCTGATATCAGGAGAAGGATCGGCTGCCGCGATGGCGATTTTTACATCTTCAAGGAGCAGTTCGAGTTGTTCAATCTCACGGTCTATCTTTTCTGAACTGGCCCCGAATTTCTGTTTCTGAAGACGTGCGATCCGGATTTTGAGAGACTGGACAAGAGCTTCATACGCACGGGCTGACGCAGAAAGCCGAGCCACTTCGGTCTGCAGGGAAACAATCATTTCCCTCAGGGTATCCGGATCATCAGGCAGGACCGCAGGTGCAGACGTCATTATGAAAAAATAGCAGAAAACCTAAGAAAATTCAAAATGTTCTGCACTCTCACGCCATAAAAATCAGGCCACGCGAGACGGTGGTGCAGACCAGGAAGGGCGTCTCCACTCCATGCCTTCCCACAGCATGGCCATCTGTGCTGTCGTCAGGCGTGCAACGCCCTCTGCCGGAGACGGCCATGGAAAACGTCCCTTCTCAAGCACCTTGTAATAAAGACAGAACCCCTGACCGTCCCACATCAGAAGCTTGATCCTGTCCCCACGGCGACCACGAAAGGCAAAGAGCGCCCCTGATGTCGGGTTCTGACGCAGCACGTCCTGTGCCAGTGCTGCCAGACCCGATATGCCCTTGCGCATATCGGTCACCCCGCAGGCCAGATAGACACGCACGCCGTTGCCCACGCCAATCATGCCGTCTCCGCAATCCGGATGACCCGGGCCAGAAGATCTTCGGCAGGATGTCCCGTCACCCTGATACTACGGCCATTGCGCAGCACTATGGCCAGTTCGTCAGGATCACCGCCAGATGCCACAGCAGGTGTCGTCACTGAAGCAACAGGAACAAACGCCACAGACTGATCTGGGGAAGATAGTCTTTGACGGAATGACGTCCGCCATTGGTAAAGATGTTGGCGGGTCAGGTCATGTCGACGTGCCACATCCGATACACTTGCTCCATCCACACCAACTTCAGCCAGTATCGCCAGCTTCCGTTCATCCGACCAGCGGCGGCGGCGTTCAACGCCAATCAGGATTTCCTGGGTCATTCTTACCTCTCAAATGACGTCAATAACGACGTCGTTAACGACGTCGTTAACGACGGTAAGTTACCAGTCACAATCCTCAATCATAAGGCGGCCTCAAACGGCCGGTTACGCTATTCCGGTGGACATCGCAAAGGAAAACGGGGCCGGGGCACTGCCGGAAAAGTGGCCGTCTTTGGCCTGCTGAAACGACATGACCGTGTCCATGCCGTCATGATTCCTGACGCTGGACATCAAACACTGATGTCGATCATTCGAAATAAAGTACAGCCGGATTCAATCGTTTACAGCGATTCCTGGCATGCTTACGACAAGCTGGATGTCTCGGAATTTCATCACGAACGCATTCCCCACAGCAGGCATCTTGCCCTGGGCAGAAACCATATCAACGGTATCGAGAATTTCTGGAGTCAGGCGAAGCGGCATCTGCGGCAATACAATGGAATACCACGCAAGGACTTCCATCTATTCCTGGCCGAGTACGAGTGGCGCTTCAACATCCGCTCACCTGCAAAACTTCTGAAAACTCTCACTCAATGGGCTAAACTGCCCACGTGAACCGTCGCAAACAATGCTTACCTATGCCAGCCCCAAACTCTTTTTTCCATAAAAGCCTGAAATCATAAGCCGGACACATCAATCAACGATTCTTCGATCCCTCTATTTTATTTCACATGGTTTATATCAATATCATATATCTTGCGCTGTAAACTGTGCTACATTTTAAATCGCAGAAAAAAAGCGAATACTTTACATACCTATTGACAGAAGATCGTGTTCTTTTTAAGGCGCACTATTGCGGCACCGGTGCCCGAATTCAGAAATTTTCCCTACCATCCATTTGAAGGCCAAGGTCATGGCGTTTGATAGTATTGTCCTGTCAGATACGGTGCATCAGCATGATGACCGTCCTGTGCGTTCGGACATTCCCACTGTACACAGCCCGGTTAGGGGCATTATATTCGGTCTTGCGTTGAGTGTGCCGTTCTGGGTGCTCGTGGCCTTTCTGCTCCTGAGCTAGGGCCTGTTATGCCTTGAATGACGGAACGGATTGCATAGCTGTTTATGATGAGCATGATGCAGTCTGCCTTTTCCGATACCGCATGGTCCGTCTGGGAGCCTTTGATCGAGGAAGTCCGTCCG
This sequence comes from Komagataeibacter medellinensis NBRC 3288, assembly GCF_000182745.2. Lineage (NCBI taxonomy): Bacteria > Pseudomonadati > Pseudomonadota > Alphaproteobacteria > Acetobacterales > Acetobacteraceae > Komagataeibacter > Komagataeibacter medellinensis. Next base: position 1,879,731 of record NC_016027.1, read on the forward strand.
AAGGGCAAGACCCCACCAAAGAACCTTCGACGGACGATATCCGCGATTTTCTGGCGCCATCAGAACGGCGCGAAGTGGCGTGCCTTACCATCAGAGTTTGGTCCCTGGTGGATTGCTGCACAGTTGTTCATTCGATGGTCGAAGCCCGGTGTGTGGCAGCGCCTCTTTGAAAAGGTCAAAGACAGGGATCAAGACCTCGGCATGGTCTTTCTTGATGGCACGACAATCCGTGCCCATCATAAGGCGGCCGGAGCGGCTAAAAAAGAGGGCATAGAGAACGCCGAAAGGATCGTGAGGCTTTTGGCCGCTCACGTGGAGGGTTTGGCACCAAGGTCTGCGTAGCTGCGGACAGTCATGGCAGGGCACTGTCCTTTACGCTGGCACCCGGACAGGCACATGAATTACCGTGTGCCTATGCCCTGCTTGACGCTCTGCCATACCCACTAATCTATGTCGTCTGTGATCGTGGGTATGCCTCACATAAATTTCGTGAAGATCTTTGGAACCGTGGATCTCGTCCTGTCATCCCGCCAAGGAAGAATGATCCGGAAGTCGCTTGTCCCAAATGGGCTTACAGACACCGGCATCTGGTCGAAAACCTGTGGGCAAGACTCAAGGAGTGGCGGGCTGTCGCGACCCGATATGAGAAAACCGCCGCATCCTGCCTCTCCGTCATCCTCATCGCTGCTACAGCAGATTATATCAAGGTCTAACAGGCCCTAGTGTCCTGATTCTGAAGTTTTGCTGATTTTGGTAGTACGGAGGCAGAATCGCTTGACGGCCTGTAGGATGTCGTCAGCGGACCTGGTCCATTTGAAGGGCTTGGGCTGTTCGTTATGAGCGACGATGACAGCCCTGATGTCGGCCTCCAGGGCCTCGGTCGAACGGTGAATGCTGTGCCTGATCTGCTTTTCAGTGACGAGAGCAAAAAACCGCTTTACCTGATTGATCCACGAGGCCCCGGTCGGCGTAAAATGAACATGCCAGCGCGGGCGCCCGGCCAACCAGTCACGAATCAGCTTCGTCTTGTGGGTGGCATAGTTATCCATCACCAGATGGATATCGAGGTCAGTCGGCACATTGGTTTCGATCTGGTCGAGGAATTTGCGGAATTCCATGGATCGGTGCTTCGGAGAGCACTTTCCAATGATGGGGCCGGTGGCAATGTCGAGAGCGGCAAACAGCGAGGTTGTGCCGTGGCGGGTATAGTCGTGTGTCCGCCGCTCGATCTTACCGGGCCGCATCGGCAGCATGGGCTGGCTACAACCCGAACGCTTTCCATATTCGATGGATCGTTGACGGTGCATACCCCACGGCCTGCACCATCGAGCGCAGTGACCAATGCGTGGCATCGCGCGGGGTTTCTTCCAGTGTCCTGCGGATCGTCTCCGCGATCTCCTCGTCGCCGATCGAGCGCGGCGTCCCGGGGCGTGGTTCATCGTAAAGCCCCTCCAGACGGTCCACCGCGAACCGTCGGCGCCATTTGCCAACCGTGTTGATGTCCTCGCCCGTCAGGTCACGGATCGCCCTGTTCTCATGCTCATCGGCTGCGGCAAGGACAATACGGGCTCGCCGCGCAAGCGCCTGACCCGTATTGCGCGCCCTTGCCAGAGACTCCAGTTCCTGACGCTCTAATGCCGTCAGTTCGATCAGGACACTGGCAGCCTGTCGGGTTGGGCATTTTGCGACTGATAACACCGAGGCTGACCCGGCTTATGCTGCGTGAGCCGCGCCATTTTTTTGCAGTTGTATGCAAGAACGACAAGGGTCCATTTGGTCGTGACTTTCGCAAGGCTGCGCAGACTGAATCTTCTGAATCCCATGATACTTTTGATAATTCCAAAGACCGGTTCAACGGTCTATTTTCGTAGTCTGTAAACATCTCCGGCTTCTGTGGTTTCCAGCCTGTCCTTCATGGCAGGCCGCCAGGGTTCGGTTATCCGGCGTGGCTCCCTGTTTTCAGGAGGTGGCCGGAGATCATATGACCTGCGGGCGCAAGGCCGCCCAATGGCGACCAGCGGATCAATGCCCTTTTCCCGTAGTTTCCGGACCGCCTGCCCGCTGGCGTAACCGATGTCGGCGAGCACTGTCTTTGGGAGACCGATCATGTTTTCCATCGACAGCACGGTGCTGGCAAAGGATGGCGCGTCCGCTCAGGCGGCAGAAGATACGGCTGAGACCGGTCAAACGGGATGAAGCTGCTCATCTCACCACCTTACAACCTCACCCCGTCACAGGGTACTTCAACCCGACAGGCTGCTAGCCATTAGCGCGCTCATAATCGGAGGCGTAGCGGTTGCTCGCGTACTCAATGATGACGAGCTTTCCCGTGACCTCTTAAAGTCGTACCGTAAATTTGTGGAAGCTTTCATCTGACCGCAAAGCGACGAAGATTTGGTGCTCTCGGGACGATTCCAGACGATTTGATTCCTATATGATTCCAGTTGGTGTTCTGGAACGCCAAAAGGCGGCTTGCGCCGCCTTTTAAGTCATTGATTTTATTTGGAATTCATGGTTGCGGGGGCAGGATTTGAACCTGCGGCCTTCAGGTTATGAGCCTGACGAGCTACCGGGCTGCTCCACCCCGCGATTGTAGGGGAGACTGGAAGACCTGGCGGCGACCGACTTTCCCGTGCCTTAAGGCACAGTATCATGGGCGCTGGGGCATTTCACGGCCGAGTTCGGGATGGGATCGGGTGGATCATTCCCCGCCATTGCCACCAGGTCATCTAGTCTCCCCGGTATGGGGAGGGATGTGGATGGGTTGGTGTTTTTGTTAGGTGTTGAGAGTGGATGACTGCTGTGCATGTGTGTTGCCCTTTATGGGGGCTATGGAATGAGCCTATTGGGCGATTAGGACCAGTTAGCTGCACGCATTACTGCGCTTCCACACCTGGCCTATTGACGTGATGGTCTATCACGGCCCTTGGGGAGACCTTGTTTTGAGGTGGGTTTCCCGCTTAGATGCTTTCAGCGGTTATCCCGTCCACACTTAGCTACCCGGCTGTGCCGCTGGCGCGACAACCGGTGCACCAGAGGTATGTTCATCCCGGTCCTCTCGTACTAGGGACAAATCCTCTCAAGTCTCCAACACCCACGGCAGATAGGGACCGAACTGTCTCACGACGTTCTAAACCCAGCTCACGTACCACTTTAATCGGCGAACAGCCGAACCCTTGGGACCTGCTCCAGCCCCAGGATGTGATGAGCCGACATCGAGGTGCCAAACCTCCCCGTCGATGTGGACTCTTGGGGGAGATCAGCCTGTTATCCCTAGAGTACCTTTTATCCGTTGAGCGATGGCCCTTCCACGCGGGACCACCGGATCACTATGGCCGACTTTCGTCTCTGATCGAGCTGTCACTCTCACAGTCAGGCGGGCTTATGCCATTGCACTCGACAGCCGGTTTCCGACCGGCCTGAGCCCACCATCGCGCGCCTCCGTTACACTTTGGGAGGCGACCGCCCCAGTCAAACTGCCCACCATGCAGGGTCCCGGACCTGGCTAACAGGCCTCGGTTAGACATCAGAAACAGTCAGGGTGGTATTTCAAGGATGGCTCCACCGGAACTGGCGCCCCGGTTTCAAAGCCTCCCACCTATCCTACACAGAATGTCTCTGATGCCACTGCAAAGCTGCAGTAAAGGTTCATAGGGTCTTTCCGTCTGACCGCGGGTACCCCGCATCTTCACGGGGAATTCAATTTCGCTGAGCCGATGCTGGAGACAGCGGGGAAGTCGTTACGCCATTCGTGCAGGTCGGAACTTACCCGACAAGGAATTTCGCTACCTTAGGACCGTTATAGTTACGGCCGCCGTTTACCGGGGCTTCAATTCAGTGCTTGCACACCTCCTCTTAACCTTCCGGCACCGGGCAGGCGTCAGGCCGTATACGTCGTCTCTCGACTTCGCACAGCCCTGTGTTTTTACTAAACAGTCGCTACCCCCTGGTCTGTGCCACCCGCCGATGGTTGCCCACTGACGGGTCTTGCTTATCCCGAAGTTACGCAAGTAATTTGCCTAGTTCCTTCAGCATCGTTCTCTCAAGCGCCTTGGTATTCTCTACCAGTCCACCTGTGTCGGTTTCGGGTACGGTCTATATGCCAGAGCTATTTCCTGGAATACGCCAAAAGCCGGATCAATCCGATAAGACCCGACAACATATTGTATTCGTCACTTCTGGCAGGCCCGGGAATATTTGCCCGGTTTCCATCGACTACGGCTTTCGCCCTCGCCTTAGGGGCCGGCTCACCCTGCGCGGATTAACCTTGCGCAGGAACCCTTGGACTTTCGGCGACAGTGTTTCTCGCACTGTTTGTCGCTACTCATGTCAGCATTCGCACTTCCGATATCTCCAGAGAGGGTCACCCCGTCTCCTTCACAGACCTACGGAACGCTCCGCTACCGCGCATTCATAGAATGCACCCACAGCTTCGGCACGTGGCTTGAGCCCCGTTACATTTTCGGCGCAGGGTTTCTAATAGACCAGTGAGCTATTACGCTTTCTTTAAAGGATGGCTGCTTCTAAGCCAACCTCCTGGTTGTTTTGGAATCCCCACATCCTTTCCCACTTAGCCACGATTTGGGGGCCTTAGCTGGTGGTCTGGGCTGTTTCCCTCTCGACAATGGACCTTAGCACCCACTGTCTGTCTGCCTGGCTCATACTTCCGGGTATTCGGAGTTTGGTTAGGTTTGGTAAGGCTTTGGGCCCCCCTAGCCCATCCAGTGCTCTACCCCCCGGGGTAATACCAGACGGTCTACCTCAATAGATTTCGCGGAGAACCAGCTATTTCCGAGTTTGATTGGCCTTTCACCCCTAGCCACAGCTCATCCCCGACTTTTTCAACAGGCGTGGGTTCGGCCCTCCAGTGCGTGTTACCGCACCTTCAGCCTGGCCATGGCTAGATCACTCGGTTTCGGGTCTTCTGCCAGCAACTCGTCGCCCTATTCAGACTCGCTTTCGCTACGCCTACACCTAACGGCTTAAGCTTGCTGCAAACAGAAACTCGCTGACCCATTATACAAAAGGTACGCCGTCACCCCATAAGAGGCTCCGACTGCTTGTAGGCATTCGGTTTCAGGTCTCTTTCACTCCCCTCGTCGGGGTGCTTTTCACCTTTCCCTCACGGTACTTGTTCACTATCGGTCACCAGGGAGTATTTAGGCTTGGAGGGTGGTCCCCCCATGTTCAGACAGGATTTCACGTGTCCCGCCCTACTCAAGGATCACTGTGGACACTACGCATACGGGGCTATCACCCGCTCTGGCCGG